>JAISIX010000059.1 GCA_031261805.1 Mediterranea sp. (in: CFB group bacteria)
TTCGGCTACATCTTCGTGGACAACATCAAGTCCAGGGAGGAGGCCTGCCAAATCATCGCCCACGAGCTGGGACATGGCCTCTTCACCCTCCGCCACACCTTCGACTCCTTCTACGGGGGAGTGCTCAAGCAGGGCGACACCGACAACCTGATGGACTACTCCGACGGGACCTTCCTCGGCAAATGGCAGTGGGACATCATCGGCGCGCCGGCGATTTGGACAAGCCCGTTCGCGGCGGACGACAAGAGCGAGATGAACGTAAGCTATCACTTGGCCTTGTCACCTGATGGACGGTTCATGGACCAGTTCTACCAAGACGGCAAGCAAGTAACGGTAAGGATGGTGATAGCCCCCCATTCGTTTGCCGTACGGAAGTTGAGGTACAAGGACGAGGATTATGAATGGGACGCAAGCTCCTCGGATTTCGTCTCCACCTCGTCCGACAAGCACATCGCTTTCAAGGCCAGCAATACCAAGCCGGACAAGGTGAACATCTACAGGGCATCCGGCGACCCCTGCGAGTACAACTACGCCCTCATCCCTTGGCAAGAGGGGAGTGACATAAACGGCATAAGCGCCGGCGGGGACACGAAATGGTTGCGTTACCCCTATTCGGACCGTGACATCGTGTGCGCCATGAACGCCACGTTGGCCAACGACCGCCAGGAATGCGACGTGGAAGACATTGAGCGGGGCTACAAGGAGTTGCGTGACAGCCTGGGCGTGGCCGGCCCCCAAGCCTTGGCCGCCACCGTGAACAGGGCCTGCCTCTCTTCCCTGCGGAAACTCACTTACGGGGAGAAAGAAAGGCTGTTCACGGCCATCGCCGGACAGGAGACCATCAAGGAGGAGTCCGAGCTTGCCTTGCTACGCCTGATGCAATCCCTCGTCTCGTCGGAATACCAGAGCTTCTACCGGCTGTTGGAAAAGGATGGCAACCGGTTGTTGACGCACCTCGTCTCCGAGATGGACGATGCCTCACTCTTCTTCTGGCGTGACGGCGAGAACTACACGAACTTCATTGGGGCCTTGGCCATCATGTACCAGACCTCTCCGGAATCCATCGCGGAACGCTGGCCTACGAACGACGGGGACTATCTGGCACGGATAGTGAACCTCGAGGGCATGGATTGGCAAGAAGACCGTTTCAGCGGGATGTTCAGCTACCGGCACATGGAAGGGGAGTATGACGGCGGAAAGGTGACGGTCTACGATGTCTTCTCACTCAGCACGCCAAATCCGCGACCGGGCACCGCGAGCACTAAGTCGGAGAAATGGACAGTGATAGCCAAGCTGGATCCCCTCACCCCGATACTCGTGTCGGTGGACAGGATGCAGCTGCCCTTGGTGGAGACGGCCTTGGGAGAACCCATCACCGGCGGAAAATACTATGTCGTCCCGGCCATCTTCTTGGAGTACAACCAGGATAAGCTGGAGAACGACCGCATAAAGACGGCGGTGAACGTCTCCCTGGACGTGGCCACCATCGCGGCGAGCGGCGGAACGTTGCTGGCGGCAAAGGTCGCGTGGGCATCTCGGATATGGGCCTTGGCGGAAGTGGCGGGTGCCGTGGGCGACATCGGGCTGAACCTCACACCCCCAGCCGATGCCAACAGCGCGTTGGGCAAGGCGATAAACGCTTACAACCTCGGCATGGGCATCATCGGCCTGAAGAACGTGGGGAAGGGCATCGTACACTTCGCACAGACGTTGCCCGATGCGACCAAACAGCTGTTGGCCAAAAACCAGAGCTTGAGGAATGCCCTTGCCTCTGCCTATCTGAAGTACCGGGTGGAGATGACACAGCTGCAGAACTCGGACGAATGGGGACGGCTGTCAGCCGTCGAGCAGAAACAGTTGCTCGACAAGGACGAGGAGATGAGGCTCTTGGCGGGGGTGGAGAAAGCCGACGAGAAACCCCTCGTGCTACCTCCAACAACTTCTTCGGAAACAACTAAATCAGTCAACCAGATAATTGACGCCATCAAGAACAAATCAGCGGGACTGGCCAAAAGGAAAGAAGAGATGAAAACGTTCTGCGAATCCCTTGATTCAAATGTGCTCAAGGTCCTGATGGAGAACAACATGGATGACTTCAAGAACTTGTTGGCAGAAATGGCCCAGACAAAGAACTCGTTTACAGGGTGTTCCTTTATACTCCAGAATATAGTTAACAAAGGAACTGATTTCATCAAAAGCATAGAATCTTATAGCGCAAAGATACTTGATGACATGAATTTCATGACAGATATAAAACTGAAGCCAGCTCGGGGACATAGAGAGGGGCAAATGTTAGAGTATAAGAGTTGGACCAAAAGTTCTTTCGACAAATATCTTCATGGTGACCAAGCTGTCGAGCAGATGAAAGCCTATATTCAATACGGCGATTTTATGTATATTGTAGATGGTGAGAAACTGGCAAAGGCTTTCTCGACTACGAAGGAAATAGAAACGTTCGTGAGGAAGAAGTTCCAAAATGTGTTTAAGAAGCATGCGGAGGAGTTTTATAGTTTGAACCCTGCGTTCTTTGGGAAATTTAAAAATGCAGATAAAACTTCCGTCGAAAGTTTAACCGAATTTGAAGAATTAGTAAAGGATAAATCTTTTATAGAACAATTGTCAAATATAGTAAAAGTAGAATAACATGGTCAATATTATAATAAAGAAAGTGATGACTGACATTGAAAGCTACCAAATCCTGAGTAATAATAGCCTCATTGTCGTTAATGACAAAAATGAAATTAGTCTAAATAATATGAGTCTTGGGAAAGTGGAATTGGCAAGACATATATATGTATGTTCCACTGACATATTAATTGCAGAACTTCGCAATAGAACCGCTTATATTATTAGAGACTCAATGTTGCACCCTTTCCTTGGATTGGATTTTTCAGTTTCAAATGTCATAAACAAGAAGATGCTTATTCTTTATAAAAGAGATAAACTTGGTCGCAAAACATACTATATATACGACTATGATGAGCATAGATTACTTAGAGAAATTAGCCGTTATATCAATTACTTATACAATGATTTTACATTTGGATATAATGAGACAGAAATATATGCTTATCGTATATCCACAGGTGATATTCAATGGCAATATTCCATCCAAGACTACCCTCGCTATATCGATAACTTTGAAGAACGTAATGCAGACATCAAGCAAATCCTTGGAGTCTATAAAGACATCCTTTGGGTACACGTTGGCGGCTTTCAGTTAATTGGTTTGGACATCCATACCGGCGAACGGAAACATTATGTAGAGGACATCTGGCTGGAAGATAAGAGCACTGATTTTTTGGACACTAAGTCTGGGATTTTAAGGTCATTATGTTATGACCACTACTATGAGTTCAATCTGAACTCTTTGCAGTTCATCAAGCAGGTGAAGATTGACAATGGTTTGACTATTCGAGGAAGTAATAGCTACCCTGACGATAAATGCCTATACTTCTGTGGGCATTATAACAAGTCTACGCTACCCAACGCTTTCGGCATCTTCGACACAGAGAAAGCCGAAATCGTGTGGTACGATACCCGAAAGCCGGATGGTGGTTATTTCTATAACCCTCCCCAGGCAAACGACAAACATTTGGCCATATTGGATGACAAGCATAACTTACTGATATACAATCGTGAAAAAGATGAATAATACTTCAACAACAATGGATATACGAAGAATAGTCTCAGGATTGGTGCTCTTTATGCTCCTCTCCCCTCTCTTCCTACATGCACAGTCGGCTGCGCCCACAATTCTCCAGAATGCGGCGCAATGTTTTACCACGATAGACCAGAAGAACAGTTATGCCGAAAGTCTAAATCAAGCGGTAATGAATGAAATGCCAGCAGGCTATCGCAAGACCATCAACAATATGGACGTGACGATAGCAATAAGCACGGCCGAATACGAACAGGATTATGCTGTCTTTAGCGCCTTTCTCCGTATCCAGATACCTGGCGAGAATGGAAGGCTACTCTTCTTCGGAGCCGATGGACTAAAGATGGGCTATGACGGCAGCATTCTCGGCGACGCACGCTTAGCGTTGCTGGCCGATATTGACATCGTCCTCAACCCCAACATCACGCTCCGTCTAAAAGGAGACTTCAATAAAACGACCGGAGCACAGGCCTCCAACCTGACGTATGCCTCCATAGACTGCTCGGGATTGCGGGAGATAGGCCTGACGGCGGAGGTAGAGCTGTCGGACAAGCTTTGCAAGCCGGTGGACAAGGACGGCAAGGTGGTAGAAGGCAGTAAGGTCGTCGGCACTTTCCGCACGGTTCTGGAGAACTGGAACGACCTTGTGGCGACCATCTCTTTCCCATCCTTTGCCATCAACGGCTTGGACGGGTTTATCTGGAACGTACAGAATGCCGTGGTAGACCTTAGCGACCTGCGCAACGGCGACGGATTCAACTTCCCCACCGGCTATGGCCCTTATATCCCGCAGGGGAACACGGCATTGTGGCGGGGCGTGTACGTGAAAGACCTCTCCGTGACCCTGCCCAAGCCTTTCAACGGGGATGGGCGAAGGGTGAGCTTCGCCGCCCACGACCTGCTGATTGACGAGAACGGGGTGACGGGACTCTTCACGGCCACCAACGTGCTGGCTTTCGACAAAGGGAACGCCTCGGGATGGTCGTTCTCCGTGAATGAGTTCGGGCTGGACATCCTGGCGAACCACCTGAATGGAGCCTCCTTCGCGGGTGAGATAGGCCTGCCCGTCTCCGACAAGTCGAGGCTGGGCTACCAAGGCTTGATCACCGCCGACAACCAATATATGCTGCAAGTGAATACCACGGACACCCTCTCCTTCGACCTGCTACAAGCCAAGGCCGAATTGCTGCCCAACTCCTACGTGAAGCTGGCCGTGGCGGACGGGCAGTTCCGCCCCGAGGCATTGCTGCACGGACGCATGGGAGTGACGGCGAAAGTCGCCTCCCCAAAGGAGGACGGCAAGGAGATAGCGAAGTTCAAGGGCGTGGAGTTTCGTAGCCTGCACCTACAGACACAGAATCCATACCTCAGCGTGGAGTACCTTGGATACAAGGGGAGCGTGAACCTGCTGGGCCTGCCCGTCTCCGTGAGCGACATAGCCCTGACGACAGGCGGGAATACAGCCTCGCTGCACTTCAAGCTCAACCTAGCATTGATGAAGAACGACATGGGAGCCATGACAGCCCTCACCATTGGCGGACGGATGGATGAGGGGAGCGGCCGCCAGCACTGGCGCTACGAGCAGACGAAGCTGGACGGCGTGCAGGTGGATGCCACCGTGGCCGGCACGTTCAAGCTCAAAGGTGAGCTGGAGATGCTGACCAATGAACCCACGTACGGCGATGGCTTCCGGGGCGAACTCAATGCCTCGTTCACCGACCGCAGCCCATTGAAGGGGCTGGGCATCCGTATGCGTGGGATGTTTGGCTACAAAGGGTTCCGCTACTGGTTTGTGGACGGCATCGCCACGCTCCCGGGCAGCGGGTTGCCGGTAGGCCCGGGATTCTTCCTCAACGGCTTCGGGGGCGGCATCACCTACCGGATGGCACCCGAGGGCATCGAAAAGGCTACGAGCCTCTCCTCCACCTCCATGAAATACCGGCCCGATGAGAACCATTCGCTCGGCATCAAGGCCTCGGTGGCTTTCTGCGTGGCGAACAAGTCGATGGTCAACGGCGAGGCGAGCTTCGAGCTGTCGTTCAACAAGAAAGGTGGGCTTTCGTACGCCGGGTTCTACGGATTCGCCCGGATAGCCGCCGGAAACAAAAGCGCTGCCGGTTTCGAGAAAGAAGCGGCCGCGAAATACAGGGAGCAGGCGAAACGCGAGAGCGACTATATAGACAACCAGCAAGAGAAAGCGGAGACCCTCACCCGCTACAAACAATACGAGCCGCAGAAGGCAGCGGAAATCGCTGCGGGCAAGAGTGACGCCAGCCTCGGCAGCGGTGGATTGGCAGCCTGTGTAGGCATCCAGTACAACTTCGACGAGTCCTCGTTCCATGCCAGCTTCGACCTCTACGCCAACCTTATCGGCGGCATCATCCGGGGCGTGGGGAGCAACAACCGCGCCGGATACGCCGTGCTACACATAGACCCCAAGGACTGGTATGTCTATATGGGTACCCCCACCGACCGGATTGGGCTACGCATGGGCTTCGGCAGCATCCTGAACGTGAAGACAGGCTCCTACATCATGGCCGGCACGCAGATTCCCGCCGCGGCGGGCGTACCCGAGCAGGTATCCTCCATCCTGGGATATACGCCGACCGACCTCGACTACATGGGTAGCCTCAACCAGATAGGCACGGGCAAGGGCTTCGCCTTTGGCTCCAGCCTGAGCATCGACACCGGCGACCTCACCTTCCTTATCCTCTATGCCCGGTTCTCCGCCGGGATGGGCTTCGACATCATGCTCAAGGACTATGGGGAGGCACAATGCAAAGGACGCGACGGTGAGATAGGCATCAATGGCTGGTACGCCAACGGGCAAGCTTATGCCTACCTCTGCGGCGAGCTGGGCGTGAAGGTACACCTCTTCTTCATCAAGGCGAAGATACCCATCATCCGTGCCGGCATAGCGGCATTGATGCAGGCCAAGCTCCCCAACCCAAGCTCGTTCAAAGCCTACCTGGCCGTGCGGGCCAAGGTGCTGGGCATCATCAGCGTGAACTGCCGTTTCAAGATACTCATCGGTGAGGACTGCCAGTTGGTGATCCCTGGTGGCAGCCCACTCGACATGGCGATGATTACCGACTTGGCACCGGAGGACAACGCGGGCGACGTGAGTGTCTTCGCCGCCCCGCAAGCCACGCTGCAGACGGCAGCCGGAAAGGCGTTTACCGTCAACGACGACCAAGGGGAGAAGACCTATCGGATCAACATCAAGGAGTTCAGCCTGAACGATGGCCAGACAGACATCTCCGGCGGCCTGCGTTGGAATGATACGCACGATGCCGTCTCCTTCTACTCCGACGAGGTACTGCCACCCCAAAAAGAGGTGACGGCCACCGTTCGCGTGAACTTCGAGGAGCTGAAGAACGGGCATTGGAACGTGGTGTACACCGGTGGGCAGGAAGCTATTGAGAGCAAGACGGTACACTTCCGCACAGGTGACGCCCCCAAAGACATCCCGCTGCAAAACGTGGAGTACGCCTATCCCGTGATAGGACAGAAATACTATCTGAAAGGTGAAAGCCAACAGGGCTATATCCAGCTCAAACGTGGGCAGAGCTACCTCTTCCCCACCGACCTGAAGAACCAGATAGTGTACGAGGGTAAGTCGGGTGGACGACAAGCCATCGACTTCCGGTACAATGAGTCGCGGAAGCGGATAGACTACATCGTTCCTGAGATAAAGAATGGCGAGGCTTATACCCTTACGGTAACTTCGTTGAGCGGTGGGACGGACAACCCCGTGACAGGCGATTCGGTCACCTCCGTGATCAGTAGTGGCGACGACGGCGACATAACCCTCGCGGGCAAACAGGCAGCCGCGGCTACCCGTACGGACATCGGGAAGACGCTGCTCACCTACGACTTCACTGCCAGTCGTTACAACACCCTTGCCGAAAAGATACACGCGTTGAACAAAAAGAACCCCATAGCCACCTCCCTCTCCTCCAGCCTCCTCATGTTTGGCTACAGGATGGAAGGCATGGAGCCTTTCGACTTGGCCGACCTGACCGGCACGGAGCAGACCGCCCGCCAGCCACTGGTCGATGTACGTGCCACACTCGACGACGACTTCTACAAGAAGCACATCTATCCGCTCGTCTACGAGGGATATCCCATCGGCGGACGTTTCCGTGTGACACGCACGGATGTGGACTCCATCGGCGTACCACCCGTCAAGGCACTTCCCTTACGCTCCGACTACCTAAGCGAGATTGAGGCGGGCAACTACCGAGGCATCACCACCACCCTCTTCCCCTATCACTACAACCTGCCGGCCGTCTACTCGCAAGACTTCACCGACCTGCAGAGCCAAGTAGTCAATGCCTTGCTGGGCAAAGGAGGAGCCATGTACGACCGATTCCTGCTGGGTACCTATCCCTTTATCCTGCCGGGTAAGTACACCATACGGATGCAGTACGTGATGCCGGGTGGCATCAAAGGGACGGAGACCACGTTCGACTACGAGAATGCGATACAATAATAAACAGAGAGAAAAAAACATATAAAAAAGAGAAAAGAACATGAGATTAAGGTCATTGATATGGATGGGAGCGAGCGTGATGTTGACGCTCGCCTCCTGCTACCAAGAGTCGCGCCTGCTGGTGCATGCCGACTTTGTGGTGACGGTGGAAAACGACAATCACACCGCCCCCGTGCACGTCGCGCTGGAGAACACCAGTACCGGGGCGGACTTCTATGAATGGACGTTCGAGGGCGGCAGTCCCGCCACCTCTTCCGAGAAGACGCCTAAGGAGGTGGCATATAAGCAGGCGGGTAGTTACAAGGTGATGCTAAAGGCCTGGAACGACCACGAGCAGGATACCAAGGAGTACACGTTGCGGGTCGATTCGGCCGTCACCGTCTCTTTCGGCACGGAGATTGAAATGAACGACTTCGCCCCGGCCAAGGTACGCATTACCAACCAAACCCGGGGCGCTTCCACCTTCGTCTGGACGTTTGAGGGTGGCCAGCCGGAGGAGTCTGACGAGCCGCAACCGGGAGAGATTGCCTTTGACAAGCCAGGTGAGCATCGCATCACAGTGATGGCAAGCAATGGCGGGGAGACTTTTACGCTCTCGAAAAGCATCACTTTACGGCCGGCCCTGCAGCCTGATTTCGACATAGAGCCTACTTTCGACGACTTCGACTACGAGGTACCATTCACAGCATCGCTGGCCAACAAGACAGTGAGCGGACTGACTTACCGATGGGAGACGACGGGCGGCACCCTTGATGATGCCACGGCAGAACATCCAAGGTTAAGCATTACCACTCCCGGGACCTACACCGTGACTCTAACGGCCGAGAACGGGAAAGAGAGTAAAGAGGTACGTAAGGAGGTGACGGTGAAGGCCAACTCCAACCTCTATACGATGCGGGACGTGAAATTTGGCATCAAGTCGGCGGCAGGGAGCATCGGCGCCTTCTACTCATTGGACAAGCGGATGATAATCCCACAACCATCGAAAGGAGTCTCGGGAGAGATTGGAAAAGAAATCAGTCTCGTCTTCTTCGGCATTAACTTCTCCTTCGAGAAGTGCTACTTCACTTCGCCCGACCGTGCGACAGACGCTGGCTTCTACGCCATTCCAAACGCCACAAAGACCTACATCGTGAACACGTTGGAGCAATCGCCGTTGACATTTAGCGCAAGCGACTTCGACGCGATGGTGGACGACACGCCACTGAAGGGCTTGGATATAAAGACGAACGACAACCCGTCGGGCTGGTTTATCGCCAATCCTGTGCCACGTGTGGTGCTGTTTGAGACATCCGACGGGCGGCGGGGAGCCATCAAAATCAAGGCGTTCGTCTCCGAGCAGTCACAATCGTACATACTGACCGACCTGAAATTCCAAAAGAGACAAGGACAATGAAGAAACGAATATACCTGTTCACCGCTCTCCTCGCGTGGGGCGTCTCTTTCGCATATAGCCAACAAGTGGATATCGAAAACCTAAAAAACATCGGGAAGAACAAGCCCTTGACTGTCACGGGCGGACTGTCGGCCGGGAGCATCTTTTACGACGGTAATGCACAGTCGGGACGCCAGCCATGGACCTATTACCTCAACGGGACGGTGAACTTCAACCTCTTCGGCATGATTAACCTGCCGTTCAGTCTGAACCTCACCAACCTGGGCAAGGATTTCTCCTACCCGTCAATGCCCAACCGATTTAGCCTGCACCCCACATACAAATGGGCCACGGCGCACATTGGCGACGTGGCAATGACGTTCTCGCCCTACACCCTCTCGGGCCACCAGTTTACAGGCGCCGGCGTGGAGCTTACCCCCGGCAAATGGAAAATCAGCGCCATGGGAGGACGGTTGCTCAAGGAGGTGGCCTACGATGAAACCGCGCCCAGCATCACCCCTACCTACCGCCGTGTGGGCATGGGGGCCGACGTGCAGTATCTTGGCGACCGCTTCTCGGTGGGGATGATTTACTTCGCCGCTAAGGACAAGGAGAACGCGATGATGCAAGAAGCGATGGACTCACTCGCCATCCGGCCCATGGAAAACCAAGCGTTGAGTTGGAACGTAGGCATCGACCTTGTAAAGAACCTGAGCCTGAAAGCCGAATATGCCCTTAGCCTGCTGAACATAGACACGCGGGCAAGCAAGCGTGTAACCTACCACTACCACGCCTTCAATGCCCAACTGAGCTACCAGTTGTGGAAGAACACCATCGGTGTGGGCTATGAGCGCATCGACCCCGGCTACCGGACACTGGGAGCCTACTACTTCAATAATGATTATGAGAACCTGACGTTGAACTACGCCCGACCGTTCCTCAAGGATGACAAGGGCAGCGTGGCTGCCAGCTTCGGCGTGCAACGCGACAACCTCGACGGCAAGAAAGAGGAGACCTCACGGCGTTATGTGGGGTCGCTGAACCTCACCTACAACCCCACGGAGAACGTCCAGCTCTCGGCCAATTACTCCACCTTCCAGAACTACCGTAACTTGAAGTCACAGTTTGACTACATCAATGAGATGTCACCTTACGACAACATGGATACACTGCGCTTTACGCAACTCTCACAGAATCTTGACTTCGCAGCAAATTACACCTTCAAGAAGACAAAACAGCAGCAACAAAGGCTTAGCCTGACGGTGAGCTACCAAGAGTCTGCCGACCGCCAAGGGGGCATCTCCTTACCGGGCAACGTGTCGCGTTTCCTCAACTCGGCTTTGGGCTACGGGCTGCAACTCATTCCACAAGCCATTAGCCTCACCTCCTCGCTGAATGCCTCGTATTCCTACGCCTCGGTAGTGGAGTCGTACACCATCGGCCCGATGGTAGGCCTCACTGCCGCCTTCCTGAAAAAGCAACTGACGACCGACTTCTCTACCGCATACAATGTGAATGTCAACGCCGGCAGTGTGGCGGCCCGTGTGCTCAACCTGAGGCTGAACGCTGCTTACCGCATCAAAAAGCGGCATAACTTCAACGCGAATGTGGTGTGGCAGAACCGTGATATCAAAACCCGGGGGAAAACAGACGCGGTAACGACAACCGTGGCATACTCTTACAGCTTCTGATTTATAAAAACAAAAAAGGCTACTCTCACGAGCAGCCAATCTTGTTAACCTTAAATCTAATACTTATGAAAAAAACACGTAGCAAAGGTACGAACTTCTATATAAGCAGCAAATTATCAGTGCGAAAAGGGGGGATTTATAACACGGTTTAATAGAATCCGAAGAGGCTTAACAGTTCATCACCACTGCATTAACACTTAACACATTCGTTCACATTCTTTTCTTCCAAAGCAGGTAGCTGATGACAATGTTCTGCCACAACACATAAGCCCCGGGACCGATGGCCGAAAGAGGATTGAGGTAAGTATGCGCCATCCAGATGGCAAGGATGGTATTCTTCTGCCCCAGCGACTGACGCCCGCCGATGGGGTCACCATAAGCGAACCCGATACGCGCTCCGAGGAAGAACTGCAGGAGACAGGCCACCAGTGCACCTCCAGCGATAAGCAACTCGACGAGACCACTGCCCGGCTCGTTGACAATGGCATTCACCGTCTGCGCCGTGACAATGACGATGGAGACGGCCCAAAGGTAGAAAGCCATGCCGCTGATACGTAGTAACTGGCCATGTACGGCAGGCAACAAGCGTTTCAGCGTCCACGCCGCTACGAAAGGGAGGATGAGTAACGGGAAGACCTTGCTTAGGATAAGGAGAAATGCATCCCAGAAGCGCAGGTCGGGCTGCGGTTCGACCAACGGGAAAAAGAGGGGAACAAGGATGGCTACTGCCAAGTTACTAAGCAGCGTATAGGTAGTAAGACTGGCAGCACTACCTCCTAGTTTGACGGTGGTGACGGCGGCAGCCGCAGCAGTGGGGCAGAGGATGCAAATCATCACCCCCTCGGCCACAATCTTATGGGTGGGTGCCAACAGCAAGTAGATGGCCAACGCGCCACCTATCTGCAGAAGCAGAAGCCATGCGTGATGCGGCTTGACTTTCAGCTCCCGTGGCGATACCCGGCAGAAGGTAAGCAGCAGCATCAGGAAGATGAGATATGCGGTGAGGAAAGAGAAGTGAACGAAAAAAGGATAACCCAAAGCGCCTATCAGTATAGCTATCGGCAGCGTCCAATTCTTCAGGAAACGAAGTAGAAACATATCGGCATTTTCTGTTTTGGAGGGCAAAGTAACACAGTTTTTGTGGTAAATGCTATCAATCCGTCGAAAAAAACACAAAACGGATAGGGAGAACAGCTGTTTTCCACAAAATTCTACTATTTTTGCAGCACGTTACATGATGAAGTTGCACAGAGCATACATATTATATATAGTCGCCATTGTCGGCCTGCTTCTCTCTTTCACACCTGCCGACAAGGTGTATGCTAAAGACTTCGTGGTGGTGATTGATGCCGGGCATGGCGGTCACGACCCCGGTGCCATTGGGCGTGTGGCCAAAGAAAAGAACATCAACCTGAACGTGGCACTCAAATTAGGACAGCTTATCGAGAAGAATTGCTCCGACGTGAAGGTGATTTATACCCGCAAAAAAGACGTCTTTATCCCTTTAGCTCAACGGGCCGACATTGCCAACGACGCGAAAGCCGACCTCTTTATATCCATCCACACGAACGCATTGGCCCAAAACCGTAAGGCAATGGGTGCCTCAACGTGGACGCTGGGTTTGGCCAAGTCGGAAGCCAACCTTGACGTGGCCAAACGGGAGAACTCCGTCATTCTTTACGAGCGCGACTATAAGACTCGGTACGCAGGCTTCGACCCCAACTCCGCCGAATCATATATCATCTTCGAGTTCATGCAGGACAAGTACATGAAGCAAAGCGTGCGTCTGGCATCGTTGGTGCAGAAAGAGTTCGGACGTACTTGTCGCCGCCCAGACCGAGGCGTACACCAAGCAGGTTTCTTAGTACTGAAAGCCAGCGCTATGCCGAGTATATTGGTAGAGCTGGGCTTTATCTCCACGCCAGTCGAGGAAACGTTCTTGACCTCCGAAGCGGGGGCCGAAACGATGGCGGGTGGCATCTACCGTGCGTTCCTCGCCTACAAGAAGGAGCAAACTGCTACCTTGACAAGTGAAACGTCTGCGCCAGCCCCTGTCCCGACGCCAGCCCCTACTCCACAGGATAGCGAGGCTACGGCCGAAAGACCCGACGTGCCTGACACCGTGCCGACGGAAGTGGAAGAGCCGGTAGCCAAGGAAACACCCATAGCTGACAAGCCCGTGCCGGCAAAAACAAAGACAAAAGCCGCAACGTCCAAGGCTACCTCAAGCACCGGGATAACATTTAAGATACAAATACTGGCTTCCGGCCAACTGTTGCCGAAAGGAGACAAACGCCTGAAGGGGCTATCGGACGTAAGCTACTACAAAGAGAAGGGGCTGTACAAATATACGTATGGCGCTTCAGCAGACTACAACCAGATATGGCGGCTTCGCCGCACCGTCGTAAGCAAGTTTAAGGATGCGTTTATCATCGCCTTCCGGGGAGAGGAGAAGATGGACATCCACAAAGCTATCGACGAGTTTAAAAAACAGCAGAAATAAAAGAATAATAGCAAAATGAAGTACATCACAAAAGAAGTGAAGATTGGCATCGCCGGCATTATAGCGCTGTGCGTGCTCGTATATGGCATCAATTGGCTGAAAGGGATACACTTGTTTCAGCCCTCCAACTATTTCTTCGTCCAGTTCCACGACGTAAACGGACTCACCAAGTCAAGCCCCGTCTTTGCCGACGGCGTACGGGTGGGCATCGTACGCGACATCCAATACAACCCCGTCAAACCCGGCGATGTAGTAGTAGAGGTAGAGGTTGACACGGACCTGCGCATCCCCAAAGGTAGCTCGGCCGAATTAGTATCCGAGCTGATGGGTGGTGTGCGCATGAACTTCTTGCTGGCTAACAATCCGCGAGAAAAGTATCTGCCTGGCGACACCATCGACGGTACGTTGAACAACGGTATGATGGCCAGCGTAGCCAAGCTGGTACCACAAATAGAGGTCATGCTACCTAAGCTTGACTCCATCCTCACCTCCATGAACGCCATAGTGAGCGACAAAAGCATCCCAGCCACCCTACACTCCCTGCAAACGACAACGGCCAACTTGGCAGTAGCCAGCGCGCAACTGAAAGGAGTCATGAGCCACGACTTGCCACAACTCACCGGCAAGCTCAATGTGATAGGTGACAACTTCGTAGCCATCAGCGGAAACTTGAAAGGCATCGACTATGCCGCCATGCTGAAACAGGTAGACGAGACACTGGCTAACGTAAAATTGCTAACAGACAAGCTCAACAACAAAGATAACACCTTGGGGTTGCTCTTCAATGACCCAGGACTTTACAATAACCTCAATGCTACAACAGCCAATGCCGCCAGCTTGCTGGAAGACCTGAAAGCACATCCGAAACGTTATGTGCACTTCTCCTTGTTCGGCAAGAAAGATAAGTGAGAGAAGGACGCTATATAGATTCAATCTAAATAGCACCAAAGTTTTATCACGTTGCATTTTCCCTCAAAAGGACTATCTATAAATAGATAATGGGAAACATTCCCAAAGGAAGGCGGATACTTAATCCGCACTTTTTAATACAGGTAATGAATTATATATCAGGCTATTATTAAAAGTCAAGTCCCCCTTATCAGGATGAAAGTGAACCTTTAGAGATAAGACACTGAAAGTAAGCGTTTTAATCTCAAGAAGGATAAAAACAAGCAAAATGGCATTTGTTTTTCTCAAATAAGATTGCCAATTTTGCAACGTAGAGATTTTGCTTAATAAACAATTGTATTGTATTCCTATGACTGAATCTAATCATGTTGTGTTGTGGAACCGCTGTCTTGCCATTATTAGAGACAATGTTCCTGAAACAACCTACAACACATGGTTTGCCCCTATTGTCCCATTAAAATATGAGGACAACGCTCTGTACATACAGGTACCCAGCCAGTTCTTCTACGAGATGTTGGAGGACAAGTTCGTGGACTTGATGCGTAAAACCCTATATAAAGTTATAGGTGAAGGCACCAACCTGATGTATAACGTGATGGTGGACAAGAGTTCGGTACCCAACCAGACCGTAAACCTGGAGGCCAGCAAGCGCTCTACTGCCGTGGGTAACAAAAGCATCTTTGGCGGCAACAAAGTGCCGGGCTTCTTGCAAGCCCCTGTAGCGCCGGAGCTTGACCCACACTTAAACCCCAATTACAATTTCGAAAACTTCATAGAAGGCTATAGCAACAAGCTGTCGCGTACGGTAGCCGTAGCCGTAGCCAAGGAACCGGGTGGAACAGCATTCAACCCCCTCTTCCTCTATGGTGCCTCTGGCGTAGGAAAGACACACTTGGCCAATGCCATCGGTACCAAAATAAAGGAGCTGTATCCCGAAAAGCGGGTACTCTATGTATCGGCACACCTCTTTCAGGTACAATACACCGACTCGGTGCGCAACAATACCACCAACGACTTCATCAACTTCTACCAAACCATTGATGTGCTTATCATTGATGACATACAGGAATTTGCCGGAGTGACGAAGACCCAGAATAACTTCTTCCATATCTTCAACCACTTGCACCAAAACGGCAAGCAACTCATCCTCACCTCCGACCGTGCACCAGTGTTGCTTCAAGGCATCGAGGAACGGTTGCTCACCCGCTTCAAGTGGGGCATGGTAGCTGAGCTGGAGAAACCGACGGTAGAGCTTCGGAAGGATATCCTGCGCAACAAGATCCATCGTGACGGTTTGCAGTTTCCGGCGGAGGTCATCGACTACATCGCCGAGAACGTGAACGAGAGCGTACGCGACCTTGAGGGAATCGTCATCGCCATCATGGCCCGCTCTACTATATTTAATAAGGATATCGACCTTGACTTGGCACAGCACATCGTACACGGAGTGGTGAACAAGGAAACAAAGGCGGTAGGCATTGACGACATCTTGAATGCCGTCTGCCAGCATTTCAGCCTTGAGGTATCGGCCGTCCATACCAAGTCGCGGAAACGCGAGGTGGTGCAAGCGCGCCAAGTAGCGATGTACTTGGCACAGAAGAAGACCGGCTTCTCGACATCCAAGATTGGCAAGTTCATTGGCAATCGCGACCACGCCACCGTGATACACGCCTGCAAGACCATCAAAAACCAGCTGGAAGTAGACAAAGCTTTCAAACAGGAGGTGCAGGAGATTGAAAACTCATTGGGCAAAAAGGGTTGAGCTTACCTTAAAAACCCTTGTTCACGCAGCACCTTCAGCAGGTTCTCCGACATGAATTCGTTGTCTTTCTTGGTATAGCGCACGTCCGTGAAGACTTGCGCCAATGTCTCTTTGCGGTTTTCACTGACGAACCCTTTGCTCTCAGGCAGCGATTCCTTGTAAGCATACAATCGGTCGATGTCGGCCGGGGTGTAGTCGTGGTAGCGTTCCAGATGTACAGCAGCCTCCAACGGCAGCCGGTCTACCTGTTCAGGCATCTCAGCCGGGTATCCCACGGTGATGGTAGTGATGGGGAAAACAAGCTTGGGGAGTTCAAGCGCCTCGATAATCATCTGCGGATTGTAGGTGGTAGTACCTAAGTAGCAGATGCCCAGTCCCACCTCCTCAGCCAGCGTGCAGAAGGTTTGCGCCACCAGCAAGGTATCCATGGAGGCGTTGAGGAACGACATCAGGTTGTCGTATCCAGGCGTGGCTTTACGCTGCTCACACCACAGGCTGAAACGGTGGAAGTCGGCACAAAAGGTAAGGACTACAGGCGCACTCTTCACCATGGGCTGGTTAAAGTGCGCGGGCGAGAGCTTCTCCTTCATTTCGGCGTCGCGGGTGACGACAACACTATAGAGTTGCATCCCACCCAGCGTAGAAGCCCGGAAAGAAGCCTCAAGCAAATCATTTAACAAAAGCGGAGCTATCTCACGTACTTGGTAGCGGCGGACGCTCCTTCTGTTTTTCACATTCTCAAACATATCTTCTTTTTGAGGACAAAGATAAGAAAGAATATGCTATTTTATCACACTATATATAAGTATAGTTTTCTTTTTGGAGAACATTAACCTTTGAACAAAATGCAAATTCAATTGTTTATCAGCATGTTATGTTCTTGAAGTGGAAAACTAACTTCTCAATCATAACTTATTTCATTTTTCTTTTGATAAACCAAAAGATATGCTTAGCTTTGCAATCTCATTCGTTGCTGATAAGCAGAGTCTCTACAAACCGGAACTTATTAGTGACACTATAGATAATAATAGCATTGTGGAAAAGCAAATTTATTCTTATGACGAGGCTTTCGAAGAATCATTACGATACTTCCAAGGCGACGAGCTTGCGGCCCGTGTTTGGGTAAACAAGTATGCGGTAAAAGACTCTTTCGGACACATTTACGAGAAATCGCCCGAAGACATGCATTGGCGCATCGCCAATGAGGTAGCCCGTGTAGAAGCAAAGTATCCAAATCCATTGAGCGCACAAGAGTTGTTCGAGCTACTCGATCACTTCAGGTACATCGTTCCGCAAGGCAGCCCGATGACAGGCATTGGCAACGACTACCAAGTGGCCTCCCTGTCCAACTGCTTCGTGATTGGAGTAGATGGTTCGGCCGACTCATACGGCGCCATCATCAAGATCGACGAGGAGCAGGTACAACTGATGAAACGCCGCGGCGGAGTGGGCCATGACCTTTCACACATCCGTCCCAAAGGCTCGCCAGTGAAGAACTCCGCACTGACCTCCACCGGTTTGGTACCGTTCATGGAACGCTACTCCAACTCCACCCGCGAAGTGGCACAGGACGGCCGACGTGGGGCGCTGATGCTGAGCGTATCCATCAAGCATCCCGACTCCGAATCGTTTATCGACGCCAAGATGACCGAAGGCAAAGTAACAGGAGCCAACGTATCCGTGAAGCTGGACGACGCTTTTATGCAAGCCGCTATCGACGGCAAGCCCTACATGCAACAGTATCCCATCGACGCTACCGAACCTATTTACGGGAAGGAGATTGACGCCTCAGCCCTTTGGAAGAAGATTGTCCACAACGCATGGAAGTCGGCCGAGCCGGGCGTACTATTCTGGGACACCATCATCCGCGAGTCCGTGCCCGACTGCTATGCCGACCTCGGCTACCGCACCGTCTCCACCAACCCTTGCGGTGAGATTCCCCTCTGCCCTTACGACTCTTGCCGTTTGCTGGCCATCAACCTCTATTCGTATGTGGTCAACCCCTTCAAGCCCGATGCCTATTTCGACTTCGACCTGTTCAAGAAGCATGTAGCCTTAGCACAACGCATCATGGACGACATCATCGATCTGGAGCTGGAAAAGATTGAGCGCATCCAAGAGAAGATAGGCAACGACCCGGAAGACGAAGAGGTGAAACACACCGAGCGGCATCTATGGGAAAAGATATACAAGAAGAGCGGACAGGGCCGACGTACCGGCGTAGGCATCACCGCCGAGGGCGACATGCTGGCCGCATTAGGACTACGTTACGGCACCGAAGAGGCCACCTCTTTCTCCGAAGAGGTACACAAGATTGTGGCTCTCTGCGCCTACCGATCCTCCGTGGTGATGGCCAAAGAGCGTGGAGCCTTCGCCATCTACGACACTGAGCGCGAGAAAAACAACCCCTTCATCCAGCGCTTGGCCGAGGCTGACCCCGAACTCTATAAGGAGATGAAGAAATATGGCCGTCGCAACATAGCCTGCCTCACCATTGCCCCTACAGGCACCACCAGCCTGATGACGCAGACCACCTCGGGCATTGAACCGGTATTCCTGCCGGTGTACAAGCGCCGCCGCAAGGTGAACCCCAACGACACCAACGTACATGTCGACTTCGTAGACGAGACGGGCGATGCCTTTGAGGAGTACATCGTGTTCCACCACAAGTTCGTGACATGGATGGAAGCCAATGGCTACAACCCTGCCAAGAAGTACACGCAAGAGGAGATTGACCAGATGGTGGAGAAGTCACCCTACTACAAAGCGACCTCCAACGATGTCGACTGGCTGATGAAGGTGAAGATGCAGGGCCGTATCCAGAAATGGGTAGACCACTCCATCAGCGTCACCATCAACCTGCCCAACGACGTAGATGAAGAGTTGGTAAACCGCCTCTATGTCGAAGCCTGGCGTTCCGGCTGCAAAGGATGCACCGTCTACCGCGACGGCTCCCGCTCGGGAGTACTCATCTCCACCAAGTCGGACAAGAAAGAGGAACTCCCCCCCTGCAAGCCGCCTACGGTAGTAGAGGTACGCCCCAAGGTACTGGAAGCCGACGTGGTGCGTTTCCAAAACAACAAGGAGAAGTGGGTAGCCTTTGTCGGCCTGTACGACGGCTATCCCTACGAGATATTCACCGGCTTGCAGGACGACGACGAAGGCATCCTCTTGCCCAAGAGCGTGGTGCGTGGACGCATCATCAAGAACGTGGACGAGGAGGGCAACAAGCGCTACGACTTCCAGTTCGAGAACAAACGCGGCTACAAGACCACCATCGAAGGCCTGTCGGAGAAGTTCAACAAGGAGTACTGGAACTATGCCAAGCTCATCTCCGGTGTGCTCCGCTATCGGATGCCTATTGAGCAAGTCATCAAGCTTGTCAGCTCGCTCCAACTCAATAGCGAGAGCATCAACACCTGGAAGAATGGCGTGGAACGTGCCCTGAAGAAGTACATCTTAGACGGAACAGCCGCGCAAGGAAAAACCTGCCCGAACTGTGGCAACGAAACGCTGGTTTACCAGGAAGGATGCCTACGTTGCACCACCTGCGGAGCTTCCCGTTGTGGCTAATCAGGTGAACGTAATGCCCCCCGGCAGATAAACAAAGGGTAAAAGGAGAGGCCCCACCCCTCCTTTTACCCTTTTTTCTTCTTCGTTATGCTGATATTATTTGTACCTTTGTGCCAATTTATTAGAGTATGACAGAAAACAGAAGCTATTTGCAGAAATACGCCATGCACTTTGGCACATATATGGGAGTTTACTGGGTATTGAAGTTTATCCTGTTTCCGTTGGCATTCCGCATCCCGTTCTTCCAGTTCCTGTTTGTGGTGCTTACACTGGCGGTGCCTTTCATTGGCTATTTCTATGTGAAGATATACCGCGACAAGGTGTGTGGGGGTGCCATCAGCTTTGCCCACGCCGCTGTCTTTTGCACCATCATGTACGTCTCAGCCTCCTTGTTGGTGGCTGTTGCCCACTACGTTTACTTCCAGTTTATCGACCACGGGTTCTTGATAGACACCTTCAGCACCTATTGGGACCAGTTGATGACACAGATGCCAGCCCTGCTCGAGCATCAGGATAACGTGCGGATGCTGATAGACGACTTCCGCAGCGCCAGCCCCATCGAAATCACCATGCGTTTGTTCTCGAGCGACATCTTTTGGGGGCTTGTCCTCATTGTCCCCACAGGGCTGATGGTAATGAGGCGACCGAAACAGTAACTTTGTAGCATCATTAAGGATATGGATATATCAGTAGTCATCCCCTTGTACAACGAAGAAGAGTCGCTACCCGAACTCTACGCTTGGATTGCGCGGGTGATGCAGGAAGGCGGGTTCTCTTACGAGGTCATCTTCGTCGACGATGGGAGCACCGACCGTTCGTGGGAGGTAGTGCAGCAGTTGCGCAGCGAGTCGGATAGAGTGAAAGGCATCAAGTTCCGCCGCAACTATGGCAAGTCGCCCGCCCTCTATTGCGGGTTTGCCGAGGCGCAAGGAGAGGTGGTCATCACCATGGATGCCGATTTGCAGGACAGTCCCGACGAGATTCCCGCCCTTTACCGGATGATTGTGGACGAAAAGCTCGACTTGGTGTCGGGCTGGAAGCAGAAACGCTACGACCCCCTTTCCAAGACCATCCCCACCAAACTCTTCAACGCCACCGCCCGCCGGGTATCGGGCATACACAACCTGCACGACTTCAACTGCGGGCTGAAAGCTTACCGACGCGACGTGGTGAAAAACATCGAAGTGTACGGTGAGATGCACCGATACATCCCCTACTTGGCCAAGAATGCCGGGTTCAACCGCATCGGCGAGAAGGTGGTGCATCACCAAGCCCGCAAATACGGGCACACCAAGTTCGGATTCAACCGCTTCTTCAACGGTTACTTAGACCTCATCACCCTTTGGTTCCTCTCCACCTTCGGCATCAAGCCGATGCACTTCTTCGGGCTGTTGGGGTCGCTGATGTTTCTCTTCGGACTGGTGGCTGTCATCGCGGTAGGCGCCGGCAAGCTGTATGCCGTCTACCATGGGATGCACTACCGCTTAGTCACCGACTCGCCCTACTTCTACCTCGCCCTCACGGCGATGATTATAGGTACGCAGCTATTTTTGGCAGGGTTCTTGGGCGAGCTGATTTCGCGCAACGCCCCCGACCGTAACAACTACCAGATAGAGACAAAAATATAATCCGCTTACGACCCATTCAACAAAACGATTATGAAACAACTACTCCGGTTCTTCTTGCTGCTCACCGTTATCGGCACCGCCATCGGCCTGCATAGCGCCTGTTCCGACGAGAGCGACTGCTCCATGGCCGGCCGGCCGATGATGTACTGCACGCTCAGGGCCGTCAACCCCGATGAGCAACGGGTGGTGAACGACACGCTCGACTCACTCACCATCACCGCCCTCGGCACCGATTCCATCATACTCAACAACGAAAAGAAAGTGCAAAAGCTACAGCTCCCTTTGCGCTATAGCTCCGACACCACCGTCTTCCTTTTCCGGTACGACCCCGTGCGCAACCCCAACGACGTAGACACCCTCTTCGTATTTCACAAGAACACCGCCTACTTCCAATCCATGGAGTGCGGATACCTGATGAAACAGAGCATACAAGGCGGACGCTTCGGCAACCGTGGCAATACCTCCGAGCGGATTGACTCCCTCCGCTTCAACAACAACAATAAAGAAGCCAACTCCAATGAAATTGAGAACCTGCAGATATTCTTCGTCTACCGTGACCGCACGCCCGCACCTATCGAGTAGGCTGCTCCCGACGATGCTCCTGCTACTGTTCTTCGGCCTCGGTCCCTTGGTCTGCGCGCAAGAGCAGCAGCCTCGGCAGGTACATAAGATAAGCAAGGAGGAGGCCGACCGAATACGGGCAGGCAAGGGCGAGAAGAAAAAAGAGAAGACGGTGGTGCCCGACACCATCCCCCTCTTCAACGGGCTGTATATAGGTCTCGACCTCTATGGGCCTGGGGCCAAGTTGCTGGGTAGCGACTTCGTGTCCGAGGAGGTGCAGGTAGCTGTCAACCTCAAGAACCGCTTCATCCCCACCCTCGAGCTGGGCATGGGAGGCACCGATACTTGGAGCGAGACCGGCATCCACTACAAGACCAAGGCCACCCCGTACTTCCGCATCGGCGTGGACTACAACACCATGGCCAAGAAGAAGAACAAAGAGAGTTTCCTATACGCCGGACTGCGCTATGGCTTCAGCACCTTCAAGTACGACGTGGCCACCCTGCCCGTGAGCGACCCCATCTGGGGCGACAACTTTGGTAACCCCGGCCTGACTGACGATATATGGAAAGGCAGCATCCCCTTCGACCATCCCGGCATGAAGGCTACCATGCACTGGCTTGAGATTGTGCTGGGCGTCAAGGTACGCATTCTGCGCAACTTCAACATGGGCTGGTCCATCCGCATGAAGTACAAGCTCAGCGCTTCCATCGGCGAGTATGGCGACCCATGGTATGTGCCGGGCTTCGGCAAATACAAATCGAACACAATGGGGCTGAGCTACTCCCTCATCTACAAACTACCCTTGCAAGGAAGGAGAAGATAAATGTCAGGAATAGAGATTTGGTTACTGGCGATAGGCTTGGCGATGGACTGCTTCGCCGTCTCCATCGCCAGCGGCATCATCATGCGGCGTTTCCGCTGGAGGCCGATGCTGACCATGGCCTTTGCCTTCGGGTTGTTTCAGGCGGCAATGCCCTTTATCGGGTGGATGTTCGCCCGTTCGTTCAGCCACCTCATCGAGAGCGTGGACCATTGGCTGGCCTTCGGCATACTGGGTTTCCTCGGCGTGCGCATGATACGCGAGTCGATACGCGAGGAACAGGAGTGCCGCCTCTTCGACCCTACCCGCCTCCGGGTGATACTGACCCTCGCCGTGGCTACCAGCATCGACGCATTGGCCGTGGGCATCTCGTTCGCCTTCCTTGGCGTGCAGCAATACACTGCCATCCTGCAACCGGTGGGCATCATCGGGTTGGTATCGTTCCTTCTCTCCCTGACGGGGCTGGTATTCGGTATCCGTTGCGGCAGTGGCATCGCCAAGCGCATCAAGGCCGAGCTGTGCGGAGGCGTGATATTAATCCTCATCGGAACAAAGATTCTCATTGAGCATCTGTTCTTTCAATAGTTAAGTAGTTAAAGTAGTAAGTTGTATGAAAAAGAAAAGTTTCCTCTGGTTGGCTTTCCTTATCCTGGCAAGCATCTGGATCATCGCCCGCCACCAACGCAAAGAGAATTACAACACCATCACAGGCTTCGTCTTTGGCACGGTCTACAAAATCACCTACCAATGCAACGACAACCTGCAGACCGAGATAGAAGCTGAGTTGAAGCAGTTCAACAACTCCCTCTCTCCCTTCGAGAAGAACTCCATCATCAGCCGGGTGAACCGGAACGAAGAGGTGGTGGTCGACTCCTTCTTCCGCCGTTGCTTCGACCTCTCCATGGAGGTATCGAAAGAGACCGGCGGAGCATTCGACATCACCGTAGCCCCATTAGTCAACGCCTGGGGGTTCGGCTTTAAGAAGGGACATTTCCCCGACTCGCTCACCGTAGACAGCCTGATGCAGTTCGTGGGTTACCAAAAGGTACACCTCACGCCCGACGGACATGTGGTAAAGCAAGACCCGCGCCTGATGCTCGACTGCAGTGCCGTGGCCAAAGGTTACGGCGTGGACGTGGTAGCCCAGTTGCTGGAGCGTAAGGGTATCCACAACTACATGGTCGACATTGGCGGCGAGGTGGTGGTACGGGGACACAACCCCAAGGACGAGCTGTGGCGCATCGGTATTAACAAGCCCGTAGACGACTCCCTCTCCGTGAAGGAGGAACTACAGACCGTGCTCCAGCTCACCGACGTAGGCATGGCCACCTCGGGCAACTACCGCAACTTCTACTACCGCGATGGGAAGAAGTACGCCCATACCATCGACCCACACACCGGATACCCCGTGCAGCACAGCGTGCTCTCCTCCACCGTCATCGCCAAAGACTGCATGACGGCCGATGCCCTCGCTACCTCCTTCATGGTGATGGGCCTGCCCGCCGCCAAAGCCTTCTGCAAAGCCCACCCCGAAATCAGCGCCTACCTTATTTATGCCGACGATTCGGGCGCGCTCCAGACCTTTGCCACGAAGTCTTTAAATTAAAAATTGAGAATTAAAAATTGAAAAATGATAGAGGGTGCCACTTCAAGGTTGAAGAGGGTGCCACTTCAAGGTTGAAGAGGGTGCCACTCCAAGGTTAGAAGAGGGTGCCACTCCAAGGTTGAAGAGGGTGCCACTTCAAGGTTAGAAGAGGGTGCCACTCCAAGGTTGAAGCGTCCCCCTCTTCCATTTTTTAATTTTTAATTTTTAATTCTCAATTTTCCTAAACTCGCTGGGTGGCACGCCGTACATCTCCTTGAAGGCAGTAGAAAAGTAGGCCACGTTGGCGAAGCCGGTCATGATGGCCACTTCGGTGATGTTGTGGTGTTTCTCGGCCAGTAGGTTGGCGGCTTGGCGCAGGCGGGTATTACGGATGAAGTCGCGGGTGGACTGGTTGGTCAGCTCCTTGAGCTTGCGGTGCAGGTGCACGCGGCTGATACCTACATCGGAAGCTATCATCTCCACGCTGAGGGCAGGGTTGCTAATATTCGCGTTGATAACATTCATCACTCGTTCCAGCAGCTTCTCGTCGGGCGACTTCAGTTGCATGGGCTGTACCTTGTCGGCCTGCGTCTGGTTGCCACTGAAAGTGTTGCGCAGGCGCTCGCGCTGGAGAATGAGGTTCTCCGCCGTTTTCTTCAGGATGTCAATGTTGAACGGCTTCACCAAGTAGGCATCCGCTCCGGTGTTCAGCCCCTCCAAGTTGTTGACTTCGCTGGCACGGGCGGTAAGCAGTACCACGGGGATGTGGTTGATGTTGACGTTCTGCCGTATCTTCCGGCAGAGGGTAAGACCATCCATCTCGGGCATCATGATATCGGAGATGATGAGGTCGGGCGCCTTCTTCAGGATGAGGTTGAGCGCCTCCCGGCCATTGGTGCTTTCCACGGTATGAAACTTATCGGCCAGCTCCCGGCAGATGTACTTCCTTATCTCTTCGTCATCTTCCACCACCAGCACCCGATGTTTGGTCTTGGCGTGCGGTTTGTCCGCCTTCTCCTCCTCAACCGCAGGGATGCCCATGGGCGACGCAAGAAGCGTGGCGTGTGGAGCGGGTAGCGGCTCGGCTGTCGGTTCTTCTATCTCTTCGGGCTGCAGATGGGCGTTGCCCAAGGGCAGGCGGATGGTGAAATGACAACCGGCACGTCCTTCGTTGTTGGCCACGCCGATGGTACCATGATGCAGCTCCACCAGTGAACGGGTGAGGTGGAGGCCGATGCCGGTACCCATGCCCGAGCTGTTCACCTGGTTGCGTACTTGGTAGAAGCGGTCGAAGATGTGACCTATCTCCTGCTCGTCGATGCCGATGCCGCTGTCTTCCACCTCTATCTCCACGCAGTGTCGCAACGGGCCGTGGAGGGCCTCATCGTCTACCCGGCGCAGGCGGAGGGTGATGCTTCCTTTCTCGGGCGTGTACTTGAAAGCGTTGGAGAGCACGTTGAGCACAACCTTGTCGAAATTCTTGGGGTCCATCCACACCGACAGTTCCTCTATCTCGGGAGCGTAACTGAAGGTGATGTCCTTGACGCGTGACTGGTACTCGAAGGTGCCGCACAACTCACGCACGAAGCCTACTATCTCCACCTCACGGAACTTCAGGCGCATCTGCCCCTTGTCTATCTTGCGCATGTCCATCAGTTGGTTCACCAAGGCAAGCAGACGCTCGGCATTGCGGTAGATGATACGGTACACCTTCTGCCGGGCTGGGTCTCCGTCGGCAGCCATCAGCTTTTGCAGAGGGGTGATGATCAACGTCATGGGGGTGCGTATCTCGTGCGAGATGTTGATGAAGAACTGTAGCTTGGCCTCGCCCAGCTGTTCCTGGTGCACATGCTCCATCAGCTCCTGCCGCACACGGTAGCGGTGGCGCACCTGCAGGATAATGGCATACACGAGAGCGATACCGAGCAGCAGGTAGGCCCAGTTGGCCCATGCCGAGGCATACCAGGCAGGGCGGATGACGATGGTCACCGTCCGCACGTCGGAATAGGAAGTGTAATCTTTGGCCCGCACGCTGAAACGGTAATCGCCCGGCGAGAGGTCGCTGAAGGATACCCTGTTGATGCCCGGGCGAAGCGTCACCCAACGGTCGTCGTTGAGGGTGTACATATAGGTGATGCGCTCGGGGTTGCCAAACTCCATGGAGGAGAACTCGATGCTGAAGGAGTTGTCGTTGTGCGAGAGGTAGAAGCGGTCGGCATCCATGATGAAACGGTCGATAATCTCCTCGCGTCCGGATGTCATCCCTTTCTTCACACTCCGGTTGTGTAGGTAGAAGCCGGTGATATGTATGTCGGGCTGCTGCACGATGTCGGAAATCTCAAGCGGGTTGAAGTAGGTCACCCCGTTCACGCCACCGAAGAATATCTCGCCGTTCTTGTCCGTGCAGACGGCTCCCTTGCTGAACTCATTGCCCTGCAGCCCGTCGTTGGCGTAGTAGCAGACGAAGTTCTGCCGCAAGGGGTTGAAGCGCGCCACGCCATAGTTAGTGCTCAGCCACAGTTCCTTGTTCTTATCGCCGGCAATGGCGCAGATGGTATTGTTGGGTAGCCCCTCGCGAGTGGTGTACCCACGCGTGGCGCCGGTGTGGATGTCGAGGCATTTCAACCCTTCGGAGGTACCCACCCATAGGTGGTTCTCGTCGTCGGCATAGAGGGAGTACACCACCATCCCTCCGAACAGCAGGTTGCTACGGTAGGTAGAGGCGAAATCCATGGTGCGGGTGTCGAGACAGGTCAGCCCACTGTAAGAGCCGATGTATAGCTTCCCGTCGGGGGTGTATAGCAAGCTGGTGAGCCAGAGGCTGGGCAGGACATTGGCATCCTTGGGATACTGCACGCCATTCTCGGCGCCGGGACAGTGCACGATATGTCCCGTGCTCAGGTTCATGCGATACAGCCCGTAGCCCATGGTGGCAATCCAGAGGTTGCCCTCACCGTCTTCGGCAAAGCTGTACACCCGCATGTTGCTACGTCCGCTACCGTCGGGCAGGCTGATGTAGCGGCAACGGCCGGTGCGCGGGTCGAGCTGTGCCATGCCCTGCATGTACGAGCCTATCCAAAGGTTCTGTTGGGAATCCTCGTACACACACATGATGGTAGCGGGTACCGAGGTGGGAACTTTGCTATGCTCGTAATGGGTCAGTAGTTCGCCGCCGGGGCCGATATGGTACAGCCCGTCATTGTCCGTCCCCACCCAAAGCGTACCGGCATGGTCCTTGCAGACAGACATCACGCAGTTGGAACCGATGATGTTCTGCTGCGCCGACTTATAGCCGAGGTACCTGAAGGCGTTGGTGATGGCCGGCAACACCATTACCCCCTTCTGGAAGAAGCCAAGCCAGAGATTGCCCATGCGGTCCTTCATGATGGCGTGTAGCTTGGCTTTGTTGAGGTCGAAAGTGGTGATATTCAGCTCGGCCTCCTCGATGCGTTGATGGCGGATGTTGTACACCTTCATGCCATTACCGTCGGTGCCTATGTAAATCTCGTCGGGCGCCACGTAACAGAGCGACTTCACGGGCAGCTCGGGATTGGCAGGATAAGGCACGGGGATGCACTCCGCCTGCCTGAAGTCGTACCGGTACAGCCCACTACCCAATATGCCGATATAGACATGCCCCTCGTCGTCCTCGCAGAGGCTGGAGATGTTGTTGCCGTCCACGTCGCTGAAGAAGTTGCGTACGTGCCGGCTACGGTCCACGCGAAACAGCCCTTTGTCACCCGTACCCACCCACAGGCTGCCACGCTTATCCTCGTGCAGCAGGTTAATGATGGAGCTGGGCACGATGCCGTCGGCCTGCCGGGCCTCCAGACTTCCGTCGGCCCGTTGCGCCAAGCGAAAGATGCCCCGCCCGGCGGTACCCACCAGCACCTCGCCACCTTTCCTTTCGACCATGGACGATACATTGACGCTGATGGTGTCGCCCCGTTGGGTTATCAGGGGGATGGTACAGAAGCGGTCGGTGGCGGGGTCGTAACTTTGCAGGCCGCTCAGCGTGCCTACGAAGCAACGGCCTTGACTATCCTCGAAAAGGAAGCGCACGTAGTTGTTCAACAGGGAGTAGGGGTCATCCTTGTCGTGCTTGTAAAGGGTGAACTTAGCGCCGTCGTAGCGGTTAAGCCCATCCTCGGTGGCTATCCAGATGATGCCGTTGCAGTCTTGGTACACAGAGTTGATCATGCTGCTTGACAGGTCGTTGTCGACAGTGAACATGCGTCCCGCCTGCCCGAGACAGAGGGTGGGGACAAGTGTGCAGCACAGTAGAAATAGCAAAGATTTAATGTTTCTCATTGTAGCGCGTTTATGCGGCAAATATACGATATTCACTACAAACTTACACTCATTCGTCGGGATTATTATCCTTTCACTTAAAAGGATCTCTACGGAGAGGCTTTCTGAAGCGGTTTCCCTGCAAGAAGCTGGTTTATCCCAACTAAAAGCGTATCTTTGCCCTATCAATGTACGCAGTAGGTCACCTAAAGACAGAAGAACTTATGGCAGCAGTAAAAGGAATCCCCTATGGCATGTCTCATTTCGAGGGCGTCATCACACAGAACTGTTACTACGTGGACAAGTCCATGTATATCCCCTTGTTGGAGCAACAATCCAATTACCTTATCTTTATCCGTCCCCGACGGTTCGGAAAGAGCTTGCTGCTCAGCATGCTCCGCTCCTACTACGACCTTTTAGAGAAAGAGAACTTCCAAAAACTCTTTGGACAACTCTGGATAGGCCAACATCCCACCCCTTTGCAAGGCACTTTCCAGATGTTGCACCTCGACTTCTCCAAGATAGGCGGCGACATAAACAGTCTGGCCGAACGCTTCGACTCGTACTGCGCCATACAGCTGGATGGATTCTTGAGCCGCTACCGTCCCTACTACAGCGACGAGTTTGCCCAACGCTTCAGGGCGGAGAAGAAAGGCATTGAGAAACTACACCTTCTGGATGCGGAAGCGCATAGAGAAGGCTATCCCCTCTACCTTATCATCGACGAGTACGATAACTTCACCAACGTAGTGCTCAACGAGCAAGGGCACGAACTCTACCACGCCAGCGGCTTCTACCGCGATGCCTTCAAGAACTACAAGGGCATGTTCGAGCGCATCTTCATGATAGGTGTCAGCCCCGTGACGCTCGACGACCTCTCCAGTGGCTTCAACATCGGCTGGAACATCAGCACCAGCCCACTGTTCAACCAGATGCTGGGCTTCTCCGAGGAGGAGGTGCGCACCATGTTCCGCTACTATCAAGACGCGGGAAAGCTGAAAGGCGACGTGGAAGCGATGATTGAGGAGATGAAGCCGTGGTACGACAACTATTGCTTCGCCGTGGAGAGCCTGAAGACCGACCCGAAGATGTTCAACAGCGACATGGTGCTGCACTACCTGCAAACCCGCCTAACGCTCGGAGCAGCCCCCCGGGGGATGGTGGACCCCAATACCCGCACGGACTACAACAAGATGAAACGCCTCATCCGGCTCGACCAGCTGGACGGCGACCGCAAGGGCGTTCTTCGCCGCATCGCCACAGAGGGACAGATTGTCACCAACCTGCTCGACACCTTCCCCGCCGAACACTTGGCAAGGCCCGGGATATTCCCCAGCCTACTGTTCTACTACGGTATGCTCACCATCGTAGGAACGAGGGGCAGCCTCCTCCGACTGGGTATCCCCAACAACAATGTACGCAAGCAATACTACGAGTATATCTTGGAAGAGTACCAAGAACAACGCTATCTCAACCTCACCGACTTGGAACTTCTCTTCACCGACATGGCGTTCGATGGGCAGTGGCAACCCGCCCTCGAGTTTGTAGCCAAGGCCTACAAGGAGAACTCATCCGTACGCAGCGCCATAGAGGGAGAAAGGAACATACAGGGCTTCTTCACCGCCTACCTCAGCGTGAATGCCTACTACCTCATCGCCCCCGAGCTGGAGCTGAACCACGGTTTCTGCGACATGTTCCTCATGCCCGACCGTGGACGATACGCCGAGGTGGAGCATAGCTACATCCTGGAGCTGAAATACCTGTCGAAAGAGAAGTTCGAGGCGGAGGCCACCCGTCAATGGGAGGAGGCCGTGACGCAAATCCACGGCTATGCCGAAAGCCCCCGCGTACGCCAACTCTGCCAAAGCACACAGCTACACCTCATCGTGATGCAGTTCTGCGGATGGGAGCTGGCGCGGATGGAGGAGGTATAAGGAGTATTTTTTACCTGTTCGAAGTAAGTAATTTGCCACGGTCGGTTGTCTTACGTACGGAACAAAAGCTGATATATCTTTTAAACCAACAAATATAATGAAGTTAAAGACTCTTTTCTTCGCATGTCTGGGAACGGCTTTCGCACTGGGTGCCTGCACGGGCGGCAACACCGGGACGGAAGATTACGCTTCCTACGTCAACCCCTTTATCGGCACCGGCGGGCACGGGCATACCTTTCCCGGACCGGTAGTGCCCCACGGCATGATTCAGCCCAGCCCCGACACCCGCATCGACGGATGGGACGCCTGCTCGGGCTACTACTACGCCGACACCACCCTTAACGGATTCTCGCACACACATGTGAGTGGCACCGGCTGCTGCGACTATGGCGACGTGCTACTGATGCCCACCGTAGGCAAGCAGACCTACCAGACCACCGACCCCGCCAGCCAACAGCTGGCCTATGCCTCTGCCTTCAGCCACCAGAACGAGACGGCCGAGCCGGGCTACTACTCCGTCCTGCTCGACCGCTACGGCGTGAAGGCTGAACTGACAGCCGCCAAGCGGGGCGCCCTGCACCGCTACACCTTCCCACAAAGCGACGAAGCAGGTTTCATCCTCGACCTGGACTATAGCCTGCAACGGCAGACCAACTCGGAAATGGAAATCCAAGTGCTAAGCGACACCGAACTCTGCGGACATAAGAAGACAGCCTACTGGGCCTTCGAACAGCCCATCAACTTCTACGCCAAGTTCTCACACCCCTTCACCTGCACGCTCGTGACGGACTCCGTAACGATGGACAACGGCCAACGCCTACCCCAATGCAAGGCGTTGCTGCATTTCAAAACCAACAAGGACGAAGAGGTTCTCGTCAAGGTAGGCGTCTCGGCTGTCGACGTAGACGGTGCCCGCCGCAACGTGGAGAGCGACATCCCCAACTGGGACTTCGACCTCCTGCGCCAAGAGGCACGTGCCGACTGGAACCAATACCTGTCGAAAATAGACATCACCACCACCGACCGTCCCGACAAAGAGACGTTCTACACCGCCCTCTACCATACCGGCATCAGCCCCTACCTCTTCACCGATGCCGACGGACGCTACCTCGGCATGGACCTGAAGACACACCAAGGCGACACGCAAAAGCCCATCTACACCGTCTTCTCACTGTGGGATACCTTCCGCGCCTTCCACCCGCTGATGACCATCATCGACCCCAAGCGCAACGAGCAATACATACAGTCGCTCATCCTCAAAGCTGAAGAGGGCGGCATCTTGCCCAAATGGGAGCTGGCCGCCAACTATACCGGCACCATGATAGGCTACCACGCCGTACCCATCATCGTAGACGCTTACATGAAAGGCTATCGCGACTTCGACGTGCAAGCCGCCTACAAAGCCTGCCTGCGCACCGCCGAGTACGACACGGCCGGCATACACTGCCCACGCCCCGTGCTACCCTACCTCATGCCACAGGCCAAGTACTACAAGAACACGTTGGGCTACATCCCCTGCGACCGCGAGAATGAGTCGGTGGCCAAAGCATTGGAGTATGCCTACGACGACTGGTGTATCAGCGCCTTCGCCCAAGAGCTGGGCCAGACAGAGACACAGCATAAATACGAACGCTTCAGCAAAGCCTACCAGCTCTACTTCGACAAGTCCACCCGCTTCATGCGCGGCCTCGACTCGAAAGGCAACTGGCGCACCCCCTTCGACCCCCGCTCGTCCAACCATCGCGAAGACGACTACTGCGAAGGAACAGCTTGGCAATGGACTTGGTTCGTGCCGCACGACGTACCGGGACTGGTCGACCTCATGGGAGGCGAAGAGGCCTTCGTATCGAAACTCGACTCACTCTTCACCGCCAACTCCGAGGTGGAAGGCAAGTCTACCTCGGCCGACATCAGCGGCCTGATAGGACAGTATGCCCACGGCAACGAGCCAAGCCACCACATCATCTACCTATACAACTACGTGAACCGCCCGTGGCAGACGCAGGAACTGGCCGACAGCGTGTTCCGCAGCCAGTACAGCAACACTGTCGACGGCCTGTCGGGTAACGAAGACTGTGGGCAGATGTCAGCTTGGTACGTCCTTAGCTCCATGGGCTTCTACCAAGTATGCCCGGGCAAACCAGTGTACGCCATCGGCCGCCCCGAGTTCGATAAAGCCGTGGTCAATCTGCCCGACGGGAAAAAGTTCACCGTCGTGGCCCGGAACAACTCCAAGAAGAACAAGTACATCGAGAGCGCCACACTCAACGGCCAGCCGCTCAACGTGCCCTTCTTCAACCATAGCGACATCGTGAACGGCGGAACGCTGGAACTCACCATGACCGACCACCCCACTCGGTGGGGTGTGACGGCCCACCAGTAAAAGCCTGCGTTTGAAGCGCGCCCGGCTACTCAGCAAGGAGTAGTCGGGCGCGCTTATTATTTTGGAGGTTATTCTCTACCTAACAGAAAAGGATTTCGGATGTATGGATAGTGCGCCTTATCGAAAGGTATGTGGTACGATTTGCTGTTAACGTCTATCCAAATCGAATCGTCTCTCTCTTTATTGTAGCCCCAGTCAATACCAAGCAGCTGATACTCATTATAGGCATCAATATCAGCCGAAGGAAGAAACGCTATGGAATCATGTAGTATGGTCAGCTCCATCGCTTTCTTTTCCGGGTAATACACTCGACAGAAAATCGGATATTTTCTAACGGTATCAATGCTCATCGTTTTGCAGTTGTACTGTTCTATAAGACTCAAGATGCTTTCTTTGCTCTTCCACTTAGTGTTCAAGATAACAATGTTTTCTCGTTTTTGTCCTCTGACTGAAACATCCGCATTGGGCATGGGATAGATACGCATGGGCCTACATGCGTCAATGATGTTGGAGATAAGCCACACGACAACCAAAAGGCTGATAAATACTCCTGTTAGTTTTTTCATAGTTAGAAATGCTCATTTTCGACGTGAAAGGAGTAATTCATCTTTGTCAGAAAAGGTCTATATCCACGAACGTGTTGCAACACATACCACGCTCGGAACCCAGCCGCATAACCATATCCACAATCCACGTCTTTCTCGTCTAAGCCGTAATGGTCATAAATCTCTATGTGGAATGCTGCATTATAGGTATGACTTGAGGTCAACTCAAAATGGTCAATGTAGACAACGTATGCAGACGTATCGTCTACCGTTATCTTCATTCCATTGAGATAGTCGTCTGGAATCTTATTGAATTTAACGCGTGTAGACCTCAGTTTTCCTGTCAATATCTCTATCTTATTAAGGTCACCATTGTTATCTCTCAATAATAGATTGAGAGTCTTCATAACGCCATTGTTGCCGTATATAAACTCTTTCAACGTTTCATGCTCAGACAGCATCTTATCCATGTATCCACTTGAATAGGTGGTGCCTGTATTTTCTCTGAAATGACTTACGACTCGTTGGGCATTATCATTCCCCTTTACTAAAGCAAATGCGCTGGTCAAGTAGATTAAATCAGCGAACAGCGCATCGTCTGTTGAATCAAGTTGCACTGCAAAGAGCTTATTTATCGCTAAAAGTTCTTCGGGCGTTTTGTCTGCATACATCATGTCTTCAGCTTTTTGCCCCATTGCGTCTCTCCCTGCCCAATTGGTAGAACGTGCGAAAATTCGGGGCACTCCCCATCTCTCCACTCTCGTCTTTACGCTCACCCGCTCTGTAGTTCTCAGCAAATAGGGCATAACGGTAATCTCCTTACCCGCCCATTCAACTTTCATCAGCAGCTTGAGCGTTTCGCCCTCTTGCTTTTGTAACTCTTCCTTGCCATCTACCTTGACAATCCACTTTACATGCTGGGGTTTATCAAAGGGGACATTCATGTTGTAGCCGGATACTTTGTACTCATACTCCACGCCTACTACGGCTTTTATCTCGCCATCGACTGCCGTCACCAATGGCTGGGGCGGCGCGATTGGTCTGGCATGGAACTCTTCGTTGACAGGTTGGTATTTCTGCCAGCAAACGCTATGCACCTCTTCCCAACGGCGATCCAGCCGGACCTTTCGCCCGATGTCCAGTCGCGTAGGACTGATGGCAATTGTTGTGGTCATAGGCTCCCACGGATATAGGCTCATGTCCATCCGTTCGCCATAAGTGTAGATGTAGGCTTCGCCGAAGTCGATACGGCGTACCAGCTCATCTTCGTTTCCACGGAGAAAGTCGAGGTGACCTTGCGTTGAGGGCACTTCTTTAAGCAGCATCTGCCGCAATATGGGGTTGTCGTCTGTCGATTCAATTTCTAATAAGATATCTCCGCCCAACACTCCTGTAATGGGTCGTCCTTTCTTGTCTGTTTGGATGTTGAATCCGTATTTCATACGGAGTACTTCACATTCTGTACCACATAGGGTCAAAATTACTCGGGTTGGTGACATGAACATTCGCTTTAGGTTAAACTTCTATGATTGAAAATCGTGGGTAAAAGTAGCCTTTTTATCGATATATACAATATATTTAGCCATAAAAATGATGAATTAATTCACAATCTATCTTTCGAGTACATGGTTGACTACTCCAAAGTAATGGGAGAGACATCCAGACAAAAAAGCAGATTGTAAATATTCATAATGTATTCACACACTTCCTCTTTAGCCTTTTCAAGCGAGCGAATATTACCCTGTGGCGGGAGCATTTTTTCGCCCCAGCGAAAATCCCGAAAATAATAATGCCTGAAATACAAGCATTTGAATAGAAAAAGAGTAGTATACCTTGCTTTGCGAAGAAGGTGAGGCCACATAGATACTATCAGACAGATTGTCACGTTTTATAACCGTTCGTTTTATGATGATAGAAAGTATCCTACGAGGGCTGTAGTTGAGAATAACGTTGCAAACCGAACACAATCATTCGGTCACAAATTGGAGTTCAGGGGGAAATGAAGAATAGGTAGTGAGGGGGAGCAGTAAATAGGAGGTTAGCGGGGAAGTATGTTCAGACATAGCTATCGCTTAGCCTCTATCGTATAACGGAAACTATCCGCTCGATAATACCCGATGTTATACTCTACGGGGATGTCGTTTCCGTCGTACACAAACCGTTTCCTTATTAATATAGGGTCGTTGGCATCTATCTCCAACTTCTCGGCAATGAAGCCACCGGCCAAGCGGGCGGATATCTCCTCCTTACTGGTCTTCACCACAATCTGGTACTGTTCTTCCAGCATCTCGTACAGCGGCCGCGTAAAATCCTCCTCACCCGTCATAGGAATGCTGGGGTTGAAATAAGAGATGAAGTAGACAAAAGGATACTCCTTCTTTCCCCTGACACGCTCCAACACCACGCAGCGCACGTCGGTAGTGGCCGACAAATTGAAGAAGGAGGCAATCTCCTCGGAAGGATGTTTCAGCGTGACGTGCAGCTCGAAGTTACGTATCTCAACGCCCAGCATCTTCATCTCCTGCGAGAAGCTAAGCCAGTTCTGCACCCCACTCACGATGCCCTTTCGGGCAACCTTCGTGCCAAACCCCTTCTTCCGAATCAACAATCCCTCGAACACCAACTTGTTAATGGCTTGGCGCAAGGTATTCCGAGAGATATGCAATTGTTCAGACAATTCAACCTCGTTAGGAAGCAGCTTCCCATTCTTATACTCCTCATCTTCTATCAGTTGCCGGAGAATCTCTTCGGCCTGTATATGAAGAGGTTTATCACTATCATGGTCTATTTTCATATCGTTATCATCCATTTAGAGAGGGCAAATATAAGATTAACACAAAAAAAAAGCAAGTTTTGCTTGGAATAAAAAGAAAAGCCATATATTTGCACAATACTTATATGTATGAACATTATAAACCATCAGCTATATGAAAAAAGCTAATTACGATAAGTTTCCATCCACTCCCCTCACCGGAAAGATAACGCAAGGCTGGGAGCCAATTCTCACTCTATTGAAGGAGAAGGCAGGTACCAAGCAGGTGTTGGCCATAGACCTCTATACCGGCGTTTATGAAGAAGAGGTGCAGGAAGCCTTCTCCAAAGCTTATAAAGGAAGGGTTATCGACACACGCGACCTGATGAAGCCTGAGCCAGCCATCCGCCAGCTGACAGAACGCTTCATGACGGACGATGTCCTATTTGGTTATGTGACGAACTTGCGGCTATCCGATTACTTCGACCCCGACAAGCTGGCCAAGGCACGCCGAGAGCTTAGCGAAACCAAAGAGAGCGTCATTGTAATAGGGACCGGCGCGGCACTTGTTGCCCCCCAAGACGACACACTGCTGGTCTATGCCGACATGGCCCGCTGGGAGATACAGCAACGCTTCCGCCGCCACGAGGTGAAGGCACTGGGCATCGACAACAGGACCGAAGCCGTCAGCCTGCAATACAAGCGGGGATACTTCAACGACTGGAGAATATGCGACCGTCACAAGGAGAGCCTCTTCGGGCGAGTGGACTTCTGGCTCGACACCCACCTGCCCGGCCAACCTAAGCTGATAGACAAGGAGACCTTCTTCCGTGGCATGGAAGCCACGGCACAGACGCCCTTCCGCGTAGTGCCCTTCTTCGACCCCGCCCCATGGGGTGGCCAGTGGATGAAAGAGGTATGCGACCTCGACCCCAAGAACGCCAACTACGGATGGTGCTTCGACTGCGTGCCCGAAGAGAACAGCCTTTACTTCGACGTGAACGGCATACGTTTCGAGCTGCCCTCCATCGACTTGGTGCTACTCAAGAGCCGGGAGCTGCTGGGCGAACCCGTGGAAGCGCGTTTCGGCAAGGAGTTTCCCATCCGTTTCGACTTCCTCGACACCATGGGAGGCGGGAACCTCAGCCTGCAGGTGCATCCCACCACACAGTTTATCCGCGAGAACTTCGGAATGCAGTACACGCAGGACGAGAGCTATTATATGGTAGACGCGGGCGAAGACGCGAAGGTCTACCTCGGCCTCAAAAGAGGGGTCGACCCACAAGCGATGATAGACGACCTGCGGAAAGCCGAGCGCGGCGAACTGGTGTTCGACACGGAGAAATACGTCAATAAGATTCCCACACGCAAGCACGACCACTTCCTTATCCCCGGCGGAACGGTTCATTGCTCGGGAGCCAACAGCATGGTGCTGGAAATCAGCTCCACGCCCAACATCTTCACCTTCAAGCTATGGGACTGGCAACGGATGGGTTTGGACGGCAAGCCGCGCCCCATCAACGTGGAGCGGGGCAAGAGCGTCATCGACTGGAAACGGGACACCGACTACGTGGAGGCCAACCTGCGCAACCACTTCACCACCATAGCCCAAGGCGACGGTTGGACGGAAGAGCGTACCGGCTTGCATCCCAACGAATTTATAGAGACCCGACGCCACCGCTTCAACGTGCCGGTGACGCACCACACCAACCAGAGCGTCAACGTGCTCAACCTCTTGGAAGGCGAGGAAGCGATTGTAGAAAGCCCTACCCACGCCTTCGCCCCTTTCACGGTGCACTATGCCGAGACATTCATCGTGCCTGCCTGCGTGAAAGAGTACACCATCCGTCCACACGGTCCATCGGCAGGGAAAGAGTGCGTGACCATCAAGGCATACGTACGGTTCTAAGAGAAAAACGATATTTTATTAATCCTATAATGCACCTATTCAAACCATGTATGAACAAGATGAACGTATCGTGATGACACTGGACGCGGGAGGCACCAACTTCATGTTCTCCGCCATGCAAGGTTGCCGCGAAATCATCAGCCCCCTCTGCCTGCCGGCCGCGCCCGACGACTTGGAATGCTGCCTCGCCACGCTGGTAGAAGGGTTTCTGGCGGTAGAGAGGCAACTGCCCAAGCTTCCCGTAGCCATCAGCTTCGCCTTTCCCGGCCCGGCCGACTACGCCCACGGCATCATCGGCGACCTGCCCAACTTTCCCGTCTTCCGGGGAGGTGTAGCGCTGGGGCCGTACTTAGAGGGGCAGTTTGGCATCCCCACCTTTATCAACAACGATGGCAACCTCTTCGCTTACGGCGAGGCCATCGAAGGCGCGCTACCCGCGGTGAACAGAGCCTTGCGGGAAGCCGGTTGCAGCCGACAGTACCACAACCTGCTGGGCATCACGCTGGGCACGGGCTTCGGCGCGGGGGTAGTCGTCGACCGTCACTTGCTGACGGGCGACAACGGTTGCGGCGGCGACGTATGGCTGATGCGCAACAAGAGGTATCCCGAGATGATAGCCGAAGAGAGCGTCAGCATACGGGCCGTGCGCCGGATGTACGGAGAGCGGAGCCAAACCGACGCCTCCCATCTCTCGCCCAAAGACATTTTCGACATAGCCGAGGGGACCAAGGCAGGCGACCGCCCGGCCGCTATCCAAGCCTTTGCCGAGCTGGGCGAGATGGCCGGCGACGCCATCATCCGTGCCCTGAACATCGTCGACGGCCTGGTAGTCATCGGCGGCGGGGTGGCGGGAGCCGCCAAGTACATCCTGCCCGGCATGACGGCAGAGATGCGCCGAACAGTAACCACCTTCGCCGGCGACACGTTCCCTTGCCTCCAGATGGAGGTCTTCGACCTCACCGACGAGCAGCAACGGGATGAGTTCCTGACCGAGAAAGAGACCACGGTCAGCATCCCCCACTCCGACAAGCAAGCGACCTACCTCCGGCGGAAGAAAACGGGCATCACCCTCTCCTCCCTGGGAGCCAGCAAGGCCATCGCCATCGGGGCGTATGCCTTTGCCTTAAACGAACTCAATAAACAATCCTAATAAACAACATCTCATGGAACAATCTAATCTATCGAATGCGCCACGTGCCCTCCGACCCAACGGAAAGGCAATCGCTCATCGGCTGCTGAAAGCCGTCCTGCTGATAGCCTGCTTGAGCATCACCAGCCTCGGGCTGCAAGCTCAATCGCCAACCATCACCGTCAAAGGGAAAGTAACGGCCGACGCGGAGCCGGTCATCGGCGCCACCATCCAAGTGAAGGGAGCCTCAACGGGCACCGTCACGGACATTGACGGTAACTTCTCCATCAATGTATCGCCACAGGCTACGTTGACCTTCTCCTACGTAGGCTACACCACACAAGAAGTCCGCGTGAACGGACGGCACGTACTGGACGTGATCCTCCATTCCGACGTAGTGGCCCTCAGCGATGTAGTGGTAGTGGGCTACGGCGTACAGAAGAAAATAAACCTGACCGGCGCGGTAGCCTCCGTCAACTCACAAGAGCTGGACGGCAAGCCGGTGGCCAACGTGCTGGAGGCCATGCAAGGCACCACCCCGGGGCTGATTATCCAAGAAGGCTCGTCCAACCCCGGAACCCCGCCCTCCATCAACATCCGTGGCCTCAACACGATGAACAACAACGACCCGCTGGTCATCATCGACGGCATCGAGGGGTCGTTGGGCAACCTCAACCCGGCCGACATTGACCAGATTTCCATTCTGAAGGACGCCTCTTCCACCGCCATCTACGGCTCACGGGCCTCCAACGGCGTAGTGCTCGTCACCACCAAGAAAGGGAAAGCCGGCAAGACGGAGGTATCCTACGACTTCATGTACGGCCTGCAACAACCCACCTCGTTGCCCAACATCGCCGACTCCTGGGTCTATGCCGAGCTATACAACGAGGCTGCCGTCAACTCCGGACGCTCCACCAAGTTCACCGCCGAGCAGATAGCCGGCTTCAAGCAGAACGGGCCGAACGTGAAATGGATAGACGAGCTGTACAAGAGCGTGGCCCCGCAGAGTTCGCACAACGTCTCCATGACGGGAGGCAACGACCGCCTCTCCTACCTTGCCTCCGTGGGCTACGTGGACCAGAACAGTATGTTCGAAGGTCCCGACTACGGCTACAAGCGTTACAACGCCCGCCTCAACGTGAGCCACAAGGTGACGGACAACTTCACGCTGACCCTCACCTCGCAGTTCGCCCGCAACGACATCAAGGAACATGCCTACTGGACCGACTGGATCATTGAGCAGGCCAACCGTATGCCACCCATCTACGACATCAAGAACGCCGACGGCACCTACACCTATCCCTCGGGCAGCAACTCCAACAGCCTGCAACGCCTTGAGCAGGGAGGCTACCGCCAGAACGTCAACGACGAGCTGCTGGGCACCCTGAAGGCCGAGTGGGAACTCTTCAAAGGCTTCAAGCTGGTGGGCAGCGCCGGCGGACGGGTGTGGAACAACGCCCAGCACGAGAACCGCAAAGCCTTCGAGGGGACGGGCGACAGTGAGAACCACATCGCCGAGACCTTCTACCGCTCGCGCAACGTCACCACCAACCTGATGGTGACCTACAACACCCAGATAGGCAAGCATGCCATAGGCGCGCTGATAGGCTACTCCTACGAGGGCTTCCACGAGAAGCAGTTCTCCACCACACGCATCACCGACGACTCCAAGTACGACATCTTCGTGGGGTCGCTGAGCGGCGACAACGTGAGCAACAGCGGCTCGGCCAGCGACTGGGCCATCTACTCGGGCTTTGCCAGGGCCACTTACAACTACGACGAGAAGTACCTCCTGGAGTTCAACATCCGCAACGACTACTCCTCCTACTTCGCCAAGGGCAACCGCTCGGGCATCTTCCCCTCCTTCTCCGCCGGCTGGCGCATGTCCGAGGAGAAGTTCTGGGACAACCTCAAGCCCTACATTCCCTCCTTCAAGCTCAGAGGCTCGTGGGGCTGGGTGGGCAACAACCGCATCGGTGCCTACCAGTACATGCAAGCCGTGTCGGTGACCAACGGCATCAGCTTCGGCGACAAGCTCGCCTCCACGGCTATCTTCGGCAACCAGAAGAGCGACGGGAGCTATGCCGCCGCCAACCCCGACCTGAAGTGGGAGACCACCCGCATGGCCGACATCGGCTTCGACCTCGGCTTGCTCAACAACGACCTCAACGTCAGCTTCGACTACTTCAACAACCACACAAAGAACATCCTCGTCAACCTCCCCGTACCCGGACTCTTCGGCAACGGGGCACCCATCCAAAACGCCGGTGTGGTAGGCACCAACGGTTGGGAGCTGGCCATCAACTACCGCCTGAAGACAGGAGCGGTCACCCACCGCTTCGCCGGCAACCTCTCCGACTCGCGCAACAAGGTGCTCGACAACCACGGCGAGGAGACCATCAACGGTTCCGACGTGCAGACCATCATCAAGGAGGGCTACCCGCTCAACTCCTACTACGCCTACCGCTGGGACGGATTCTTCAACACCCAAGCCGAATGTGACAAAGGCCCGCACCTGGACGGCATCACCCCCAAGCCCGGCGACATACGCTACATCGACAAGAACGGCGACGGTGTCATCAAGGAGGACGACGACCGCTTCGTGGTGGGCAACGACTTCCCCCGCTACACCTTCGGCTTCACCTACGGCCTCGACTACCACGGGTTCGATTTCTCCATGATGTGGCAGGGCGTAGGCAAGCGCGACAAGTGGATGCGCGGCGAGTCGGTAGAGGCCTTCCACAACAACAACGAAGGTCCCATACTCGACTTCCACCTCGACCGCTGGACACCCACCCACACCGATGCCACCTACCCGAGGCTCACCATGGGGTCCGAATCGGCCAACAACGCCGCCAAGTCCAACTTCTGGATACAGAACGCCGCTTACCTGCGCCTGAAGAACGTGCAGATAGGCTACACCTTCCCCGAGAAGTGGATGCACCACTTGAGCATTCATCACCTCCGCGTCTTCGTGAGCGGACAGAACCTGCTCACCTTCGACAAGATGAAAGGTGGATACGACCCCGAATACACCGGCGACGGCAGCGGACGAGCCTATGCCGTGGCCAAGGTCTACTCCTTCGGATTGAATGTTAAATTTTAAACCACACCGCAATGAAAGCAATACTGAAAAGCCTTATACTCTCGGCTACCCTCGCCGTAGGCACCGCCTCTTGCATCGGACTCGACACGACGCCTTACGACCGCGAAGTCGACCTCGACTTCTGGAATGACCCCGACGCGGCCCTCGAGGCGCTGAACACCTGCTACACCTACCTGCCCAGCATGGAGGAGGTGATGTATAGCGACGCCGCCACCGACAACGCCTATACCAAAGCGCCCAACGACTACACCGAAAGCATCGGCAACAGCTCCTACTCCACCGCCAACAGCTACGTGCTGAAGATATGGAACAACTACTACGCCGGCATACGGGCCTGCAACGAGATGCTGGACAACATCGACAAGGTGCCCTCCCTCACCACCGACCTAAAGAACCGCTACACCGGCGAGGCCAAGGTGCTACGCGCCTACTTCTACTACCAGCTCTACAGCCGCTTCGGCGACGTGCCCTACATCGACCACGTCATCTCCATCGCCGAGAGCCAGAGCATCGCCCGCACCCCCAAGGCGACGGTGGAGCAGAACATACTGGCCGACCTCGACGAGGTGCTCACCGGCAACTACCTGCCGGCCTCCTACGGTGCCGACGACAAGGGACGTGTGACCCGCTGGGCCGCCCAAGCCATCAAGGCCAAGATCTACCTCTTCGACGGCAACTGGCCGCAGGTAGAGAGCGTGACCAAGACCCTCATGAACGAAGGCGGCTTCGCCCTCTTCCCCAGCTACTCCGGCCTGTTCGAGATAGCCAACGAAGGCAACTCGGAAGTCATCCTCGACACGCAGTACCGCCCCGTGAGCCGCGAGCAGAACCTGATGTATGCCTTCGTGCCCCCCTCGCTGGGCGGCTACTCACAGCTCTCGCCCCTGCAGGAGCTGGTGGACAGCTACCTCATGATTGACGGCACCACCATCACGCAAAGCGGCACCTCGTACGACAAGAACCACCCCTACGACAACCGCGACCCACGCCTGAAAGCCACCGTCATCTATACCGGCAACTCCTACACGCTGGCCGACGGCACGGAAGCCGTCATCGACTGCACTCCGGGTGCCGAGAAGGATGGATACGGATACTCCTCCGACTGCACCGCCACCGGCTACTACATCAAGAAGTACTGGGACAACACCTACCGCCTCACCCTACAGTCGGGCCTCAACCCCATCCTGATACGCTACGCCGACATCCTGCTGATGAACGCCGAGGCACACGCCGAGCAAGGCACGCTCGACGCCACGGTATGGGATGCCACCATTAGGCCCATCCGCCAGCGCGCCGGCTTCACAGCGGCCTCTGCCCTCGACTTCCCCACCGGAGCCTCGCAGGAGCAGCTCATCCAGACCGTACGCAACGAACGCCGCTCGGAGTTGGCCCTCGAAGGCGGCCGCCGCGAGGACATCATACGCTGGCGCACGGCCGAGCAAGTGCTCAAGGGCTGGTGCCACGGCTTCAAGATATATGGGGACACGGATCCCGACGGCAGTTACCTGCAGATAGAGGAGCGCAAATTCGACCCCGCCAAGCACTACCTGTGGCCCATCCCGCAGACAGAGCGCGACCTGAACCATAACCTCACGCAGAACCCCAACTGGTGATGCCATCCTACAACGATTTAAACAAGAACCATTATGAAAAAGATAATCGGAATATACGCGCTGCTGCTACTGGCCCTCACCGGCTGCCAGAAAGACTATAAGCTGAACTCGAGCTTCAGCGTGCCCACGCAGCTCAACTCGCCCGCACCCGTGCAGCTGGACGTCACCTCGACCAACCTCATCACCCTGTCGTGGACAGGCGGCGGTGCCGACGACGGCGGTATCGTGCTCTACAACGTCCTCTTCGACAAGCAAGGAGGCGACTTCTCCAACCCCTTGGCCACCATGAAGAGCGACCAAGGCGGACTGCCCCAGCTCTCGCTCACCCAAGCCGCCCTCAACACATTGGCGCGCAACGCCGGCATACACCCCGACGAGACGGGCACCCTGCAATGGACCGTCACCGCCGCCCGTGGCGGAGTGACACGCCCTTGCGACCAAGTAGCCACGCTCACCCTCACCCGGGGCGACGGCATTGACAACATCCCCACGCAGCTCTACCTCGAAGGCACGGCCGCCGAGACGTCCGGACAAGCCTTCCGGCAGGTGAGCGACGGCGTGTTCCAAATCTACACCCGGCTCACCGACGGCGACATCACCTTCAAGTCGGCCACCACAGGCGATGCCTTCGACTACTACGTAGACCCCGAGGGCAAGCTGACCGAGGGCGAAGGCAACACCACCGTCACCACCTCGGGCAACAACGTAGCCCGCCTGACCGTGGACTTCAACACCATGCAGATGACCCGTGACGTCATCAACCCGGCCGTGCGCTGCATCTGGGGAGCCACCTATGCCAACATCGCCGTGCTCAACTACATCGGAGACGGGAAGTTCCAAGGCGACGGCGACATCGTATTCTACGGTCCCGGCCGACCGGGCACACCCGACTGGTGCGGTTGGGTAGAGGAGCGTTACTACTTCATTGCCAACGTGAACGGCACCGACCTATGCTGGGGACGAGGTGACGACGTGAGCGCCGAACGTCCCGTAGGCGGCGAGCCGGCCTCCTTCTATGCCCTGTACGAATCCCCTTGGACATCAAAGACGCAGTGGGACCACCTCTGGAAGATGAAGGGCACACTCGACGAGACCCACGCCACCATTACCATCGACACCAATGCCGACGGACTGATGATACACACCTTTACCAACGTCACGCCCCTCTAAACCCTAACGACAATGAATATACGCAGAACCATCGGAATGTTGCTCCCGGCACTGCTCATCTCCTGCACCGGAGACGCCGAGGAGAAGTACGTACCTCCCACCACGCCCGCCACCCCCACGGAGCCGGACGTGGTGGTCTACCACGAGCGGGCCAAGGCACAGTTCGACCTGATAAACCAATACTACCAGGTACGGACAGGCGCCACCACCGGCTTCTACAACGAGAACTACCCCAAGCAGGCGAGCGACAACGCCGCCTCCTTCCTGTGGCCCTACGACGGGCTGGTGTCCGGCGTAGCCACGCTACAGGCGTTGGGCTACAACGTGGACTACACCGCCTTCGTGGCCCGGTTCGACCGCTACTACCGCCCCTCGGCCGGTAGCGTGAACATCGGCGGCTACGGCTCGCAGACCGATGGCACGCAAGGCGGGGGCACCCGCTACTACGACGACAACTCCATCGTGGGCATCGACCTGGTGGAAGCCTACAACCTGACCAAGGACAACACCTACCTGGCGAAAGCCAAACAGGTGGTGACGTTCCTCAAGTCGGGCGAGGACGATACCTTCGGTGGAGGCCTGTGGTGGGACGAGGACGAGAAGAACCAGGCAGGCAACGGCAACTCCAACAAGCCGGCCTGCGCCAACGGCTTCGCCACCCTCTTCCTGCTGGAGTACTACGCCGTATGCCCACAGAGCGAGAAAGCTGACGTGCTGGCCTTTGCCAAGCGGCTGTACAGCTGGCTGAAAACCAACCTGCGCGACCCGGCCGATGGCTGCTACTGGAACGACAAGCAAGCCGACGGCAGCATCAACCAGACGAAGTGGACCTACAACAGCGGGGCGATGATAGCCAGCGGCGTGCGCCTCTACCGCTATACCAGCGAACAGGCCTATCTCGACGACGCCATCGCCTCGGCCACGGGAGCCTACAGCTACTTCGTGCGGCCGGCGGGCAGCCTCGCGCTGGCTTACCCCAACCACGACCCTTGGTTCACCATCAAGCTAGTCAAGGCATTCATCGACTTGGTGCCTTACTACAAGGCAGCAAGTGGATACGTCGACACGTTCGCCAACTACCTCAACTACGCCTACGATCACGCCCGCTCCAGCAACGGACTCTTCTACGAAGACTGGACGGGCACGAACGCCAACCCCAGCCGCTCGGCACAGCTACTGATGCAGGACGCGGCGCTTGAGTCATTGGGAGTTATCGCCCTCTATAAGGGCGAAAGCGCCACAAAGGAGTGAAGCGGAAAAGCCAATAGGTTGGTAGAAGCATCTTCTATCGACTGACAGAAGTGTCCTTACCCCTGGGGGTGAGGCACCTTCTATCGACCGAGTGAGGCATCTTCTATCGACCAGTTGAGGTACCTTCTATCGACCAGTTGAGGCACCTTCTATCGACCAGTTGAGGCACCCTCTACAAGTAAGGTGAGACACCCTCTATAAAACAATGGAAAGAATGATGAATAACAAAGTAAAGAGAAACAAGATACAAAGGGTAGGTATCCTACTCGCCTTGGCAGCCCTGACCGGCTGCCAAGCCCCCAAGGAGGCCGACCTCACGGCGTACGTCAACCCCAACATCGGCACCGTGCACAGCCGCTGGTTCTTCTACACACCGGCGGCCGCGCCCTTCGGCATGGCCAAGCTGGCCCCCTCCACCAACGGCACATACGGCAACAAGCAAGGCTGGGAGGCCGTGGGGTACGACGACCGGCAGACCTCCATCGACGGTTTCCCCTGCCTGCACGAGTTCCAGGTGGGAGGCATCGCCCTGATGCCCACCACCGGAGAGGTGAAGACCACGCCGGGTACGCTCGAGGACCCCGACGGTGGCTTTCGCTCCCGCTTCGACAAAAAAGACGAGACGGCACACCCGGGATACTACTCGGTGCTGCTGAAGGACTACGGCGTGAAGGCGGAGCTGACGGCCACGGCACGCGTGGGCTTCCAGCGCTACACCTTCCCACAGTCGGACCAGGCGCATATCCTCTTCAACATCGGCAACCGGCAAGGCGAAAGCGGAGCCGTGCGCGACGCCTACATCCGGCAGGCGGACAGCCAAACCGTGGAGGGCTACGTGGTGACCGAACCCGAATACGTAAAAAAGTACCAGGCGGGAGCGTCGGTGTCCATGTACTTCTACGCCAAGCTTGACAAGGCGCCCGAATCGGCCGACGTGTTCTACCAAGACAGTACGCTGACGGCCGGCAGGGAGATAAAAGGGCCGGGGGCCATCCTCTGCCTCAACTACCGCACCACCAAGGACGAAACCGTCAACGTGAAAATCGGACTGTCGTACACCTCCATCGCCAACGCCAAGCTGAACCTCGAGACAGAGGCCCGGACGCTGACCTTCGACGAGGCCTGCCGCGCCACGAAGGCGAAGTGGAACGAGGGGCTGAACCGCATCCGCGTATCGGGCGGACGGGAGACGGACAAGGTGAAGTTCTACACCGGCCTCTACCACGCCCTGCTGGGACGCGGGCTGGCCAGCGACGTGAACGGCGCTTACCCCAAGAACGACGGCACCATCGGGCAAATCCCGCTCGACAAGGAGGGCAAGCCACGCTTCAACCACTACAACACCGACGCGATATGGGGTGGCTACTGGAACCTGACGCAGCTGTGGGCGCTGGCCTATCCGGAGTACTACAACGACTTCGTCAACAGCCAACTGCTGGTGTACAAAGACGCCAGATGGCTGGGCGACGGCATAGCCGCCAGCCGCTACGTGTCGGGTGTGGGCACCAACATGGTGAGCATCGCGCTGGCCGGGGCCTACAACAGCGGCATCCGGGGGTACGACGTGCAGACGGCCTACCAAGCGGCCCTGAAGAACGAGCTGGGCTGGCAGGGACGCATCGAAGGAGCCGGCAAGATGGACGTGAAGCAGTTCATCGACAAGGGATACGTGCCGTACGAGAACACCCAGTTCTTCGGCACCCATGCCGGCGGGTCGAGCTTCTCGGTGTCGCACACGCTGGAGTACTGCTTCAGCGCCTACGCCGTGGCGCAATGGGCCAAGGCACTGGGACACACGGCGGACTACGAGCAGCTGATGAAGCTCTCCGACGGCTGGGAGCAACTGTTCGACGACACGCTGAAGATGATTCGCCCACGGGTACCCGACGGAGCGTTCATCGACCACTTCAACCCGCTGGAGTCGTGGCGGGGCTTCCAAGAGGGCAACGCCATGCAGTACACCTTCTTCGTGCCCGAGAACCCGGCACGCCTGATAGCCAGGATGGGACAGGCGGAGTTCAACCACCGGCTGGACTCCATCTTCACCGAGGCCCGCAAGTCGGTGTTCGGCGGCGGGAAGGAGAGCGACGCCTTTGCCGGCATCCAAAGCCCTTACAACCACGGCAACCAGCCCAGCCTGCACATCCCCTGGCTGTTCAACTTCTCCGGCAAGCCATACCTCACGCAGAAGTGGACACGGCTCATCTGCGATGAGTTCTACGGCACCACCCCCGAGCATGGCTATGGCTACGGACAGGACGAGGACCAAGGACAGCTGGGGGCCTGGTACGTGATGGCGGCCATGGGCTTGTTCGACGTGCAAGGCGGTGCCTGCGCCCGGCCCACGTTCCAGATAGGCAGCCCGCTCTTCGACCGCATAGAGATAAAGCTCAACCCGATGAACGCCACGGGCCGTACCTTGGTGATAGAGGCGGCCGGCAACACGCCCGACGCCTACTACGTGCAGTCGGCCACCTGGAACGGCAAGCCGTGGGACCAATGCTGGCTCTACCGCGACGAGCTGTACAAAGGGGGGACGCTACGACTGACCATGGGCAAACGACCCAACGAGACGTGGGGAGCCACTACCCCACCCCCGGTATCGGACTAAAACAAGGAGGCACGCATGAAAAAGAGACATTCGATAACTGCCCTGATGCCCGTATTGTTCGGGTTCTTCATCATGGGCTTCTGCGACATCGTCGGCATCTCGTCGGACTATGTACAACGCGCCTTCCAGTGGTCGTCGGGCATGACGGGCTTCGTGCCTTCGCTCGTGTTCATCTGGTTCCTGTTCCTGGGCATCCCCGTCGGCAACCGGATGAACCGATGGGGGCGCAAGAACACCGTACTACTCAGCATGGGCATCACGGTGGTGGGCATGTTGCTGCCACTGCTGGCCTACAATAGCGCCACCTGCATGGCCGCCTACGCCCTGCTGGGGATAGGCAACGCCATCCTCCAGGTATCGCTCAACCCGCTACTGAGCAACGTGGTGACCAACCAACGCCTGCTCACCAGCAGCCTCACCGCCGGGCAGGTCATCAAGGCGGTATCGTCGCTGCTGGGACCCGAAATCGTGATGCTGGCCGTGTCGCACTACGGCGAGGAGCATTGGTACTACTGCTTCCCCATCCTCGGCGGCATCACCTTGCTCTCGGCATTATGGCTGGTGCTAAGCCCCATCAGGCGGGAAGAGGCCTCCAACCCTTCGCAGGCCATCTCGATAGGCGACACGTTCGGCTTACTGAAAGACCGCACCATCCTGCTCCTGTTCCTGGGCATCTTCTTCATCGTAGGTGTCGACGTGGCCACCAACTTTATCAGCTCCAAGCTGATGGCCGCACGCTTCGGATGGACGGAGGCGGAAGTGAAGTTCGCACCGCAGGTCTACTTCTTGAGCCGCACCGTAGGGGCTTTGCTGGGCGCTTTCCTACTCACCCGCCTCTCCTCCATCAAGTACTTTCAGGTCAACATCCTCGCCTGCATAGCCTCGCTGCTGGCATTGGCCTTCGTGGAGAATAGCATCGCCAACTTAGCCTGCATCGGCGGCGTAGGCTTCTTCGCCTCCTCCGTATTCTCCATCATCTACGCCATGGCCCTACAGGCTAAGCCACGGAAGGCCAACCAAATATCCGGGCTGATGATTACGGCCGTGGCCGGCGGAGGTGTCGTGACCCCTGTACTGGGATTCGCCATTGGAGCCATCGGCATCGTAGGCGGAGTGTATGTAGTATTGGCTTGCGTGCTCTACCTCACGTATTGCGCGTTCGGGGTGCGGCTGGAGTAAACAGGTTCGACTTCAGAGGCTATCATACAGAGATTCCCACCGATTATTGTCTCATGCAGACTAATAATCGGTGGGAATCTCTGTATATTATTGGCGATAGTGACCGCCCCCGGCTACAGTTCCAGCTTCTTTGTCACGAACTCCTCGATGAAGCGGATGGTGCCGTCGATGCCCAAACAGGAGGAGTCGATGCAGAGGTGGTAGGTGGAGGCTGCCCCCCACGTATTGTAGCTATAATAATTGTAATACTCGGAACGTTGCTTGTCGGCCTTCTCTATCATCCCTTCGGCTACCTCGGCGGTGATGGAGTGCATCTTCTGCAGGCGAGCCACACGGTCTTCCTTGGTAGAGGAGATGAAGATGTTGACGCAGCGGGGATGCTCGCGCAGGATGTAGTCGGCACAACGCCCTACGAAGAGGCACGACTTCTCCGCGGCCAAACGGCGGATGACATCGCTCTGCACCTTAAACAACGCGTCATTGCTCAAACAGTTGGTGGAAGAGATGGCTCCCTCGCTGATGAATGGGAAGCGCAGGCCGAAGAGGCCGCTCATAATCCCTTGCGAGGCTTTCTCGTCGGCTTTCTCGAAGAACTCTCGGCAAAGCCCACTGTCTTCGGACGCCAGGTTTATCAACTCTTTATCATAGAAATCAATGCCCAGACGGGCGGCCAGCTTCTCGCCTATCTCTCGGCCGCCGCTACCCAGCTGACGGCCAATGTTGATAACATAATGACCATTCATCGTTACTTGTTTTTATGGATTGGGGGAGCAAACTTACGGATTATTTCTGAGAACGTCAATATCCTTCCGTCCCTAATTTGACGTAGGGGCATAAAAAAAGGCTATCTTCCCAGACAGCCAATCTTTGTTAACCTTAAATCTAATACTATGAAAAACACAGTGCAAAGATACGGACTTTCGGCAACTCTCCAAACTTATCGCCCTAAAAAGTATGTTTTATAACATCGTTTAGCGATTTACCCCGTCGCTTAACAGATAAGGCTATTCCGTTAACATTTCACTGCATCCTTAAACCTTTCCCGTAGGGAGCTTGCCTCCAGCCAAGGTTTGCCCCGCTTCACTTACCTCTACCTCACGCACCTTGCGCAACAGGTCGGAAGCGAAGATGAAGTTGTTCAGCCGCTCGTTGGATGAGGTGAAGACATCGTCCTTGGTGCCTTCCCACTCCTTGTGCCCCTCGTAGATGTAGATGACCTTCTCGCCAATGCCCATCACGGAGTTCATATCGTGTGTATTGATGATGGTGGTCATGTTGTACTCGTGGGTGATGTCGTGTATCAACTCGTCAATCACCAGCGACGTTTTGGGGTCGAGACCGGAGTTTGGCTCGTCGCAAAAGAGGTATTGGGGATTCAGGGCGATGGCACGGGCAATGGCCACACGCTTCTGCATACCGCCGCTTATCTCGCCGGGGTACTTGTCCTGCGCCTCGACAAGGTTCACACGATCGAGACAGAAGAGGGCACGCTTCGTCCGATCACGAAGGTTGTCGTTGCTGAACATATTGAGGGGGAACATCACGTTCTCCAGCACGGTCATCGAGTCGAAGAGGGCCGCACTCTGGAATATCATGCCCATCTCGCTCCGCAGTGTCTTCCGCACCTTTTTGTCCATGCACACAAAGTCACGCCCATCGTACAGCACATTGCCCTGTTCGGGGGTAAGCAAACCTACGATGCACTTCATCAGCACCGTCTTGCCCGAGCCGCTCTGCCCGATGATGAGGTTCGTCTTGCCATTCTCGAAAGTGGCGTTGATGTCTTCGAGCACTGTCTTGTCCTCGAAGGACTTATATAGGTCTTTTATTTCAATCATCCCATCAAGAGTTTAGTCAATACAAGGTCGGCAAAGAGAATGAGTACGCTACTGCACACCACCGCGTCGGTCGATGCCTTGCCCACGGCGATGGAACCTCCATCTACCGTATAGCCGAAGAAGGCCGCCACGCTGGAGATGATGAAGGCGAAGAAGAGCGACTTGATGATGCCTGCCCACACAAACCACTCCACAAACATGTACTGGAGTCCACCCTCCAAATCGACAGCGTTCATGATGCCCACAAACCAGCAGGTACAGAAGGCACCGATGATACCGGCAAAGATACTGAACGTGACGAGGATGGGGATGACGGTGATCATGGCCGTAATCTTGGGCAGTATGAGGTAGCAGGCCGAGTTGATGCCCATAATCTCGAGGGCGTCAATCTGCTGTGTCACCCGCATCGTACCCAGCTCGGAGGCGATATTGGAGCCTACCTTACCCGCCAAGATAAGACACATGATAGAGGAGGAGAACTCAAGCAACATGATTTCGCGCGTAACGTATCCCACCGTCCAACGGGGCATCCACGGGCTTTCAATGTTCAACTTGATTTGAATGGTTATTACGGCACCGATAAAGAAAGAAATCAGTAGCACGATGCCAATAGAGTTGACACCCAACTGCTCCATCTCCTTGAGGTACTGCCGGAAGAACATACGCATCCGCTCTGGGCGGGCGAAGGTACGTCCCATCAGCATGAAATACCGGCCGAGGGTTCTTAAAGCTTTTATCATAACTCACATTATTTGGCTGCAAATGTAACTCTTTTCGGCCTATTTTCGTACATTTGCCGCAAATAAAGAACGGTATGGAAGATAACAGGATGGTGCTTCGCACCGAGAACTTGGTTAAGAAATATGGTAAGCGAACAGTCGTCAGCCATGTCTCCATCGACGTGAAACAGGGGGAGATAGTAGGATTGCTCGGGCCGAACGGTGCCGGCAAGACCACCTCTTTCTACATGACCGTGGGATTGATTACCCCCAACGAGGGGCGTATCTTCCTCAACGACTTGGAGATAACCAAATACCCTGTCTACAAACGGGCACAGACGGGTATCGGCTATTTGGCCCAAGAGGCCTCTGTCTTCCGCCAGATGAGCGTGGAGGACAACATTGCCTCTGTGCTCGAGATGACCAACAAGCCTAAAGAATACCAGAAAGAGAAGTTGGAAAGCCTCATTGCCGAGTTCCGCCTCGAGAAGGTGCGCAAGAACAAAGGCAACCAGCTATCGGGAGGCGAACGCCGACGTACGGAGATAGCCCGTTGCCTTGCTATCGACCCGAAATTCATCATGCTCGACGAGCCGTTTGCCGGGGTCGACCCTATCGCCGTAGAGGACATCCAGCAGATAGTCTGGAAGCTGAAGGACAAAAACATCGGCATCCTCATCACCGACCACAACGTGCAAGAGACGCTTAGCATTACCGACCGCGCCTACCTGCTCTTCGAAGGCAAAATCCTCTTCCAAGGCACACCCGAGGAACTGGCCGAGAACCAGATTGTACGCGAGAAGTACCTGAGTAACAGCTTCGTGCTGCGCCGCAAGGACTTCCAGCTGGAGAAATAACATTCACACTCCTCTAATAGAATACACAGAACCCCACCAAGTTCTCCTTCAACAGCATCACGCCGTAAAAGGGAACTTGGTGGGGTTCTGTGTATTCTATAGAGGGGAAGCCTTCAGCCTTACTTCTGCCTGATGAAGATATTAATCGGCGTACCCGTGAGTTGCCACTTCTCGCGCATCTTGTTCTCCAGGAAACGTTTATACGGTTCCTTCACGTATTGCGGCAGGTTGGCGAAGTAAACGAACGACGGCACTTGCGTATTGGGCAACTGGGTGATGTACTTTATCTTGATGTACTTACCCTTGTTCGATGGGGGCGGATAAGCCTCTATCAGCGGAAGCATCTCCTCGTTCAAGCGGGCGGTGGGAATCTTCATCGTCTTATTCTCGTACACGGCACGGGCCTCTTCAAGCACCTTCAGGATGCGTTGCTTGGTCAGTGCCGAGGCGAAGATGATGGGGAAATCGACAAAGGGAGCGAAGCGGGAACGAACAGCGTCTTCGAAGGTTTTCATCACCTTCACCGTCTTGTCGGGCACCAAGTCCCATTTGTTCACTACCACCACGATGCCCTTTTGGTTGCGCTGTATCAGCGAGAAGATGTTCAGGTCCTGGCTCTCGATGCCACGAGTGGCGTCAAGCATCAGGATACATACATCGGCATTCTCAATAGCTCGGATGGAACGCACCACGGAGTAGTACTCCAAGTCCTCGTTCACCTTGTTTTTCTTACGAATACCGGCGGTGTCGACCAAGTAGAAGTCGAAACCGAACTTATTGTAACGAGTATAGATAGAATCGCGCGTGGTACCGGCAATCTCCGTCACGATGTTACGGTCCTCGCCAATGAAGGCGTTGACGATGGACGACTTGCCTGCATTGGGTCGGCCTACCACGGCAAAGCGTGGGATGTCATCGTCGAGTATCTCGGCGTTCTCCTTGCTGAACTTACTCACGATGAGGTCCATCAGGTCGCCCGTGCCACTACCCGACACAGCCGAGATGCAGTTCGGGTCGCCCAAGCCCAGCTTGTAGAACTCGGCAGCGTTGTACTGCAGGTCGTAGTTGTCGGTCTTGTTAGCCACCACTATCACCGGCCTGTTGGCCCGGCGCAGGATGGTAGCCACTTGCGCGTCGAGGTCCGTCAGCCCATTCATCACATCCACCACAAAGAGGATGACATCGGCCTCCTCCACCGCCAGCAACACCTGCTTACGGATTTCTTCTTCAAACACATCGTCCGAGTTCACCACCCAGCCGCCGGTGTCGACAATGGAGAACTCCCGTCCCAGCCATTCCGTCTTACCGTACTGTCGGTCGCGGGTGGTACCCGCCTCCTCGTTCACGATGGCCCGGCGCGTCTGCGTCAGGCGGTTGAACAGGGTCGACTTGCCTACATTGGGGCGTCCTACTATCGCAACTAAATTACCCATAATCTCTTCAATACATGTTTTAATGACGACACTCGCCGTCGCATGAATACATTCTTAATCCAACTGGTAGCCGAAGTGGCGGAGTTCGCGGTCCGAGCTACGCCAGTCCTTGTCTACCTTCACATAGGTCTCCAGGAAGATGGTCTTCCCGAAGAAACGCTCCAAGGCACGGCGCGCCTCCGTGGCCACCTTCTTCAACGCCTTGCCTTGCTTACCGATGATGATTCCCTTCTGCGAGTCGCGTTCCACGTAGATGACCGCCCGGATGACGATTTTCTTCGCCTCCTCCTTGAACTGCTCCACGCCCACCTCTACCGAATAAGGAATCTCCTTGTCGTAATAGAGCAGGATTTTCTCACGAATAATCTCGGTAACGAAGAAACGCGCCGGCTTGTCCGTCCACTGGTCTTTGCCAAAATAGGGAGGCGAATCGGGGAGCAACGTTTGGATACGCTTCATCACATAGTCAACGTTAAACTTCGACTGTGCCGAGATGGGGATGATTTCCGCTTGCGGGATTTTCGCTTTCCACTCTTCCACCAAAGCCGTGAGCTTCTCCTGGTCGGTCAGGTCAATCTTGTTGATAAGCAACAGGATGGGCACCGTGAGGTGCTTTACCTTTTCCATGAAGTCGTTGTTCTTGTCGGGCGTCTCCACCACATCGGTCACATAAAGCAAGACATCGGCATCCACCAAAGCGGAGGTCGAGAAGTTCAGCATAGACTCTTGTAGCTTATAGTTGGGCTTGAGTACCCCCGGCGTATCGGAGAAGACAATCTGCATCTCCTCCGTATTATAGATACCCATGATACGGTGGCGGGTAGTCTGCGCCTTAAAGGTCGCTATCGAAATCCGCTCGCCCACCAAGGCGTTCATCAAGGTCGACTTCCCCACGTTGGGATTCCCTACGATATTCACAAAACCAGCTTTATGCATCTCTTTATTTTATTTTGAGTGGACAAAAAAACGCATCGAATCGAGATAGGATGCGTTTTCAAGTCTTTATGATTATTCGTCCATTATGACTCTTTCTTTCCGTCATATCCCCACTTCACATAAACCGCGCCCCAAGTAAAACCGGCGCCAAAAGCCGTGAAGATGATATTGTCGCCTTTCTTCAGTTTGTCTTCAAAATCCCAAATACAAAGGGGAAGCGTACCTGCGCTGGTGTTGCCGAAGCGCTGTATGTCGACCAGCATCTTCTCCATAGGCACCTCCATGCGATGCGCCACAGCCTCAATGATACGAATGTTGGCTTGGTGAGGTACAATCCAATCGATACTATCTTTCGTCAGTCCATTCTTCTCCGCAATGGCCGCCGACACGTCCGACATGTTGGAAACGGCGTATTTGAACACCGTACGTCCCTCTTGGTGAAGGTAGTGCATCTTGTTGTAGACGGTGAAGTCGGAAGCCGGGCAAACCGAACCACCCGCCTTCATGTGCAGGAAGGGCAAGCCCTTTCCATCCGTCCGAAGAATAGAATCCATGATACCCACGTCCTCGGTAGTCGGCTCCACCATGAACGCGGCGGCACCATCGCCAAAGATAGGGCAGGTGGCACGGTCGGTGTAGTCTACGATAGACGACATCTTATCGGCCCCCACTATAATAATCTTCTTGTACCTACCGGAACGGATGAAGTTGGCAGCCACTTCCATCAAATACAGAAATCCGCTACATGCGGCCTGCAAGTCGAAAGCGAACGCATTCTTCAACCCCAGCTTATCGCAAAGGATAGAGGCGGTAGAGGGGAAAGGATAATCCGGGGTGGTGGTAGCTACTACCACCAAGTCGATGTCATCAGGGTTAGCCCCGGTCTTTTTCATCAACTGTTTGGCGGCCTTGCGTGCCAGATAAGAAGTGCCCAATCCCTCTTCATTGAGGATATGGCGCTCTTTCACCCCGATACGGGTCATAATCCATTCGTCGTTGGTATCTACCATCTTTGATATCTCGTCGTTCGTCAAGATATAGTCGGGTATATAGCCACCTACGCCTGTGATTACAGCATTTATTTTATCCATCAAAATCTAATTTTACAATATTCCTAATACCTAAAGCAGCCGGAGAGCTTACGCCCCCAGGCTGTTTTTAGTATAGCTGCACTTAGACAGCTGCTTCTTTCTCAATCGCAAGCTTACCGCGATAGTAGCCACAGGCACCACATACAGTGTGGTAAACGTGCCATTCTCCACAGTTCGGGCAGATAGCCAGTGTAGGCGCTACTGCCTTATCGTGGGTTCTTCTCTTCGCGGTTCTCGTCTTCGATTGTCTTCTCTTAGGATGTGCCATTTTCTTTTAAACTTTTAATTATTATCTAATATTTTCTTCAATTCATTCCAACGCGGATCCATTTGTTCGGTACCCTCGTCGGCATCCATCTCCATGCCGCCTCCCATGTCAAAGCCATCATCTCCTTCATCCTCATTCGCATTCGTCTTCAGATGTTTGCTCAACTTGCCGGTCATGGCTTTGTTGCACTTGCCCGGGGCATGCACATGCTTCATGGGGATGGAAAGGGCTATGAACTCATACATAAACCAAGCCACGTTGATAGCTCCTTCCGCCTCAGGAATCACGATAAGGTTATCTTTCTCCTCAGCGTATTCACGTCCAAACTTCACTCTCAACTTATCTGTCGAGGTGACAGACAGTTCCATATCGTCCAAGCATCGGTCACAGGGTACATATACTATGCCTTCTGTCTGAAAGTTCAGTTCAAAAGCACCAGCTGTACGCTTCACGTTCAATGTGACGTTCACTTTGCCCCGTTGTACCTCGGGACCATCAATATGTGTGAAATAAAGGTTATCCAGCACAAACTCGTACGTAGCCGAATCTGCCTGCATTCCTTTTAGGTCAATATTATATGCGTCAAACTTTCCCAAAGCTTTTCCTTTCTAAACGTTAGGTTACAATTCGGGCGACAAAGATACAAATAAATATCCTCACCGCATACTGTTTGCTTGCAAATATTCAGTAAATAGGTTCATGTTAGGTTGTTTTAGGAGAATATTGGAGAAGGTCACTTCCTATTGAATATCAAGTCTAATCCTTGTTGACGGTAGTATTCAAAGCGGCGGTCGCTCGAGATAAGCGGCAAGTGTTCTGTCATGGCATGAGCAATTATAACATGGTCCGATGGATCTTTATGACCATCAGCCTCATTCACTCGCAGACACGAATAGGTTATCAAATGCTCCTCCCTCAGAGGAAGTATCTTGATGAAGTAATCCTTCTCTATGGAGCGAACCAATTCTTCGGCCGACTTCCATAACTTTGACCCCAATCTTTTATTGCGATAAAGGAGTATCAACTCACGAATAGACTCCACACTCATATACAACTGCGTATCCCATTCATCCAATATAGCCAACACATCTCTACTCAGTGAATCTCTGTCCATTGCTACATAGACAAAGATGTTTGTGTCGATAAGATACCGCATAATCAATGATCAAATTCAAAGATAGATGGATCGTACACCACCAAATGCCCCTGTAAGCGCATAGCAGCTTCAAGAGTTTTACTGATTCCTTTCTTCTTTGCCGCCCTTGCCACACTTCTGGCAAAAGCTCTTTCTTCTTTCGTTGCCCTTGTGGCGGGCTTTTCTTTTGTTGTCTTCATCACGTCTATGTTTTAGGGGTTAATACAAATACAAAGATAAGACTTTATGCCGAATATCCATACCCCACATCGCAGAAAGCAAGGAGGGAGGTTATACCGGCTGCGAGCTGACTATCCCTATACCCCCAAACGCAAGAAGCCCCGCCCGCGGATTTGACTCCACAGGCGGGGCGTTCCCTAAAGACGGCGGCTACCTACTCTCCCACTGTTACGCAGTACCATCGGCGTGGCGGGGCTTAACTTC
>JAISIX010000060.1 GCA_031261805.1 Mediterranea sp. (in: CFB group bacteria)
AAGAAACATTAAAAACAGTTACAACTGTGGTAGAAACAAAGTATATTTTCGTCACCGGTGGCGTTGCCTCTTCCTTGGGAAAAGGCATCATCGCGTCGTCCATCGGCAAATTGCTGCAAGCAAGAGGTTACAACGTAACCATCCAAAAGTTTGACCCGTATATCAACATCGACCCGGGAACCTTGAACCCCTACGAACATGGCGAGTGCTACGTCACCGTAGATGGTCATGAGGCCGACCTTGACTTAGGGCACTACGAACGTTTCCTGGGCATCGAGACCACCAAGGCCAATAACCTCACCACGGGACGGATTTACAAAAGCGTCATCGACAAAGAACGTCGGGGCGACTACTTGGGCAAGACCATCCAAGTCATCCCCCACATCACCGACGAGATTAAGCGGAACGTGAAGTTGCTGGGCAACAAATTTAAATTCGACTTCGTCATCACTGAGATAGGCGGAACGGTGGGCGACATCGAATCGCTCCCCTACTTGGAGAGCATCCGCCAGCTGAAGTGGGAACTGGGACGCAACGCCCTGTGCGTACACCTCACCTACGTGCCCTACCTGGCCGCCGCCGGCGAACTAAAGACGAAACCTACCCAACACTCCGTGAAGGAGCTGCAGAGCGCCGGTATCCAGCCCGACATCATCGTGATGCGCGCCGAGCACAACCTGAACGAGAACATCCGCCGCAAGGTGGCCCAGTTCTGCAACGTGAACGAGAAGGCCGTGGTACAGTCCATCGACGCGGAGACCATCTACGAAGTACCCATCCTGATGCAAGAGCAGAACCTGGACAGCATCATACTGGAGAAGGTAGGGCTACCCGTGAGCGACACACCCAAACTGGGACCGTGGCGCAACTTCCTCGAACGCCGCCACGCCGCACAGAAGAAAGCCCCCATACACATCGCATTGGTAGGGAAGTACGACCTGCAGGACGCCTACAAGTCTATCCGCGAAGCCTTGTCGCAAGCCGGCACCTACAACGACCGCAAGGTGGAGGTTGACTTCGTGAATAGCGAGAAGCTGACCGACGACAACGTGGCCGAAGCCTTGAAAGGCAAGGCCGCCGTGGTGATAGGTCCGGGCTTTGGCGAGCGAGGCATACCTGGTAAGTTTGTAGCCATCAAGTACACCCGCACGCACAACATACCTACCTTCGGCATCTGCCTGGGCATGCAGTGCATGGCCATTGAGTTTGCCCGCGACGTGCTGGGCTACGCCGATGCAAACTCGCGCGAGATGGACGAGAAGACCCCACACAATGTCATTGTCATCATGGAGGAACAGAAGTCCATCACCAACATGGGTGGCACCATGCGTCTGGGAGCCTACGAGTGTGTGTTGCAGAAAGGCTCGAAAGCCTACGAGGCCTACGGCAAGGAGCACATACAGGAGCGCCACCGCCACCGCTACGAGTTCAACAACAACTACAAGAAGGAGTATGAGGCAGCAGGCATGAAGTGCGTGGGCATCAACCCTGAATCCGACTTGGTAGAGATTGTAGAGATACCTACTTTGAAATGGTTTATCGGCACGCAGTTCCACCCTGAGTACAGCAGCACGGTGCTCAAGCCGCACCCGCTCTTCCTCTCGTTTGTGAAGGCAGCCATCGAGAATGAAAAAGGCGAACAGGCAACAACCGACAAGCAATAACGATCATCCATAAATATAAATAAGAAAAAGAGAATGGACAAAAACACCATCACCGGTCTTGTTTTAATAGGTATATTATTAGTGGGCTTCAGCTTCTGGAGCCGCCCCAGCCAACAGGAGCTAGCCGCGCAGCAGAAGTACTACGACTCCATCGCCTTGGTACAGAAAGAGGCGGCGGAGCTGAAGACGAAGACCGAAGCGGCGTTGGCTCATCAGAAACAAGCGGAAGCCGTGGTAGACTCAGCCTCCATCTTCTTCGCCGCCACCCACGGTACGGAGGAAAAGGTGAGCATATCGAACAACGTAGAAACCGTAGTGCTGACCACCAAGGGTGGACGCCCCTACTCGGCCACGCTAAAAGACTACTTGGACAAGGACAAGAAAGCCCCCATCGTGCTCTTCGACGATAAGGACGCGGCGCTCAACTTCAACTTCTACAACAAGGAGGGGGCTATGCAGACCAAGGATTACTATTTCGAGGCGGTGAACAAGAGCGACAGCAGCGTGACGATGCGTCTGCACGCCGATGCCAACAGTTATATCGACTTCATCTACACCTTGAAGCCCAACAGCTACCTGATGAGCTTCGTAATAAAGGCCACCGGTATGGCCGACAAGCTGGCTGCTACGGACTATGTAGACATCAGCTGGGCACAACACGCCCGCCAGCTGGAGAAGGGCTATACGTACGAGAGCCGCTTGTCTGAACTCACGTATAAGCTCACGGGCGACGACGTAGACAACCTCTCTGCCGCCAAGGACGACCAACAGACATTGGACAGACCGGTAGACTGGATTGCTTTCAAGAACCGCTTCTTCTCCTCTGTCTTCCTGGCCGAGAAGGACTTCAAAAAAGCCACCGTGACCTCTAAGCACGACACGCAAGAGAGCGGATACATCAAGGACTACTCCGCCGAGATGAACACCTTCTTCGACCCCACGGGCGCCGAACCTTCGCAACTCTATTTCTACTTCGGCCCCAACCACTTTAAAACCCTCAAGGGCCTCGACCGGGGACGCACGGAGAAGTGGGAGCTGAACCGACTGGTGTACTTGGGCTGGCCATTGGTGCGCTGGATCAACCAATTTGTCACCATCAACGTGTTTGACTGGCTCTCGGGCTGGGGACTGCCCATGGGCATCGTGCTCATCATCCTCACCATCATGGTGAAGGTCATCGTCTATCCCGCCACTTGGAAGACCTATATGTCGTCCGCCAAGATGCGGGTACTGAAACCGAAGATTGACGAAATCAACCAGAAATACCCCAAACAGGAAGACGCGATGAAGAAGCAACAGGAGGTGATGGGCCTGTACAGCCAGTACGGCGTAAGCCCCATGGGTGGATGCCTGCCCATGCTATTGCAATTCCCCATCTTGGTGGCCTTGTTCATGTTTGTGCCCAGCGCCATCGAACTGCGCCAGCAAAGCTTCCTCTGGGCCGACGACCTGTCGACCTACGATGCCATCATCAACTTCCCGTTCCACATCCCGTTCTTGGGTAGCCACCTCAGCCTCTTCTGCTTGCTGATGACGGTGACCAACATCCTGAACACGAAGTACACCATGTCCATGCAGGACAACGGGGCGCAACCCCAAATGCCCGCCATGAAATGGATGATGTACCTCATGCCCATCATGTTCCTCTTCGTGCTCAACGACTACCCCTCGGGCCTCAACTACTACTACTTTGTATCGACCCTCATCAGCGTAGGCACCATGATCCTCCTTCGCCGCACCACCGACGAGAAGAAGCTGCTCGCCATTCTCGAAGCCAAGAAGAAGACACCTCAACAGATGAAGAAAACCGGCTTCGCCGCCCGCCTGGAAGCTATGCAGAAGCAACAGGAGGAGATGAAGAAGTGGAAGTAGGAAGTGAACTAAAAGTTGAGAATTGGAAATTAGAAGATAATAGCTCTGGGTAAGGCAACCGAATGCTGTCTGAGTCCAAGGGAACTACTGATTGTTGCCGCTGTAGGCGACCTGAAAAAGCTCAAAGTTCCTGCATCGCTATTCGTTTTTAATTTCCAATTCTCATTTTTCAATTTGAACCAATGAAGACCAACAAATACAGCTACCGACAAATCTGGCACATCGCCTACCCTATCCTTCTCAGCCTGGTGATGGAACAGCTCATCGGTATGACCGATACTGCCTTCCTCGGGCGTGTGGGTGAGGTCAAATTAGGCGCTTCGGCCATTGCCGGCGTGTACTACATTGTACTCTTCATGTTGGCCTTTGGGTTCAGCATCGGTTCCCAAATACTCATAGGCCGCCGCAACGGCGAAGGTAACTATACCGCCATCGGAGCCATCTTCTACCAAGGTATCTACTTTCTACTTGCCTTATCGGTGGTGATGTTCGCCTTCTCCACCGTCTGCTCACCCTATATACTGAGCCACCTACTCGCCTCGGAGCATGTGTCGGAGGCGGCGCAAAGCTATATCCACTGGCGAGTGTACGGCTTCTTCTTCGCCTCAGTGATGGTAATGTTTCGCGCCTTCTTCGTGGGTACCACGCAGACCAAGACGCTGACGCTAAATTCCATCGTGATGGTACTCTCGAACATCGGGTTCAACTACGTCCTCATCTTCGGCAAGCTGGGATTCCCAGCCATGGGCATTGCCGGAGCCGCCATCGGTTCCTCACTGTCCGAACTGGTGTCCGTCATATTCTTCATCGTCTACACCCGCCGAAGCATCGACTACAAAAAGTACGGGCTGAACATCCTGCCCTACGTACGGTGGGAGACGCTAAAACGGATACTCAACATCTCCGTATGGACCATGATACAAAACGTGGTCTCCCTCTCCACCTGGTTCCTCTTCTTCCTCTTTGTAGAACGGCTGGGAGAGCGATCACTGGCCGTTTCCAACGTCATACGCAGCCTATCGGGCATCCCGTTCATGATTTCCGCCGCTTTTGGTTCTACCTGCAGCACACTCATCAGCAACCTCATCGGGGCGGGCGACCAGCGGTTCGTGCAAAGTACCATTAAGCAGCATGTGCGCATCGCCTATATATCCAGCCTTCCCATCTTGCTCTTCTTCGCCCTCTTCCCACACTTGGTAACAGGCATCTATACCGACATCGAGGAACTGAGGCAAGCTGCCGTGCCCGCACTGTGGGTGCTATGCGGGTCGTACCTCTTCCAGATGCCGGCCAACATTTACTTCCAGTCCGTATCGGGCACGGGCAACACCCGCAAGGCATTCGTCATGGAAATGTCCGTACTGGCCCTCTACGTAGCCTACTGCACCTACTTCATCTATTACCTGCGCATGAACGTAGCCTTCGCTTGGAGTACCGAAGCGGTGTACGGCATCTGTATGCTCATCATCGCCTATTGGTATATGAAGAGAGGGAAATGGGAAGGCAAGAAGATATAGCACAACCAGCCGCTGATATCGCCCTACTCCTGGCATCACTTACAAGCGATAAGCAACGAGGGGATGAGCGGCGAGAGTTATACTTATACCTTTTCCTTGCGCCAACGATACGATATATGGGCGTAGCTGTTGCACAAGCGAAGAAAAAGCCCTACTTTTGCCCTATCACCATCTATATGAAGAGTAGTATATGGAAAATGATTACATCCGTTTCGATTGGGCCATAAAGCGCCTGCTACGTCAAAAGGCCAACTTCGGGATACTGGAAGGACTGCTTACGGTCCTTCTGGACGAGCCGGTGCACATCGTGGAAATCTTGGAGAGTGAAGGCAACCAGGAGGCCGCTGACGACAAGTTCAACCGCGTGGACATCAAAGCCAAGAACCACAAGGACGAAATCATCATCGTCGAGATACAGAACACCCGTGAGCTGGCCTACATGGAGCGAATCCTCTATGGCGTGTCCAAAGCCATCACCGAACATATCCACTTGGGGCAGTCGTACGAGAAGATCAAAAAGGTGTACTCCATCAGTATCCTCTACTTCGATATTGGCGGGGGTACGGACTATCTGTTCCACGGGCAGACCAACTTCATTGGTGTGCACACGGGCGAACGCCTCGAAGTGACTACCAAACAGCGCAACGCCATCGTGCCCCGACCGGCTGAGGACATCTTTCCCGAATATTACCTCATCCGCGTCAACGAGTTCAACAAGGTAGCTGTCACCCCCTTGGAAGAGTGGATAAGCTACCTGAAGACAGGTGAGATTCCCAACGATGCCACAGCCCCCGGCCTGGCCGAAGCACGCGAGAAGATGCGCTATTACGACATGTCGCCCGAGGAGCAACATGCCTACTTCGAGCACCTCAATGCCATCATGATACAAAACGATGTAGTAGAAGGCTACAGGATGGAGATAGATATGGAAAAACGAAAGGCTGAAGAGGCTACGCAGAAGGCTGAAGAGGCTACGCAGAAGGCCGAAGAAGCTAAGCGGAAGGAAGAAGAGGCTACACAGAAGGCTGAAGAAGCTAAGCAAAAGGCTGAAGAAGCTACACAAAAGGCTGAAGAAGAAAAGCAACGGGCCGATATAGTGACACAACAACTCGAAGAAGAGAAACAGCGAACCGCTCATACTATTTTTCGAATGAAAGCTCAAGGGCTTTCTACTGAGACTATCATGGATATTACAGGGCTATCTCGTGAAGAGATAGATAGATAGATTATAACAGTCGAACGACTTTGGTAACCATCCTTATAAATTCAGTCCGTATCGGAACGCAGTAAGAACACGGCCATTCTACCATCGAACGACGCCAAAGGGAAACATCTATTATAGACATCTGCTATCCTATATGCCGAAGCTCCCTAACTTATGATATGACAAACGAGTAAAGATCGAATAACCCAAAAGGGCTGGCTTCCTTGCAAGGAAGTCAGCCCTTTTACTTTGCCACTGACGGACGGGAAGAAAATGGGGAATGAGGAAATGTCTAAGGGGAAGCACAAGCTTCCCCTTAGATTGTCAGTAGATTCTGTCGTATCAATCAGTAGCCTTATTCTTGGAGAATGAATAAGATGTGAACAGGGAGTTTGTGTTGAATCAAACACAAAAAAAACCAGAAAAAAAGACTAAAAAACCACTATTATTGTATTTTTCCTTTCTCCACGTAACTCATATCGCCAAAGCTTTCCAGCCTGAACTTACCATCTTTGTAGGTCACCTTACATACGGCGGCATTGCCCATGTGCGACGAAGACGGTTTACCCCCATAGCTATCCAAATCGGAGAGAAATATACCGATAGACATGCCATGGCCTACCACCAGTACATTACCGCCACCATTGGCAGCCTCTTTCTCTGCAATTTCACGAATGGCTTTCTGTCCGCGCGTCTTTACGTCGTTGTAGTTTTCGCCTATGCCCAGCGTTTCCAGTTCCTTAAAGGTGTCGACCGCCTCCTTCAGCAGGCCCGGATTCTTTTCCATCGCTTCCATCAACTCTTTTTGCGAGTGATAGTGGAGGTAGAGTGCGGCATCGTTCCACATCACGTGATTAGGCTCCCCTTCATAGCTCCCGAAGTTGGTTTCCCTAAGGTTGGATACTTCTGTCAGAGGCAAGTCACCTTGTCCACTACCTTTCAAGGCGATGCGTGCCGTTTGTCGGGCACGTCCCAAGTCGCTGCAATAGGCAGCCTTAAAGTGGATACCTTCCAACTTCAGCCCGCGCGCCAAACATTCGGCAACCTCCACACCGGCTGGAGTAAGAGGGGTATCGGCCCATCCTTGCACCCGGTCCATGGTGTTCAGGATTGTTTTTCCATGGCGTGTGAAATAGAAAGTGACGGTATTGTCCTTTCCGCTTACATTCTTTTTTTGCGCGTACACGCACGGCATAGTCCCGATGAGGAGCAATGCCAATAAGACTCTCAAGTGTTTCATTCTATACCTATATATTATTAGTTAGTTTTTTGTTTTGCCCCATTCTCTACATAAGTCATATCGTTAAAAGAGACGACTTTGAAAATTCCGTCTTTGTAGACGATTTTAGTTACGCTGGCATTGTGCAACCCGGGCTTGGCCTGTGCCGGATCGAAGAGCTGCACAATGGAGGAGATGGTAAGTCCATGACATACCACCAATACATTGCCGCCGCCCTTGGCGGTACACGCTGTCGCAATCTGCTCCATGGCCCGCTTCACCCGCACCTGGATAGTTTGCCAATTCTCGGCAAGCCCTTCCGGATCGGAGGCGGCAATATTATCGGCCATCTCTGGGATTGTAACCTCACCCGTCTCTTGCCTGTCGGTAGCCACCTTGTTCGAAGCTTCTATGGCCACCTTATTGAAGTCTCCCTCGAACGAGCCGAAATACCATTCGCGCAAGTCTTTGGTCTCGTAAACCGGCACGTTCAAACGATGTTTGTTCAGATCCATGACGATAGCGGCCGTTTCACGGGCACGTCCCAAATCGCTGGTGTACACAGCGATGAATGTCGTGTCCTGCAGGCCACGCCCCAGTTGTTCAGCCACTTTTACGCCTGCGGGAGTAAGGGGAGTATCGGCCCATCCTTGCACCCGGTCCATCGTGTTGAATATTGTCTTCCCGTGACGGGTGACATACATCACCACCTCACCATCTTTCTTTGCGTCTCTACCACCGCAAGAGAACAACGCCAATGCGGTGAGGAAAAATAAGCTTATCCTTTTCATCTTATCTTTTCATTTATTTTGCGACATATACAGGCTACATCAGAAGCGTACCTTCGTCTTAAACTCCAGTGTAAAGGGACGGATATAGGTTCCTACCAGAGGTTTGTCATACAACAGTTTGGCCTCTTCGGAAGTGGTGGTGTTGGTTCCCGAGATAGAACCTTGAGCACCGCTCTCGTTCAGCAGGTTGACAGCACTCAGCGAGAACTCCACGCTCTTGTTGTACTTATAGCCCAGCCCGGCAAAGGTTTCCCACCGTCCGGCAAAGACCAGCGTATTGGGGTAGTTAGCATACTCCTTGCTAAAGTAGCGGGCACTGA
>JAISIX010000155.1 GCA_031261805.1 Mediterranea sp. (in: CFB group bacteria)
CCGAAATCACCGAGTATATACAAACGGCCCCCGAAACGAAAGAGCGCGGCATCCACTGCCGCTGGGCTACCAACGAGAAGACGGCGATGGAGTCCGCACTGGGCATGTCGTTTGCCGGCAAACGCTCGCTGGTGTGCATGAAGCACGTGGGCATGAACGTGGCGGCCGACTGCTTCGTCAATTCCGCCGTGACCGGCGTGAAAGGCGGACTGGTAGTTGTAGCCGCTGACGACCCGAGTATGCACTCCTCGCAAAACGAACAGGACAGCCGCTTCTACGGCGACTTCGCCCTGATGCCGATGCTCGAACCGAGCAACCAACAAGAGGCATACGACATGACGTACCACGCCTTCCACCTCTCCGAACAGGCTGGCGAACCGGTGCTAATGCGCATCGTCACCCGCCTGGCACACTCGCGGGCAGGCGTAGAGCGCCAAGCGCCCCAGGCACAGAACGGACTCTCCTTCAGCGAAGACCCCCGCCAATTCATCCTCCTGCCCGCCATCGCCCGAAGCCGCTACAAGGCATTGCTCGCCAAGCAAGAGCACTTCGTAGAGGCATCCGAAGCGTCGCCTTACAACAGCTTCACCGACGGCCCTAACAAGAAGATTGGCATCGTGGCCTGTGGCATAGGCTACAACTACCTCATGGAGAACTACCCCGACGGATGTGAATATCCGGTGCTGAAAATAGGCCAATACCCACTGCCCATGAAGCAACTGAGGCAACTCATCGAAGAGTGTGAAGAGATACTCGTCATCGAAGACGGACAGCCTTTTGTGGAGAAACACCTGAAAGGTTATCTCGGTATCGGCATCACGGTGAAAGGCCGCCTGAGTGGCGCCTTCCCGCAAGATGGCGAGCTGACCCCCGACTCCGTGGCTTACGCCTTGGGCCGGAAAAACCACCCGACTTTCGCCACGCCGAGCCTCGTGGAGCAACGCCCGCCCGCCCTCTGCACCGGCTGCGGACACCGCGACATGTACACCACACTGAATGAGGTGCTGCGGACCAGCTACCCAAGCCACAAAGTCTTCAGCGACATCGGCTGCTACACGCTGGGAGCCGGCGCACCGTTCCACGCCATCGACTCCTGTGTGGACATGGGAGCCTCCATCACCATGGCCAAAGGCGCTGCCGACGCAGGCGTACATCCCGCCGTAGCCGTCATAGGTGACTCCACCTTCACACACTCCGGCATGACCGGACTACTCGACTGCGTGAACGCCGGTGCCAACGTCACCATCGTCATCTCCGACAACGAGACCACCGCCATGACCGGCGGACAGGACTCCGCCGGGACGGGGCGCATTGAGTCCATCTGCGCCGGCATCGGCGTGGCACCCGAACATATTCGCGTAGTGGTGCCGCTCAAGAAAAACTACGAGGAGATGGAACGCATCCTGCGCGAAGAGATAGAGTATCCGGGCGTATCGGTCATCATCCCCCGCAGGGAGTGCATACAGACATTGGCACGGAAAAAGAAGAAAAGCAACTAAGAAAAGCATAGCCTCTATATGAAAAAAGATATTATCCTCTCGGGAGTAGGAGGCCAAGGCATCCTCTCCATCGCCACCGTGATAAGCCAAGCAGCCCTGAAAGAAGGACTTTACATGAAACAGGCCGAGGTGCACGGCATGAGCCAGCGGGGAGGCGACGTACAGTCCAACCTGCGCATCAGCGACCATCCCATCGCCTCCGACCTCATCCCCACGGGCCAGTGCGACCTCATCATCTCCCTCGAACCCATGGAAGGGCTGCGTTACCTGCCCTACCTCAGCGCCGACGGGTGGCTGGTGACCAACGAGACCCCGTTCGTCAACATCCCCAACTATCCCGCCATAGAAAAGGTGATGGCCGAGATAGACAAGCTACCCCACAAGATAGTGCTCAACGTAGACGACGTGGCACGCGAGGCAGGCTCCACCCGTGTGGCCAACATCGTGCTGCTGGGTGCCACCATCCCCTTCCTTGGCATAGAGTACGCGAAGGTACAGGAGAGCATTCGTGAGATATTCGCCCGCAAGGGTGAAGCCATCGTAGAGATGAACCTCCAAGCATTGGCCGCCGGCAAGGAGATTGCCGAGCAGCGGATGCGATAATCGTCGACCCCCCTCCTACACAGCGTTACCACCATGAGTACATCCAACTATTGGGAAGAGGCGATTGAGACCATGAGCCGCGAGGAGCTACGAGCCTTGCAGCTCCAACGACTCCGAAAGACAGTAGGCATCGCCGCACACGCCCCCTATTATAAAGAGGTGTTTGCCCAGCACGGCATCAGCGCGGACAGCATCCGCACCTTGGACGACCTGCGCCGCATACCATTCACCACCAAGGCCGACATGCGCGCCCACTACCCCTTCGGGCTGGTAGCGGGCAACATGCGGGAGGACGGCGTACGCATACACTCTTCCAGCGGCACCACAGGCAACCCCACCGTCATCGTGCATTCCCAGCACGACCTCAACTCGTGGGCCAACCTCGTGGCACGTTGCCTCTATATGGTAGGCGTGCGCCGCACGGACGTGTTCCAAAACAGCTCCGGCTACGGCATGTTCACCGGCGGACTGGGATTCCAGTATGGAGCCGAACGCTTGGGTTGCCTCACTGTGCCCGCCGCGGCCGGCAACAGCAAGCGGCAGATTAAGTTCATCAACGACTTCCACACCACCGTGCTACACGCCATCCCCAGCTATGCCATCCGCCTGGCGGAGGTGTTTCAGGAAGAGGGATTGGACCCCGCCACCACCACGCTCCGCACGCTCGTGATAGGCGCCGAGCCACATACCGACGAACAACGCCGCAAGATAGAACGCCTGCTCGGCGTGAAGGCCTACAACAGCTTCGGCATGACGGAGATGAACGGCCCCGGCGTAGCCTTCGAATGTCAGGAGCAGAACGGCATGCACTTCTGGGAAGACTGCTACCTGGTAGAGATTGTCGACCCCGACACCGGCCAGCCCGTGCCCGACGGAGAGATAGGCGAGCTGGTGCTCACCACCCTCGACCGCGAGATGATGCCGCTACTGCGCTACCGCACACGCGACCTCACACGCATACTCCCCGGCCCCTGCCCCTGCGGACGTACACACCTGCGCATCGACCGCATCAAAGGACGCAGCGACGATATGTTCATCATCAAGGGCGTCAACATCTTCCCCATGCAGGTGGAGAAGATACTGGTGCGGTTCCCCGAGCTGGGCAGCAACTACCTCATCACCCTCGAGACCGCGAACGGACAAGACGAGATGGTGGTGGAGGTGGAGCTAAGCGACCTCTCCACCGACAACTACATCAAGCTGGAGCAGGTACGACGGGACATCACCCGGCAGTTGCGCGACGAGATACTCGTCACCCCCAAGGTGAAACTGGTAAAGAAAGGCTCGCTACCGCAAAGCGAAGGTAAGGCAGTCAGGGTAAACGACTTACGAGAGAACAGATAAGCGAAAGGTAAAACAAAAGGCCCATTTTCTTGTTATTCTCATAGTTTCTACTTACCTTTGTCACATGAAAATATAAGCCGTATCGACTGGATCGGGAAACTCTTCAAAATTAATCTGATATACCGAGAAAGCTTCGAACTTCAATGGCGGGCCACATCCCTTAGGGGTAGCATTTTGCCGGTGGATTACAAAGGGGGGAGAGCGCTCAAATCTTGTTCTATCAGAGTTTCATCACATCGTCGGTACGGCTTTTCTTATATCCGGTCTCTCCTATACCGGATCATAGAGGAAGAGAGGGGACGCAGAAAACTGCGCCCCCTCTTTCATATTACGGAAAAAAACACGAAATTTGCATCGCTTTTAAAAAAGGTACAAGAGACGTTAGACAGATAACACCTTTAAATAATAAGATAGAGTATATGACTAAAAGTGCATTACAAATCGCACGGGCTGCCTACCAGCCCAAGCTCCCGAAAGCATTGGCCTCGGGAAGCGTAAAGGCCGTGGCAGGCGACGCCACACAGTCGGTAGCCGACCAAGAAGCTATCCAGAAACTGTTCCCCAACACGTACGGCATGCCCATCGTCACCTTCGAGGCGGGCGAAGCTACTAAAGCACCTGCCACCAACGTAGGCGTCATCCTCTCGGGCGGACAAGCCCCCGGCGGACACAACGTCATCTCCGGACTCTTCGACGGCATCAAGAAGCTGCACCCCGAAAGCAAGCTCTACGGCTTCATCCTCGGCCCCGGCGGACTGGTGGACCACAAATACATGGAGCTGACGGCGGACATCATCGACGAGTACCGCAACACGGGAGGGTTCGACATCATCGGCTCGGGACGTACCAAGCTGGAGACGGTAGAGCAGTTCGAGAAAGGATACGAGATCCTGAAAGAACTGGGCATCAAAGCGCTGGTCATCATCGGCGGCGACGACTCCAACACCAACGCCTGCGTACTGGCCGAATACTACGCTACCAAGAAGTACGGCATACAGGTCATCGGCTGCCCCAAGACCATCGACGGCGACCTGAAGAACGAGATGATTGAGACCTCCTTCGGCTTCGACACCGCTTGCAAGACCTACTCGGAGGTTATCGGTAACATCGAGCGCGACTGCAACTCGGCCCGCAAGTACTGGCACTTCATCAAGCTGATGGGCCGCTCGGCCTCGCACATCGCCCTGGAGTGCGCCCTGCAGGTACAGCCCAACGTTTGCATCGTGTCCGAAGAGGTAGAAGCCAAGAACCTGTCGCTCGACGACGTGGTGACCTACATCGCCAAGGTGGTGGCTGCCCGCGCCGAGCAAGGCAACAACTTCGGTACGGTACTCATCCCCGAAGGACTCGTGGAGTTCATCCCCGCCGTGAAACGCCTCATCGCCGAGCTGAACGACTTCCTGGCCGCCAACGCCGACGACTTTGCCCGCATCAAGAAATCACAGCAACGCGAATACATCATCAGCAAGCTCTCGCCCGAGAACTCCGCTATCTACGCCAGCCTGCCCGAGGGCGTGGCACGTCAGCTCACCCTGGACCGCGACCCGCACGGAAACGTACAGGTATCGCTCATCGAGACCGAGAAGCTGCTCTCCGAGATGGTAGGCAAGAAGCTGGACGAGTGGAAGAAAGAGGGCAAGTTCAACGGCAAGTTCGCCGCACAACACCACTTCTTCGGCTACGAAGGCCGTTGTGCCGCCCCGTCGAACTTCGACGCCGACTACTGCTACTCGCTGGGCTACACCGCCTCAATGCTGATAGCAGCCGGCAAGACAGGCTATATGTCGTCGGTGCGCAACACCACCGCCCCTGCCGCTCAGTGGATTGCCGGTGGCGTGCCCATCACCATGATGATGAACATGGAACGCCGCCACGGTGAGATGAAGCCGGTGATACAGAAAGCCCTGGTGAAGCTTGACGGCGCACCTTTCAAGGCTTATGCCGCCCAGCGCGAGAAATGGGCCCTCGAAACCGACTACGTCTACCCGGGTCCCATCCAGTACTTCGGCCCCACCGAGGTGTGCGACCAGCCCACCAAGACGCTGCAGCTGGAACAGGGGAAGTAGTAAATTAAAAATTGAGAATTGAGAATTAAAAAATGATAGTTCGTCATAGTGGCAGTAGCGCTCGGCGCTCATTCCTCC
>JAISIX010000162.1 GCA_031261805.1 Mediterranea sp. (in: CFB group bacteria)
CAACTCTTTATTTATTTTTGTATTTTTGCCTGCGCATGCGAAAATAATCAGAGTATATACGAGCTTATGAGTGAAGATATGAACGAAATGCCGGACGGGCATTCGGACTATAAACCAGCGGACGGACGGGAAGAGAACGTGAGGCACCAGCTATCGGGGATGTACCAGAATTGGTTTCTGGACTATGCCTCCTACGTGATACTGGAGCGCGCCGTGCCGCACATCAACGACGGACTGAAACCCGTGCAACGGCGTATCCTACATTCCATGAAACGCCTGGACGACGGACGCTACAACAAGGTGGCCAACATCGTGGGGCATACCATGCAGTTCCACCCGCACGGCGACGCCTCCATCGGCGACGCGCTGGTACAGCTGGGACAGAAGGACCTGCTGATAGACTGCCAAGGGAACTGGGGTAACATACTGACCGGCGACGGCGCGGCAGCACCCCGTTACATCGAGGCACGCCTCTCCAAGTTCGCCCTCGACGTGGTGTTCAACCCCAAGACCACCGAGTGGAAGCTCTCCTACGACGGACGCAACAAAGAACCCATCACCCTGCCCGTGAAGTTCCCGCTCCTGCTGGCACAAGGCGTGGAGGGCATCGCCGTGGGCCTCTCCTCCAAGATACTACCCCATAACTTCAACGAACTCTGCGACGCCTCCATCAGCTACCTGCGGGGAGAGGCGTTCCAGCTCTATCCCGACTTCCAGACGGGCGGCTCCATCGACGTGGCCAAATACAACGACGGTGAACGGGGCGGCTCGGTAAAGGTACGTGCCAAAATCAGCAAGCTCGACAACAAGACACTCGTCATCAGCGAGATTCCCTATGGCAAGACCACCACATCGGTTATCGACTCCATTCTCAAGGCGGTGGACAAAGGGAAGATAAAAATTCGGAAGGTGGACGACAACACCGCCGCCAACGTAGAGATCCTCGTGCACCTGGCACCGGGCACCTCGTCGGATAAGACCATCGACGCCCTCTACGCCTTCACCGACTGCGAGGTGAGCATCTCGCCCAACTGCTGCGTGATAGACGACCGCAAGCCACACTTCCTCACCGTGAGCGACGTGTTGCGCAAGTCGGCCGACAACACCCTCGGCCTCCTGCGCCAAGAGCTGGAGATACGCAAGGCCGAGATACTCGAGGACCTCCACTTCGCCTCGCTGGAGAAGATTTTCATCCAAGAGCGCATCTACAAAGACAAGGAATACGAACAAGCCAAGGATACCGACGCCGCCTGCGAACACATCGACGAGCGCCTCACCCCCTATTACCCCCGCTTCATCCGCGAGGTGACCAAGGACGACATCCTCAAACTGCTGGAGATAAAGATGAAACGCATCCTGCGCTTCAACGCCGACAAGGCCGACGAGCTGATAGCGCAGATGCACAGCGAGGTGGCCGAGATAGACGACCACCTGGCGCACATCACCGACTACACCATCCACTGGTACGAGATGCTGAAGGAAAAATACGGCAAGAACTTCCCCCGCCGCACGGAGCTACGCAACTTCGACACCATCGTGGCCGCCAAGGTGGTAGAGGCCAACGAGAAGCTCTACATCAACCGCGAAGAGGGATTCATCGGCACCAGCCTGAAGAAAGACGAATTCGTGGCCAACTGCTCCGACATCGACGACATTATCCTCTTCTTCCGCGACGGCAAGTACCTCATCACCCCCGTGGCCGACAAGAAGTTTGTGGGCAAGAACGTGATTTACGCCAACATCTTCAAGAAGAACGACAAGCGTACCATATATAATGTGGCCTACCGCGACGGCAAGGAGGGCACCACCTACGTGAAACGCTTCGCCGTGACCTCCGTGGTGCGCGACCGTGAGTACGACGTCACCCAAGGCACGCCCGACTCGCGCATCACCTACTTCAGCGCCAACCCCAACGGCGAGGCCGAGGTCATCAAGGTGACGCTCAAGCCCAACCCCCGCGTGCGACGCATCATCTTCGAGCGCGACTTCTGCGAAATCAGCATCAAGGGACGGCAGGCACAAGGTGTCATCCTCACCCGCTTGCCGGTGCACAAGATAGCCCTGAAGCAACGTGGAGGCTCTACCCTGGGCGGACGCAAGGTATGGTTCGACCGCGACATCCTGCGCCTCAACTACGACGGGCGGGGCGAGTTCCTCGGTGAGTTCCAGAGCGACGACAGCATCCTGGTGATACTCAACAACGGCGACTTCTACACCACCAACTTCGACCTGAGCAACCACTACGAAGACAACGTGAGCATCGTGGAGAAGTACGACCCGCACAAGGTATGGACCGCCGCTCTCTACGACGCCGACCAGCAAGGATACCCCTACCTCAAGCGTTTCTGCCTCGAATCCTCGGCCAAGAAGCAGAACTACCTGGGCGAGAACCGGGAGAACCGCCTCATCCTCCTCACCGACGAGTGTTACCCGCGGCTGGAGGTGGTCTTCGGCGGGCACGACAGCTTCCGCGAAGCGCTCATCGTCGATGCCGAAGAGTTTATCGCCGTGAAAGGCTTCAAGGCGAAAGGCAAACGAATCACCACCTACGCCGTGGAGACCATCAACGAACTGGAGCCTACCCGCCAGCCCGAACCTAAAGAGGAAGAGCCGGACGTGCCGGAGGAAGAACCGGAAATACTCGACCCCGACCACGGTAAGAGCGAGAGCGACATCATCGACGAGATAACCGGGCAGATGAAGCTCTTCTAACGTCCATACCCCGAACAAGAAAAGACAAACGCCATGACGAAAGGCCTCATCGCACTCCTGCTACTGCTGCTCGCGCCCCTCACCCTGCCGGCGCAAGTAGACACGACGCAGATCCACCGCTACACCACCCGCGCCACCCTGTACGGCGCGGGCTTCACCAACGTGTTCGACACCTACCTCTCGCCGCAAGCCTACAAGGGTGTCGACTTCCGCCTCTCGCGCGAGAACATGCGAATGACCAAGCTATGGGATAACCATGTATCGGAGCAAAACTTCTTCCAGGCCGACTTGGGATATACACACAACCGGGTGGACAACAACAACACCCTCTCCGCCTTGGTGAACTGGACCTACGGCCTGCACTACCAGTTCCGCCTGACGCAGAACTTCAAGTTGCTGGCCGGCGCACTGATCGACGCCAACGGCGGATTCGTGTACAACCTGCGCAACGGCAACAACCCCGCCTCCGCCCGCGCCTATCTTAACCTCGACGCCTCCGGAATGGCCATTTGGCACCTGCGCATCAAGCGTTACCCCATCGTGCTACGCTACCAAGCCAACCTGCCCGTGCTGGGGCTGATGTTCTCGCCGCACTTCGGACAGTCGTACTACGACATCTTCACGCAAGGCAACTCTGGCGGGGTGGTGCAGTTCACCTCCCTCCACAACCAACCCTCCCTGCGACAGATGCTCTCGGCCGACTTTCCCATCGGCACCACCAGGTTCCGACTCACCTACATGGCCGACCTCCAGCAGTCCAACGTCAACCACATCAAGACGCACACCTACTCGCACGTCTTCATGGTGGGCGTAGTGAAGGAGCTGTACCGCCTCAAAGGCCGCAGGCAAAGCGCCCTGCCTCCTACGGTGGGAGCCTATTGATAGTGATTAGTGATTAACGATTAGTGATTAGTGAAGAGACCATGTTCAGACTGACAAAGCATCCTATCCGCCTCATTGCCCTATTCTGCTGCCTCCCCCTGCTGGGCGGATGCATCGGCGAAGAGGAATACACCAACGACCCACGAGGCAACTTCGAGCAACTTTGGAAAATCATCGACGAGCATTACTGCTTCCTCGACTCCAAAGGCATCGACTGGCAGGGCGTGCACGACCAGTACAGCCCCCTCATCATCCCCACGATGACCAGCGAAGACCTGTTCGACCAACTCAGCCAGATGCTCTACATCCTCAAGGACGGGCATGTCAACCTCGTCTCCTCCAGCCGCGTCTCCTACTACGACGCTTGGTACCAAGGCTACCCGTGGAACTACCGGCAAGACATTCTCTATAGCGACCATTACCTCGGCACCGCCAGTAGCGGATACCGTACCTCCGCCGGGCTGAAGTACAAGATATTCGACAACAACATCGGCTACATCCGCTACGAAAGCTTTAGCGACGGCGTGGGCGAGGGCAATCTCGACGAGGTGCTCAGCTACTTGGCGCCTTGCAACGGACTCATCATCGACGTGCGCGACAATGGTGGCGGCAACCTCACCTACTCCACCCGCATCGCCGCCCGCTTCACCAACGAACGGACGCTGACCGGCTACACCCAATACAAGACCGGCCCTGGGCACAGCGACTTCTCCGCCATGGAGCCTGTCTACCTCGACCCTTCCAACAGCATCCGCTGGCAGAAGAAAGTGGTGCTCCTCACCAACCGCCGCTGCTACAGCGCCACCAACGATTTCGTGAACTTGATGCGCAGCTTGAACAAGGAGGGCGACCCCCAACGCATCATCCAAGTGGGCGACCGCACGGGTGGCGGTGCCGGACTTCCCTTCAGCTCCGAGCTACCCAACGGCTGGGGCATCCGCTTCTCGGCCAGCCCCACCTTCGACCGCAACAAGCAGTCGATTGAAGAGGGCATCACCCCCGACGTGGACATCGACATGAGCGATGCCGACATAGCCGAAGGCAAGGATACACTTATCGAAAAGGCTTTCGAGTTGTTGCAAGGAATCTGATTAATCCGGACTGCTACAGACTATCTATCTCTTCACGGGACAATCCTGTGATATCCATGATAGTCTCCATGGACATCCCCTGAGCTTTCATCCGAGAAATATAGTTATCGGCTCGCCGCCTCTCTTCCTCGACTCGCTGCTTCTCTTCCTCGACTTGCCGCTTAACCATAGCTATCTCCACTCGGTAGCCTTCCACCACATCGTTTTGTATCATGATGGCATTGATATGTTCAAAGTAGGCTTCTCTTTCTGCGGGTGACATATCATAGAAGCGCATCTTCTCCCGTGCCTCGGCCAGACCGGGGGCGGTGGCGCCATTAGGTATTTCACCCGTTTTCAGGTAGCTTATCCACTCCTCCAAGGGGGTGACGGCCACCTTGTTGAACTCATTGACACGAATAAGGTAATATTCGGGGAAGATGTCTTCCGCGGGGCGGGGTACGATGGCATCGCGTTGCTTGGTAGTCACCTCCAGCCGCTCGCCCGTGTGTACACCGATAAAGTTGGTCTGTCCATGAAACAGGTAGTCCGTGCCCCCGCCGATGTCGAAATAGAGGATGCTGATGGAGTACACCTTCTTGATTTCTTCGTACGACTGCCCCAAGTGGATGTGTTCTGTGATGGCCTTGGACACACCATACAGGATGCGTTCCATATAAGCCAGCTCGCGGGTGTTCTGTATCTCCACGATGATAATCTCGTCCTTGTGGTTCTTGGCCTTGATGTCCACGCGGTTGAACTTGTCGTCGGCAGACTCTTGGTTGCCTTCGCTCTCCAAGATTTCCACGATATGGACCTGTTCGCCCAGCAGGACCGTGAGCAGCCCTTCCAGTATCCCAAAGTTAGCTTTCTGCCGCAACAGGCGTTTTATCGCCCAGTCGAAACGGATGTAATCATGTCCCATAACGATTTCCTTCTATTTATGATGATAGAACAAAAATAGGGCTTTTTCTTGGGGTATGCAAAAGCTCCCCACAATTATTCCCGCAATTTAACGTCGCCAACGAGTAAGCGAAAACACAATTTGGGCACGGATGCCGCGGATTCACCACCGTACCTCGCCACAGGGGCAGTGAAATCCGTGCAATCCGTGCCTAAGTAAAAAGTCATTCGGCTATTGCCCGCTTATACCATGGGTTCGGGCGCTTCGGGAATCTCGCTACCGCCGGAGTCTCCGCCCGGAAAGTAGGGCGTTCCGCCGTTGCCGCCTTCGCCCGCCGAGACCTTCTGCCCGATGACCTCGCGCTTGTAGCGCACGATGAGGGAGTTCAGCTGACCGATAAAGAGGTCGTAATCCGTCGTCTCCTCCACCAAGGCGTAGGCGTTGAGGAACTTCACGATTTGGCCGTAGGCTTGGTCCGACGCTTGGCGTGCTTTCTTCAGGGCGCCAAGTCTCTTGGTGCTGTTGCTGGCGTTACGCTGCTCCAAGGCGATGCGTACGCGCTCGTTGGCATCGCGCAGCGACTTCACGAGGTCGCCCAGCGAGAGTAAGGACACTTCGGCCCTGTACTTGCCTTGAAGGTCGTCCACAAGATTGATCAGCAGACCGGTCTCTTTCTCGAGCTGGTCCTTGGTGTCAATGCGATAGTCCTTGAGCAGTTGCGTCAGCACCTTGCAGGCTTGCTGCGTCTTCTCGTTGGGGATGTTACTGAAGGCCTTGATGCTGTTCTTCAGCCCCGTGTAGAGGGCGTCGCGTTTGTCGTCCGCTTGCTGGATTTCGTCCGTGAGGAAGCTCTTGGTCGAAATAGCCAGCGCCTCGTCTTCCGCCTTGAAGGCCGATTGGTACACTTGTAGCATCGAGGCTACCTTCTTGGCCACTTTCGTGTGGCTCTTAATCGCATTCAACACGTTGGTGTGGAACGTGAAATGCGCGCCGTTGTTCAGGCGCTGCAAACTAATGTGTGAGATTTCGCCCATACAGTAATTTTTTAAAATGAAACACTTACAGGAAACATCACTGGGGATGGTTCCACTATCTAACTCTCGGTGGAAAAGTATATCTGCAGACAATAGCAGGAATCGATAAGTGAGTGTTTCTCCTTTGTGTCCTTCATTGGCCGAATAGTTTAGTCACATCCATCTACTCGAACGGAGGGGAGCAAGCAGCTTCGTTTTATCGTTTTGTTATTTTGCAAAAATATCGAGAATCAGTTGATTATTCGTCCACGCAAATCCGCTGGAGGGAAAATCAGTTGATTATTCGCCCGCGCAAATCCGCTAAAAGGAAAATCAGTTGATTATTTGTCCGCGCAAATTCGCTGAAAGGAAAATCAGTTGATTATTCGCCCGCGCAAATCCGCTGGAGGAAAAATCAGTCGATTATTCGCCTGCGCAAATCCGCTGGGAGGAAAATCAGTCGATTCTCGGTCTTTTCCGCCTCAAAGATAAGCAAAGTCATTTAGCAACGCATTCAAGAAAAGCGAAAATAGCAAAAATTTCTCTTCGCACACAAATATCAAGTGGCGAAAGGCTTGAATATACAATAACGGGCGTAATATTCAAGTAGATATATTTATTCATCCCTTTTCAATACCTGTGCCCACCGCGCCAGCATGCGCCAATGCGCACGGGCGTAGTCGTCACTATTTTCGGCTTGGCAGAGGGCGGCGGTCATGCCCAGCATATCGGCCGACAGCTCCGGGCCAAAATCCTCGCCCAACCACCACTGCCGAGCGGCGATGGGATAGAAACCGATGTCGTACGGCGGATAGGCTTTCGTCCAAAAGGGGTCTTCGGCGTACCGGAAGATGGGGTCGAGCAAGGCACGCATCCAGTCCGGCCGACCGAAAGCGGCCAGCACGGGGAAGTTGCGAGAGGCGGAGCGCACGCAACCCAACGTATCGTTGAAGCAGAACAGGCGGCCATCCGTCGCCGCTACGAAGTGGTGGGCCGAGGCGAAGGCCCGGAGGCCCGTGCGTCCGGCATACACCGAATCCATCCTGTCGCACGCCGTCCGCAACCCGTCGATGTGCGCCGACACGTACGCCAACCGGTCGGCCAGGGTCTGCCGGCCGCCGTCGGTCCAGGCGGGCAGTAGGTTCTCGCCCATATACTGCACGGTGTCGAGCCGGTCGTAGGCTATGAGCAGCGTGCTCTCTTCCGGCGTTAGTTGCCGTCCGTCGTAGAGCCATTGCAGACGCACGCCTACGGGGCGATTGTCGTTTGTCGCCGCCCGCCAGGTGAGGAAGGCGATGGGGACGGTGGCCATTTCCTTGTCCTTGAGCAAGGAGGGGCAGGCGAAGTCGAGAGACAGGAGCGCGTCGCCACAGCGGTAGCGATAGTACGTCTGGGTGGCATGCTCATACAGGGTGTCGAGCGGGGCGACAAGGGCATCGGCATGGGCACTGTCTGCCTCACCCAAAAAGCGGTATATCTGTCCCTTCACGAGGGCGTAGCCCGATAGGCGTGGGAGCTTGTCGAAGGGCGTCAGCGCACGCTCGGTGGTGTGGAGCGTGCACGGTCGGAAGTTTTCCCGTGGTCGCTGGCAGGCGCACAGGACCGCGAGCAAGAGAAGCGGCAGCAGGAGCCGCGTGGTTCGTCCTATTTCCATTGTTGGTATCCTTTCTCGTACGTGAAGATTCGTTCGTCCACCCCACGGGTATAGTCGCGCAGCAGCAGGAGCGCGCCGCGGGGGATGTGGGTATAGAGCAGCGAGTCCGCCGTGGCACGCCTCCGCCCGGCCGAACGCCACTCGCCGTCGCAATAGAACAGCTCGTACTCATCGCCGGGGCAGACGTAATTGTCGCGATTGCTCGGAGCGTAGGCGATGCGCCCTATCCGTACCTCCCGTCCGGCATCCAGCCCTGCCCAGCCGCCCGAAGGCTCCAGATAGTCGAAGCAAGTGAGCGTGCTCCCGTCGAAGACATTGGGGTACTCGTGGCTCCCGTCCTTCTGGAAGCAGCCCGGCGTGCCGATGGGCTTACCCTTCAGCAGTGTGTCGGTGGTGGCCTCGTAGAGCCGCAGCTCAGCGATGCTGCAATGCTGGCCCGGCGGGCCGAAGTAGCGGAAGTAACGGTACGCCCTGCCGGACAGGCTACGCACGGTGGTGTAGAGCCTGTGGGGGCGCTCGTGGATGAAGTAGAGCGTATCCCGTGTGGCGAAGTCCGGACGGTCGCTCGCCTCCACCACGCCGTTCACCAGGCGGTTGCGAAACATCAGGTCGTCGCCGTCGTCCACCGTATATTTGCTGTAGGGCACCACGTCGTGCGTTTCGGGGCCGCAATGGTATATGTGTATTTCGTTGGTCCAGCCGTCGATGTAGAACGGGTCGGTGGCGAAGCGGAGCGCACCGTCCTCATACGTGGCCACGCGCACCACGGCACCCTTCTCAATGTCGTGAAACGTCAGGCCATGGGCATCGTACTCCGTCCACGCCACGGGCTGCCACCGCTCGCGGCTGCTCAAGCAAAGGTAGGCGATGTGCCCTTTCCGCTTGCCGGGGTAGAGCATTGAGGCGGGAATCGCCTGCTCCTTCCTATAGTAATAGGCATACTCACGCGTCACGTCCACGAACTTGGGCACACGCCAGAAGGGGTACAGTTCCTCGCCATAAGCAGCCATCTCGGCGTGCAACGCCCGGTTGACACTAAACGTGTATCGGTAGAGCTTGGGGCTGTCGTCGTAGCGATACCACCAGTTGCCGTGCGTCTTGCCGAAGGGGCCGAAGAACTCCGACATATAGTCCTCGCCGTGCTTGTCCCACGTGGTGAGCCAGAAATGCCCGGCGTTCATGCGGCTGCGCAGGGGGAGGAAATCGATGGCGCAGGGGATGCCAAGCGCACGCAGCAGATAAGCGCCGAAGTCGGTCACCTCCTTGCAGCTACCCGTGAGCGTCTCCACGTATTGGGGGCCGATGTGCCCAAAGGCATACGGGGCCGTCATGGTGAAGACATAAGGCCGCTCGGAGACTTTGTCGCGCAGGTATTGTGCCACGGCCACGGGGTCGTCTTGGTTGGGCAAGCCGGATTTCCGCAGGGAGTCGAGTAGCGGACTGTATTTGCGGTAATAGCGCTCGCGCCAGTTGGTGAGCGGCTCATCGCCGATGCGGTAGGGAAGGATGTATTCGCAGAAATCGCCGAAGGAGACGCGCCTCGCCCAAGGGCGCTCCCGCCACGCCCGGAACGCCCACTCTATATTGTCGCAAAGGTAGGCCGAGTCGACCGTCTCAATGTCCCGCCGCATCGTTATCGGCCCCACGGGGCCGAGTGTCGCCTTCACCGAGTCCACCAACTGCTGCGGCGTGCGCCCCTTCGCTTCGCGCAGCCACGTGTAGTACACCTTGTACTTCTCCAGCTGCTCGCTCACGGGGTAACTGTAGTATGGCATGTTCTCTATCAGGAAGCAAGCCGCCCTGTACTTCAGGCTGTCCGCCGGACGCTGCCGGTAATGACGTAGCACCTTCTCCAGCTCCGCACGGTTGGCGCCGGCGGAGTGCAGTGCAAACTTCAAGGGGGAGAGCGGCTGCGGACTCCTCGAACAGGAGAGGAAGAGGAAAAGCAGGACAAACAAAAGAGGTACTTGGCGGAGGGACATACTATTTCGCCTCCCCGCTAATCTTCAACCGGAAAGGCGACCCTTCGGCATTGCAATACACCGTAACGGATTGGTTGAAACGTTCGGGATGGTCGGCGCGGTAGGTTACTTTCAGCTGGAGGCTGTCGCCTGGCTGCACAGGTTCCTTGGGATACTCCACAGTAGTGCAACCGCAGGAGGTGGCGGTGCCTTGGATGACTAAGGGGCCATGACCGGCGTTCAGCAGGGTGAAGGTGGTGTGTTGGGGGGATGAATGGGGGAAAGAGCCGAAATCATGGTAAGAAGCTTTTAAGGTTGCCGTTGTTGAGGCCTCTTTCGTATCTGCCATCGCTTCTTTTCCTGTCACGATATTCATATAGAGTTGCGCCACTTTCGGGTTGTATATCGGATTCCCCATGGCCAGCACTTTGTTGTTTCGATCCAAAAGGAAGGTCTGGAACATCATCTCTTTAGGGAAGTGGTTTAATTTGTTGATGGCATCGCTGTCGTCGATACAGACGGGGTAGGTGAACTGCTCAAAACGTAGGAGGCGAAGCAAAGCCTGTTTCCCGTTTTTAGGCGGATGAAGAATGAACTCGAATGATACACCATTCTTTGTTATAGAATCCATATTAGTTTTAAACGCTTTCCATCTAAACAATTGCAGTTTGCACTTTATGCAACCAAACGAATCTACGTAAGTAAGTATCGAGAAATCCTTTGATGACACTTCTGCAGGAGCTACATTAGGAACAAACACTATATTTGTCGGAAGAATAATCTTCTTCCCTATCCATTGATTAACTACATGACCAATCTCATTATATTTGGAGTTTCCACACGAAAAACAAATCCAAACAAATATGAGCCAATATACTGCATTCTTTCTCAAGTCTTTCATCTCGTAAAAGTCATTATCCACAAATGTCCTAGAACAGCAGGCTAATTGAAGTTCAATTCATTAAAAAATAGAATAGGATTGTCTTCTTCGCTCAATACACCGCTATTTTTCTTATCAGATTTAAATCCTTTATCAAACTTCAATACATCAGACGCATTCAAATAGGTTACAAGACATTGACCATACATCATGATTGGATTGGCAAATATATACGGTATCTTATCATTGTATTCCAATATAAGCGATTGATTTGCAGCTGATGAGAGGTGAACTTTAGTCATGACATACTTATAATCAAGTATGTACATGATATACATGACATCTCCTTCCCTACACACATAACTAATTCTTTTTACAACGGACTTGTCTCGTAACTTTTCATAAGCATTATAAAAACCTTCTCTTTTGTATATATCATCAGGCAATTGCTCTTTCGTGTCGAAATCAAAAGATGCTATAGCACTTATTGAATCTGTCTGCAACGAATAAACTGTATAGTCATATTGCTGCGTCAATAGGATTTTACTATTTGCAGATATATTAAACGGGCTTATGGGGAACGAGAAACTTTGGTTTTCAGGAAATGGAAGGAACTTCTTCCCATACCTCTCAGTTGACAAATCGAACGTAATCACATTGTACAATTTGTTATTCGAATAATTTGAATATAGTAACGCAACGTCATTTGTAAGATAGAAAAAATCATAAAAATCGTCCAAATGATAGCTTTTTACAAACGTACCCATATCATCGTATACCAAGATTTTTTTAAGACTCCTTGAGAGAATATACACTTTGCCCTTAGCCACTTGGAAATCCGCTATATCCAAGTATTCCCCAGGACCTTGTCCACGATGATTAAACTGCCGGACATATTTTCCTGAAAGATCAAAAATATAAATCGCTGTTTTTTTATCTAATATCCAAAGCTGATTGTTCCAGATTTGTATTTTATCAATATTGGAGATTAGATTGTCAGCAAGTGTTTCAAGGCTAATATAATGATAGCCTTTAAAGAATGAACTTACGTCACCCATTTTTCCTGTTTGCACAGTGATGCGTCTTCCGTCAAGTTTCAAAGAGTGATTAGGCCCCGTGCATGAGAAGCCAAAAAGGACAATCATATAGAATAAAGCATATCTGACTATATATACAACATTAAAACATCTCATATCTTTCATTTCAACAAAATAGCAACTGTTCTTTATTATCTAAACACCACAAAATCCCTACCTATGCAACCAGATAGGTAGGGAAAGAATATAGAATTAATCAAAAATCCAATGCCATAATTCCATGCATTCTATATCTCGGCACGTTGCATTGCCATTGCTTGTACAATACACGCCGCCATCAAAAGCCAAGTAGCCCTTTACTTCAAGGACATTGCCTCCTGCTATTTTCACTTTCCCATTGCCTGTTATAGTACACTTATATGAATTCCTATTATAAATTGTACCGTCGTGCTCATCAGCGGCCAATGCCTCAACATTAGCCAATGCTACATCTCCCAACTTTACATTACCATTTTGCGACTCATACACATTGTACCCTGCCACAACAGCAACTACTCCGACGAGCAATACGCCCATCCATTTTTTCGTTTTCTTCTTCATTGTTTTTTCCTTTTAGGTTAATTAATATCCGCAAAGCTATCTACCTTCGCCATTATCTCCAAATATTCTTGCGGACATTTTGTGGACATTTCAGTCCACACCCTGCTTCTCACAGTAGACGGTCTCGTCCACTCAACGTCATCTATCTAAATATCAATGTTTTGGGAATAGACAACTTGTTTGGCACTGTCCTTCTCGTTGAGAGCGACTAATTGATACCTACCTCCCGGTAAACATTTGGTCTCCCAATTCTTCGTGCGCTTTAGCTCTCCTTTCAAACGAGAGATGGCACGACGAGTACGGGCATCATTACCGCTACCATCCGTCCATAAGCAGCGTTCAATCTCCTCAACGATAGAAGATGGTTATCCGCAAGGATAAAAGCACGAAGCAACATTGCAGAATGAGGAGTCAATGTGACAAGGTCAGCACCTGTGGCAGACGCTAACACATGGGTCTCCATGTTCAGCGTCAAACCCGCGAAGCAACAAATGCTTTTGTCATCTCGCTCATCTAAAACAATAGGAGGATGCGACAGACATGATATGGCTGGTGACTTGCTCCTCCAAGCTCCGAAACTTTTTGCGATGACGACGATACATAGTTGCGAACAAGGAGATAATGCAGAAGATGAGCAAGATTAAGGCAAGGCCTATCTCCTCCCACAGGGCTCATATCAGCGATGGTGAACGGCGAGCTTGATAAAGCAAGAGCAGATATTCGGTTCATATTCATAGGATTATTAGGTCACTAAAATAAATAGATTTGTAACAAAGGATGGCATTTATTCGTAAATGTCATGACTTTGCCTCATTCTTTTAAGCTACTTTAAACATTACATTTCCTCGCACATCTCACGTATTAGAGAGGAGGGATCCGATGGCTCCACCGCCTCTTACTTCAAATAAATCAGCTGAACAATCGGGTTGCTTTCCTCTTTGGATTGAAGCGCCATCTTGTACAAAGCATTTTCTTGCATTTCTGGGGGGATTTTGTCTTTAGGGGCTTTCTTCATCGCCTCCAATATCGAACTAACGACAGCACACACCACCAAATGCGGCGTGTCTGTCGGCAGGGGGTGGAAACACTGCATCCCACTGCAAAATACCGCTGGAGAGGTAGAAACCTTTTTAGTGCGCTTATCATAAAAAACTTGGTAACCCCTACTGCCATATATCACTGACAGCCAAATAAACGATTTGCCCTCCATATAAAAACACGGGGTAAGTAAGTCTTCTATCTGTTCCTGTGAAAGCTGGAACGATTCCTTACCCGGGAGCGAAGGGATGGGAATTCCTTTGTTGAACTGATAAGTGTAGGCTCGCTCCAACTTATCGGGATACGTATAATGGTACACGGTATTGTCGGGTTGCGAGAAGATGCCATAGGAACCACCCCGCAAAGCAACAAACGTATTGATATTCTCGCCTAAGGTAGGGAACATGCCATACCACAAAAGCTTCTCTCTCTCATTGGTCAGCGAATCAAGCAGGATTACGCCCATCCCTTTTTTCTTCTGATAGAGGTGTATGTCGCCCAAATAGTGATGCCCAACGATAGGCATAAAATGGTAGAAGAAAGACTTCAAAGGAATGGAACGAATAAACTTGCCATCCGAAGCTCGGTAAGACAACAATCTTCGGTTCTCAAGGTCGAGCACTTCTACCTTCCCGTCGCGAACGCAGAAATCGTAGATGGAACTGTACTCCCCGGGACCTAAGCCTACCCGGTCTATGGCGTATACAAACTTCCCGGACATATCGAACTTCATGATTTTCTTCGTCGCGTCATGGATATAGATAAAGCCATCTGCGACATCTATCTTCTCGATGCTGGAGATCAAAACGTCATCATTCGTCTCCAAAGGCACATAACGCACACTGTCGGCAAATCCCTCCTTTAACAAGTCTACAGGCTGTTCTTCTTCACCCATATCTACACTCAAATTCACAGATTCACCTTGAATATTGAGCGTAGAGGAAGAGGAAGAAGATGATTGCGGTTGTTTGCAACTTGTCAGCAAGGACACACAACATCCCAAGGATATTATACAACAATAAGATAGTTTTCTGTTTTTCATAACTATGTTTTTCTATTCTTTTGTTCCTTCTTTTAATAATTCCTTAACGTATTGCTCATAAAGTAGTCTCACATTAGGATTTAAAGTCGGATCTCCAACCAGCAATACTTCATTTGTCTTATTCAACAAGAAACATTGCGAAATCACCATGTCAGAGAGACTATTGAGAGACTTCATCTCCCACTTTTCGTCAAAGAATACCGGATAGTTCATCTTATAGCGATGAAGCATATATTGTATCTCTTTCTTTTCTTGCCCATCGCTTGGAGAAAAGAAATATAAAAATCCTACATTATTTTTAGAAATACTATCCATCTCCATCATAAGCCGTTCCCATTCCAATGGCTTAAACCGACAACTCGTACACTCTGCAGAATCCACAAACAAGAGAATCTTATACTCTTTATGGAGTAAACTATCTCCCACTGCATTAGCTACATCTTCTCCATTCTTGCCGCAGGTATAAGTTGTCGGAAAACGTAATGTCTTTCCTTGCCATTGAGTAACGACTTTTATAGCCTCTGTCCTGTTTTTTAGCGAACAAGAAATCACCATCAAAGACAGCATGATAAAGATAGGTAGATTAAGGATTCGCATGTTTCAAATAAATAAGTTGAATTACTGGATTATCATCCGGTTTAGATTGTAGTGCGATGTCGTATAACGGACTCTCTACAATCGGCTTATTCAATTTGTTTTTCGGAGCATTTTTTAGCGCTTCCAAAACCGAATAAGGCACTTTCCCGACCATTAAATTCGGCGTACCGGTGGGGCAGAAAAATAAGCATCCGGCTTCACTAACAGACGGATACACAGAGACTGTTGATACCTTGCGTTGCTTATCGTACAATACAGTATAGCCTTTCGTCTGATACGAGAACAGTGATAAAACAAACATTCTGTTCTCGACATAAAATAATGGAGATATTAGTCCTCCGTTAGCATTTCCTTTGAACAAGTCAGTACTATGCACATTGGCAAATGAGGAGAAAGTTTTTCCTCCACTAAATTTATACTCATATTTCCGCCGTAAGATATTGGGATATGTATAGTAATATACAGTATAGTCCGGTTGAGAGAAGATGCCGTACGTACTATCACTTATCGCAGAAAACGCATTGATATTATTCATCAGGGTAGGATATTCTCCCCACGATAGGAGGCGTTCCTTCTGGTTGGCCAGAGAATCGAGCAGCAAAGTTCCCATTCCTCCGTTACTCAAGAATATATTTATATCAGCCAGATAGTGATGTCCAACAATAGGTAAGAAATAATAGAAGAACATTCTTAGAGGGGTGGAACGGACAAATGTTCCATCGGAGGCATGATAACTTAATAGTTTGCGTCCTTCCAAATCAAGTATCTCTATCAATCCCTTATACATGCAGAAGTCTTGTACAGATGCGTATTCTCCGGGACCCAATCCGACATGACCTATAACAGACTGAAATCTTCCAATCTTATCATATTTTACAATCTTATTATATGCATCCTGAACATATATGTAATCTCCCTGCACGCATACTTTCCTCACACTCTGCATTAAAGCACTATCATTTGTTTCCAATTGAACATAACGTATGCTGTCTACAAAAGGAGACAACCCCGTATCCGTATCCTTAGCGGCTTCATCCCAATCCACATAAATAGTTGTGGCTTTCCCTTGTATCGGAATCGTGCTCTTAGGTATTGGGCGTTTGCAGGAAACGAATAGGAGTGCACTGCACATAATTAATAAGTATTTCATATTTCTCGAATTACTTATGACAACGAGGATCAGCCATAGACAAGTTACAATATTCCATTGTCGATGCAGACACACAACATTTGTAGGGCGCACTATAATAATCATAGCTGCCCCCTCCCCAATTAGTTCCATAGTATGTAGAGCCTAAATAATCTCTTCTCGTCACGGATGCATATCCTCTTGTTAGACCATCCACTTCGAGAAGCGCCAACGCTTCAATATTGTCCAAAGCCATATTGTATAAAGAAAGAGATTCATTTAAACGACTCCGCACTGAAGTCAATGCAACCAATAGCACCAATGCCATACAAAGGGCAAAACACGCATTTCTTTTCATATTCTTTTTCATGCTAATACATTTGAAAGCTTTCAATTTAGATTCTAAACGCAGTTATCGAAAGATAGACTAATATCAAATTATCCTCTATATTTGTCTCGTTACAATTCTCTTATATATAATCATATATATATAATCATACAAAGATAAATTGTAACTCTTTAGTGTTTACATAAAGGGTCTTCCATCGCATAATCACAACCGCTCATCGGGTCTCCTACGTCTTTACAGCATGCTATACTTGTGGATGATGATCCCAAGTTAAAGCTAAATCCTTTATTACCCAAACTGATGCCAACACTTGCATTCCAGCTATTTACTATTACCTTAACAGATCCTCTCCGCACATCAATTCCCTGTGTATAGTCAGAACCGTTTTGAGCCAACGCATCAACGTTAGCTAATGCCAAATCATTCAACTTCACATCATGCTTTTGGGATAAATACACATTGTACCCTGCCACAACAGCAACTACTCCAACGAGCAATGCGCCCATCCATCTTTTCGTTTTCTTCTTCATTGTTTTTCCCTTTTAGGTTAATTAATATCCGCAAAGCTATCTACCTTCGCCATTTTCTCCAAATATTCTTGTGGACATTTTGTAGACATTTCAGTCCACACCCTGCTTCTCGCAGTAGACGGTCTCGTCTACTCAACGTCATCTATCTAAATATCAATGTTTTGGGAAGAGACGGTTTGTTTGGCACTGTCCTTCTTGTTGAGAGCGACTAATTGATACCTACCTCCCGGTAAACATTTGTTTTCCAAATTCTTCGTGCACTTTAGCTCTCCTTTCAAACGAGAGATGGCACGACGGGCACGGGCATCATTACCGCTACCATCCGTCCATAAGCAGCGTTCAATCTCCTCCAACGATAGAAGATGGTTATCCGTAAGGATAAAAGCACGAAGCAACATTGCAGAATGAGGAGTCAATGTGACAAGGTTAGCACCTGTGGCAGACACTAACACATGGGTCTCCATGTTCAGCGTCAAACCCGCGAAGCAATAAATGCTTTTGTCATCTCGCTCATCTAAAACAATAGGAGGATGCGACATGATATGGCTGGTGACTTGTTCCTCCAAGCGCCGAAACTTTTTACGAAGACGGCAATGTCGATTTTCTAACAAAAAGATAATGCAGAAGATGAGCAAGATTAAGGCAAGGCCTATCTCCTCCCACAGGCTCATATCAGCGATGGCGAACGGCGAGCTTGATAAAGCAAGAGCAGATATTCGGTTCATATTCATAGGATTATTAGGTCACTAAAATAAATAGATTTATGACAAAGGACGGCATTTATTCGTAAATGTCATAACTTTGCCTCATCTTTTAAACTACTTTAAACATCTCACATTCTCGCACATCTCACGTATTAGGGGAGGGCTTGGTGGAGGGGCATACTATCTCGCCTCCCCGCTAATCTTCAACCGGAAAGGTGCCCCTTCGGCATTGCAATTTCATTGTTTCAAATAATATTTCAATATAACGGGGTTATCGTCATCTTTTAGCTGATCTATCTTTTGCAGTTCTTCTTTCGACATCAATTGACGGTCAATGGCTTGGTGTAGATATTTTAAAGGAGTCAAGAGCATTAATACATTACCCGATATGGCAAAACAAGGTCCCATAAGAAGTGGCTTACCATTCTTAGCCAAGAAATGTTTACCCGTTTCTCTATCAAATATGTAAGTTGAGCCAATCCCCCGTTCGGTTTGCACGGAATATACATAGATGTATCGTTCATTGAAAAGGCGAATCAACGGTATTACCTTATTAGAAGTTCTTAGATATTTATATCTCTCTGTATACTCTCTCCCTATTCTTTCGGATTCTCTGTCCGAGTTACTCCTCTCGCAGGTGGCTCGTCCGGGCAGTGCATCACCATCTACGGTAGCATCTCCAAAATCAAGATACAGAACTGGTTTTAATCGTTTATTCATAGCATCAATTTGGAAAATGTAATAATTGAACTCAATCGGCACATAATAGTTACGTCCATTAATATTGTAAAAGCATTCAGGAGACATGCTATTGCCCGATATAGTTCCTGTATAGGAAGCATCCTGCAAAGTTCCTGTAGACAAATTCGCGAATAAGACCTCTTGATTGACCCTGAAAGAGGAATAAGCAAAGATATACTCGTCTGCATTGAGCGGCATTAAATTCATCAAAGGGATTTTTGATTCAACCTTCCTTTTAGACAAAAGTCGGAATCGTGGACTATATGTATAAATAATTCCGTAAGGATTCAGCAAATCTATCCCTTTCATGTATGGGTTAAATGCCATGTCTACTACCATATAATACTCATTAGGTCCTTGGCCTTGCATAGAATTAGAATTAGCCACATATTTTCCTGAACCGGAAAAGACAAATACATCTTGATTGGACGTATAGATAGCATATAAATCCATTTCCTTATTGTATGCTATCTTCTTATATTTATGAAAGATAGAAGAATCATTGGTCTCTAAAGGGACCACTTCTATTTTTTCGATAAAGTCATTGGATGCCATTGAGGGTTGCTCACTTACATCAACAGGAATTCTCTCTACATCATCCATTACTTGCCCTGTATGCAAAGAACAAGATGTAAGGACAGCAATGCATATACTTGTAAGTCCAAAAAATCTCATAGAATCGTTTTTAAAAGAGTGAGTATATAAGAAGGCACTCTTTGTCATTATCCAAAGCATAGACTACCCCTTGTTTTTCCGACACGCAGAACACATCTATCGGACAATTCAATTGATAGCGTGCCACGAAATCGGCATCCCAACTGAAGACTTCCAAGTATTGCTTTCCATCATCGGATGTAAGCGCATAAATAAAATCGTTGGTTGCCCAAGGGTATTTAGAGTAGTAGGCTACCCTATCCCCCTCCGCAGACAACCGTGGCTTAGGCTGCATCACTAATTCGTGCAACAACTTTCCATCGGCATTGTAAATACGCAGAAGCTTGGTATAAGCATAGAAGGCCGCAAATCTCTTCCCGTCGGGCCTGGCTACCAACAGCTTATTGTATAGAAATTGAATATCTTCATCCTTGGTTTCCGATAATGTAGTGGGGTATTCACTGAAATTCCGCGACCCATGTTTATCCATCATTGTATATTCATATTTCTCATCGTTGGAAAGAAAGCAATAGGTGCTATCGGCCAAAAACAGGAAACGGTTGAGCGGCATCTGCGGCGTGTCGAGACGCTTTGTGGAAGAAACACGGAAATCGCCATTTGCGTCGCATGACATCTTTTTTATGGTATTGGTCATCATATCGAAGGTATAAAATCCATCGGGTGCCTGTGGAAAATTGCGTTCCAACTGCCGAAAATCATTTGGCCCATTCCCTTTCAATCCTGCATTATACAGATGCTTGACAGTCGGCAGCTCCCAAAACGAGAACAGAGTATCTTTGAGTCCTTCATACGCTACCAACATTCCATTGGTCAAGAACAAACGGTTCACCGCAAGCAGCGCATGAGCTGAAGGTATGGAGACGCTATCGGCCATCAAGGGCTTCGCCTCGGGCACATCGGGGTTGGCGGGCTTTCTCGTAGACAGATGGCAACCACTCATCGCCAAGAGAACAACAAGGAACGACGAGCTTGATAAAACAAGGGCAGAAATACGGTTCATATTCATAGGATGATTAGGTCACTAAAACAAACTGATTTTTAACAAAGGACGGCATTTATTCGTGAACGTAACCCTTTCCGCCTCGTCTTTTAAGAATTCTTATCACCTAATATTATAGCCAACGATTGTACGTAGCACGTACCTTCCTTGAATGTGCACAACCTAAAGAGACAGAAATAATGGTTTCTATACCTATTCCCTTGCCATTCCTATCTTTTTTTG
>JAISIX010000207.1 GCA_031261805.1 Mediterranea sp. (in: CFB group bacteria)
GCCATCGTCTTCACCAAAGCCGATAAGATAAAAGCGGGAACCGTGCAAACCCAGGTGGCCAACTACCTGAAGGTGTTGGCCGCTCAATGGGAAGAGCTTCCCCCCTATTTCGTCACCTCGTCGCAAAACAAAAGCGGTCGGAAAGAACTAATCGCGTATATTGATCAAATTAACAAAGAACTGAAATGAAACAACATGTACTGATGGCAGCATGCGTGGTAGCTGCAGTAACAACCACCACCAACCTCCAGGCTCAATCGTGGAAAGACCTGTTCAACAAAGAGAACATCGAGAAGGTGGTGGAAGGAGTCACCGGTAAGAGTGCCGCCCTGGAGATGGCCGGCACGTGGAGCTATCAAGGAGCCGCCATCGAGCTGAAGTCGGACGATGTGCTCTCCAACCTGGGAGGAGGAGTGGCTTCTGCCGCAGCCGCGGGCAAGCTCAACGAGCAACTGGCCAAAGTGGGGATTCATCCGGGAGGATTCAGCGTGGTGTTCAGTGCCGACAGCACCTTCAATGCCGGTGCGGGCGACAAGGGCATCCGCGGAACCTACTCCTACCATGCGGCCGACAAAAAGGTCGACCTAAAGGTGGCCAACGTCATCGCCTTGAGTGCCAAGGTCAACTACACCTCCTCCACCATGGACTTGCTCTTCGATGCCGATAAGCTGCTGGCATTGATCACCACCCTCTCGGGGCAAAGCAGCAACAGCACCCTGCAGACCGTCAACGCGCTGGCCAAGAACTACAAGGGCATGTTGTTGGGCTTCTCGCTGGCCAAGCAATAGCGAACCGGTATCCCCTCTCTGTACAACTATAAGGTCGCTCTCTGTACGACTATGGGGTGCCTCTTTGCACGACTATGGGGTACCTTTCTGTACGACTATAGGGTGCCTTTCTGTACGACTATAGGGTCGCTCTCTGTACGACTATGGGGTACCTCTTTGTACGACTATAGGGCAGCTCTCTGCACAACTATAAGATAGCGCTCTGCACAAAGTAACAGAGACCTTCTGCACAAGGTGGCGGAAGGTCTCTGCTCATGTAGGCTCAATTCCATGCCCAGGCAGCGGCATCATAGTTGCCCTCCACCGCCTCCTCCAAATCGTTGGGAAGGTTGCAGAAGAAGTCGATCTCGGTCTTGGCTTCCAGCTCACGGATGCTGAGCGCCTTGGCCTTCATCTGGTCGGCAGAGGCCTTTCCCGTCAGGGTATGTTCCATCCAGAAAGCGATGCCTTGATGGCTATCCCCCTTCTGGGCCACCACAGCCATGAAGTAGTACTTGGGAACGGCTATCCCGTGCACCGTGTAGCCGCTGGCGTCGCTTCCCTTACCGTCGGCTCCCATCTGACTGGGAAGCAGTTGGTCGAGCGTGCCTCCTTTAACCACATAGAGCATGTCGTAGCCTCCCGAGCGTGCCCAGCTTTGCACCAAATCTTCGTACGATGCCCAATATTGCTGGTTGAAAGCCGCCAGCTGCGGACTCATGTTGCTGTAGTAGAAGGTCTGCTCATTGGCCTCTTTGCTGTAGACGCGATCTTCCGAGGCCACCAGATGGCCTTTGTCGAAACCGTCGTTGCGGTGGTCGTCTTCGTTGGTCTGCTCACCGGCGGGCAGTTGCGGATCTACCGCCCAGGCGTCGGTACGGGTGACACTCTTAATGCTCGTCCACTTGTCGAACGTAAAGGCCACCCAGCGGGCATGCTTTCGTTCGGGCACCCACTCGAGCGAATAGTTCACCTGGGTGGAACCGTTGTACGACAGGGTGTGGGCAATATACTGATAAGAGGTGCGAAGTGCGGGCACTTCATATCCCTGCTGTGCGCCTTCGCCCGTGTTGGCGTTGCCGTTGGGACGACTGGCATCTCCGGCACGGATATACTCCACGCCCACCGTCTCACCCTCGATGTAGGCTACGCGCAGCTTGAGGTAGGCGTAGGACGAAGCGTTGGCACAACGTGCCCAGTAGCATCTGCCGCCCACTATTTCGGCTTCGGCTTGCCACTCACTTTCGGCGGGTGTGGTGGTCATCTCGGAGAGCCGTTCTTCCAAGAGGGAGGGCACAAAGCCGTAGGCCGCGCCGGTGAACTTTTGGCCGGTAATGTAAAAAGGTTTGTCGCATCCCTGGGGCTGCAACACATTGAAAGAGGTCGCTTGTTCGCCGAAGCCTTTGAGGACAAAGGTCGACGAACCCTCTTGGGTGGTTTCGATGTAGCCGTTGGGAAGTGCGTTGGATGCGTCGTTGCATCCGGCCGTTGCAAAGAGCAACAGCGCCCATGATAAGAGAATTCGATTCATACGCATGTGCTATTAGTTCTTTAAGGTAAAAAAGAGGCGCGGACTACACGAATGCGATTCGTGCCATCCGCGCCGTTCTATTCATTTACTGGCTTATTCAGCCGGACGTTCTTGTACTTTCACGTCGTCCACCTCCCAGGTAGCGGCCGAACCGTCCACGCTGGTGTAGCGGAAGGCCAGGTAGATGGTCTGGCCGGTATATGCTGCCAAGTCCAGAGGACCGATGGTCACAAAGGTCCAGGTCGTACCGTCAGACCAGCCCGTAGCCGGAAGCAGTGTCCAGTCGGCCGGATTGATAGCGCTGTCTGCCCCACCTTCGTAGGCGGTGGATACATACACGCCGAAGCGGTCGTCGGGCGTTTCACTTCCACCCAGGTAACGGTGTGCCTCGCGGAAGGTCAGCACCGGATCGATGGCTGTGCTCAAATCGATGGCGGGCGAAACCAAGTAGCTCTCGGAGGCGTAGTTGATACCACCCACATAAGCCGATGCTTTCATGTAGCCATACGAATCTAACTTCCACACGTAAGTCGATGCTTCCGGCAACTTGATGTCCTTGAAGTAGAAGCCTTGTGCGTCGTCACCGTTGAAGTTTACATCCAAGTAGGTGGTGGGCTGACGGGTAAATGCGTCGGCATCGCCTTCTTCAAAGATGATGATACTGGTGGCACTGGCCGGGCGGGCTGCCCATACCCCCTTGTTCAGGATGTACTCTTCGGCTACATAACCGGCGGCACCGTTGTAGACCACCACCTTCTTAGACTTGTCTGCGGCAAGCGGGAACTTGGAGGCCAGATAGAGCGGAATCACAGTAGCCGGACGGGTAATGGCGGTAGCGCCCAACTCGGCATATACTGTCGGATCGGGAACGGCCACACCTACTTCGTCGTTGGTGTACGCTGCCCAGGCCGAACCGTCGTAACGATAGAGCCGGGAGGCGTTGGGAACCACGGCTGCACGAGTGGAGGCGAAGGCACGGGTAGCGGCTGTGGAGGCCTCTTCGACCGAAAGGGTCATGGTATTAAGATACTTCGTGCTACTGCCTGAGGTACCGATGGCATATCCCTTGACCAGGATTTTCTTGCCGTTGAGTGCATCGACCGATGCTTTCAGCGCTTCACCTACATATTGCAGGCTGCCTTGAATGCCGGTCAATCCTTCCACTTCCACATTGTAATAGTTGCCCGAAGCCGAGAGGGTACCCACATAAGCGACGTAGGCTGCATAGGGCGCTTCGATGTAAGCGGTAATATCATCGGCCGTCAGGTTGCGCTCTGCGGGTTGTGTATAGGTGCTGCCGGTTGATACCACTTCAACCTTTGAAGAGTTGGGGAACTGATTGAGTCCGCCATAAGCGCTGGTGGTTCCCTCTACTTTGACTACATCACCCACTTTATAATTCCCGTCGGCAAAGCCTTCGGCTGCTTGCAGGTAGACCAATACAGAGCCTGTACCGTCGTTCAACAAGAAACCACGGGCATAGGTAGCCACCACCGTACCTTTCACCTTGTAGGGACCCGGGGCAGCCAATGCCACCACTCCTACGGGCGTGAATTCGGGGGATGCACCTTCGGCAGTGAGCGAAGTGGCCATCACATTGACATACGAGCTGGTCAAACCTATGGCATAACCGGTTAATTCAACCTTCTGTCCGGCTAAGGAAACGTCCACCAAACCGGCTGCAGGATAGGAAATGCTGCCCTTACGGGTCGCCCCTTCCACCTCGATGTTGTAGTAATTGCCCGATATAGTGAGCGTACCCACTATCTTCACATAGGTCATGGCCGGAGTACTCCCCGCCCATGCGTCGAGCGTGGCGCTGATGTCGGTGGCCGCTGCCGGATAGGCAAAGGTTTCTTTACGTTCCAAATAGGTGATTGCGGCTCCTGCATTGAATTGCATGTAACCGCTGTATTTAGAGGTTGCTCCCTCCACTCCCACTACATCGCCAACCGAAACGTTGGGCTTTACTTGATTGGTGTAGACCAATACACTGCCCGTTTCGTCCTTGATGAGGAAGCCACGCTGATAGGTCGCTATGACTTCTCCTTTGACATGGTACTCACCCGCGGCGGCCAATACGGCAGAAATGGGGTCGTAAACCACCTCGGCGGGAGGTGTTGTGCCGCCCGTGCTGGGTTCTGTTTCGGAATAAGCGTAGTTCACTACTTTCATGTCGCCTTCGGCTGCACCGGAGACACCGGCCTTCAACAAGGCGGGAATCTGGCCGATGGTTTCGGGCGAGAGGTAGGAAGCTACAATGTTTTCGCCCCACACCGTCTTGTAATCGGCCTCACTCACCTCGTAAGTGGAGATGTTGGCAAACTCGGAAAGATAGGCGGGAGGTGCTTGATAGAGATTATAGGTGACGATAAACTTCGAGTTGGCCGTGGAGTTGGGATAGATACTCCGGATATAAGCCGGTAGGAAGAGTTCGGCATCGGCATCGCTCGAGAAGTATTTATTGGTGCCGATGGCCTCCAGAACTGCCACTTTCGAGCCGCCTTCGGGATCGGTTTTCTGCGCCAACTCCTTGTTGGCCGGCAGGGATGCTATGGCCGGATAGGCCGAATTGTCCAAGGCAATGGTCTTCTCTTTGACATCGGTAAACTGATGTTGGATGTTGAGATCTTCGTTCCAATCCTCGCAAGCCGATAGTGAAGCCAACAAGAGGGCGGATAATAATACTATTTTTTTCATATCGTTTTACGTGTTAGAAGTTTACTCTGAGGCGTACAGTAAAGGTGCGTCCGAAGCTGTAATAGCCATAAACGTTGGTCTGGTCGGCCACCGTAGTGTCATTGCTACTGGTGGACGAAGGATTATAGGCCTTACGCAGATAGAGCGTGTCGAACAGATTGTTGACGTTGCCCGAGAGCACGGCATTCAATCCGGCAAACTTAAAGCGGTAGGAGGCATTCATATCGAACTGGCTGGCCGAGGGGATGCGCCAGGGTTTGACCAGATAGGTGTCGCCATTGTTGGCCAGCGCGCTGGCATTGAAGGTGTAGTAGGAGTAGTTATTCCCCTGGAAATTCCAGTCGATGCCCACGCGAATCTCTTTGGTTACGTTCACATTGGCACCCACCGAAGCGGTTGTTTGTGCCGCACCGCCCACGCGAATGTCTTTGGCCATCAGCCTGGAGCGGAGGTGTTTCTCCGAACCCAGTTCCACCTGGTTGCCGTCGATGTCGATAGGCTGGCCGGTTTCTTCGCTATAAGCATAGCCGGTGGCATTGTTTGCCCAGCGCCAATCGCCCAGCGAGAACATACCATTAAGCTCTAACCATTCCAGCGGTTTGGCTTTAATCTCCACTTCTATGCCCTTGTGCAAGGCGTCTACGCCCTCCATATTCATCACGAAGGGGGTGGCTGCCTGGTTGCTTAAGGTACCGCGGCGAGCCATTGTCTTGTCCATCCACTTGGTATAGTAGCCGTTGATGTCGAGCTTGAGCCAGCTGTTGCGCCAACCGTAACCCACCTCGGCCGAGAATATCTTCTCGTTTTTGGCGTCGGGATTGGTGATTGTGCTGGTACGAGCCTGGAAGAAAGCGCCGCCGTCTAAGCGGGGAGCACGGCTGATGTAGCCCACATTGGCGAACACATTGTGGTTCTTGGTCAGGTTATAGTTGGCACCTCCCTTGAAGGTGTAGCCCAAATAGCTCACGGTTTTCGACTTTTCGTGCTCGGCATCGTAATAGAAACGGTTCACCGTCCAGTAGGAGGTGTTCGACAACGAACCCGAGACGAAGGCCGAAAGCTTGTCCAAGTTGTATTCTCCCTGGAAGAAAGCTCCCTCTTGCACCACGTTTCCGTCGTAGTCACGATAGACCACGTCGCCCACGCCGAGCTTCTCATACTTCCAGTCGGGATCGGCGGCTCGGGCGTTATTCTCTGCCAAGACGGCGCCACGGGTGGAGTCCATAAAGTACTTTCCACCGTAGAGGTCGGTCAGTTCGGCCGTGTGTCTTCCCTTGTAGTAGCGGAAATCTACCCCGCCATAGAAGTCGAGGTGCTCGCCAAACTTGGTGGTATAGGTCGAGAGCAAGCCCACCCAGTCGTGGTAGTTCTTGTTCTTGGCCACGGCCAGTTGCGATCCATATTCGCTGGAGGCATTGAGTTCTTCAATGGCTCCGTAGTTGAAGGTGCCGTCGGTGTTGCGGAAAGCGGTGCGCAGCGAGCCGTAACTGGCTCCGTACCAATCCTGATAGGAGTATTTTGTGAACTGACTGAAGGTGGCCATACCGGTGTGTCCGTAGCCCCTACCGATGGAGGCGTAGACGGAAGTGTTCAGGTAGGACTTGTAGTCGATGGTCCATTGGTGGTTCAAGGTGATTTGCGGCTTGTGGTAAACGTTGACCGCAATGCCGGTGTCGGTTTGTCCGTTGGCGCGGTAACCGAACGAAGGGTTGTAGCGATAGTCCGACACTCCATAGACATCGCGGGTGGCTTCCCAGCCCGAAAGGGTGAGTCCGTCCTGACTTCCACGCTGGTTGTGCCGCTGGGGCGAACCGATAATGGAGAGCGAAAGCTGGTGTTGGTCGTTGATTCGCTTGGCGATATTCAGGTAGTAGTTGTAGGCTTCGTAAGTGCCTCCCTGGATGTAGCCGTCGCCCCAGCTCTTCGAAAGCAGGAAGTTCATAGCCCATCCTTTCTTACTAAGGCCGGTATTGGCCGAGAAGAGGATCTTGTTTATCCCGTCATTACCCATGGTATAGGAGACGTATCCACCCTTCTTTGCCTCCAGACCGCGGGTGATGATGTTGATGGTTCCACCCACCGAAGGGGCCGATACTTTGCTGGCTCCCAGGCCGCGTTGGGTCTGCATGGTGCGGGTGACGTCACGCAAGCCGTCCCAGTTGCTCCAGTAGATGCCGCCCCACTCCATGTCGTTGACCGGACTGCCGTTGATGTTCACCGCGATGTTGTCTTGCGAGAAGCCGCGCATGAAGATTTCCGAGTCGCCGTAGCCGCCGCCCTGTTGGGTGACATAGACACCCGGGGTCGACTTGAGGACTTCGGGAAACTCCTGTCCGCCCAGCTTTTCTTCGATAAAAGCAGGCTCGAGTGTACTCACCGCGATGGGGGTTTTGCGGGAAACCGCCATCGAGGCGGTCACCACTACGTCGCCTAATACTTCGGCATCCGATTCCATAATCAGGGTGCCCAGATTCCATTCGCCGCCCCGTTGGGTGACCCGCCGGGTGAACTCTTTATAGCCCACATACCGGAAAACTAAGGTCGTGCCCGATTCTACACGAAGCGAAAACTGGCCGTCCACGTTGGTTACCGTACCTTGCGAGGTACCTTCCGCCATCACCGATGCCCCAATCAAGGGGTCATTACTTTCGGCATCCACCAACTGTCCTTTCACTGTGACTTGCGAAAAGGCATTGTTGCCGAGCAACATGGCGCCCGCTGTCAGCAGGAAACAAAGGAAATGTTTTTTCATACTCACTTTTTTAATTCGTTTGGATATTTGTTATATGCGTCGAATAAATAATAGGCGCAAAATTAGAGAATATTGATTAATTGATGCAAATAATTCCAATGTTTTTTTAAACAGGGTTCATAATTTGGTTTTCGCATTAAGAAGAATCCCGACAAGCTGCTCCTTGTCGGGAGGAAGGCCGGAGAGAAGCGGCACTTCGGGGTAACTTTAGCGGCACTTTGGCACCGCTTTAGCGGCACTTTGGCACTGCTTTAGCGGCACTAAAGCGGGGGCTTTGAGGCACAAAAACGGGGCAAGGCCGGCAAAAGCCCTACAGATCGGACTTGCGATAGCGTACCCGCCGAGGCTCTTCGCGACCCAATCGTTTGAGTTTATGAGCCTCGTAGTCGGAATAAGAACCTTCAAAAAAGAAGACGTTGGAATCGCCTTCAAAGGCCAGGATGTGGGTGCAGATGCGATCTAAGAACCAACGGTCGTGGCTAATGATGACGGCACATCCGGCAAAGTCGTCCAATCCCTCTTCCAAAGCACGCAGCGTGTTCACGTCGATGTCGTTGGTAGGTTCGTCCAAGAGCAGCACATTGCCCTCCTCTTTGAGCGCCATGGCCAGGTGCAGGCGGTTGCGTTCCCCGCCCGAGAGCACGCCGCAGAGCTTCTCCTGATCGGCTCCGGCGAAGTTAAAGCGCGACAGATACGCCCGCGCATTAATGTCGCGTCCGCCCATCCGCATCAGCTCGGAGCCGCCCGAGACCACCTGATAGACGCTCTTTTGGGCATCGATGCTGCTGTGTTGCTGGACGACGTAGGCCAGACGCACCGTCTCTCCCACCTCGAAGGTGCCCCCGTCGGGCTGCTCCAGCCCCATGATGAGGCGGAACAGGGTGGTCTTTCCCGCCCCGTTGGGGCCGATAACGCCCACGATTCCGCCCTGCGGAAGGGCGAAATTCAGATTGTCAAACAGCAGTTTGTCGCCGTAAGCCTTGGCCACTTGCCGCGCCTCAATCACCTTATTGCCCAGTCGGGGGCCGCTGGGGATAAAGATTTCGAGCCGCTCTTCCTTGGCCTTGAGGTCTTCGCCCAGCAGCTTGTCGTACGAGTTCAGGCGGGCTTTGCCCTTGGCCTGGCGTGCCTTGGGGGCCATCCGCACCCACTCGAGTTCGCGCTCCAGGGTCTTGCGACGGCGGCTGGCCACCTTCTCTTCCTGCTCCATGCGGCGGGTTTTCTGCTCTAACCAGCCCGAGTAGTTGCCCTTCCAGGGGATGCCCTCGCCGCGGTCGAGTTCGAGAATCCAGCCGGCTACGTGGTCGAGGAAGTACCTGTCGTGGGTCACGGCGATGACTGTGCCCTCGTATTGCTGCAAGTGTTGCTCCAACCAGTCGATGCTTTCGGCATCCAAGTGGTTGGTAGGTTCGTCCAATAGCAGGATGTCGGGCTTCTCGAGCAGCAGGCGGCAGAGTGCCACGCGGCGGCGTTCGCCTCCCGAAAGGTGCTCGGCCTTCTGCTCTTCGGGCGGACAGCGCAGTGCCTCCATGGCGCGCTCGAGCCGGCTATCCAAGTTCCAGGCATCGGTGGCATCGATGATATCCTGGAGTTCGCCCTGACGGGCAAAGAGCTTTTCCATCCGGTCGGCATCTTCGTAATACTCTGCAAGGGAGAATTTCTGGTTGATTTCCTCGTATTCGGCCAGGGCGTCGACCACCGGTTGCACACCCTCCCGGACAATCTCTTTGACGGTTTTGGAGGGGTCCAGATAGGGGTCTTGTGCCAGATAGCCCACCGAATAGCCGGGGACGAAGACCACTTCGCCCTGATACGACTTCTCCAAGCCGGCAATAATCTTCAGAAGTGTCGACTTGCCCGAGCCGTTCAGGCCGATGATTCCTATCTTGGCGCCGTAGAAAAACGAGAGGTAGATGTTTTTAAGAACTTGTTTGTTGGTTTGCTGGATGGTCTTACTCAGACCAATCATCGAGAAGATAATCTTCTTGTCGTCAACTGTTGCCATGTGCAAAGGGGTGGATAGAGTTTATAAAATAGGGGTAAGGGAGACGGAAAAGGGCGACGAAAGCTACCATTTATAGTTGACGCCGAAGCTCAACAGCTCCTTGAGTTGGAAGTAACTGCTGCTCTCGTTCTTGGGCGTGGCGCTGTCATCGTACCGTGCATATACGTAGAGTTTGGTCGAGAGGTAGCGGTTGAGCACAAAGTTGAGGGTGTTTTCCCACTCGATGCGGGTCCATTTGTAGCTGGTCAGGTAGTTCAATTGCGAGTTCAGGGTGATGGAAGGGATGATCGTCCACGAGAGTGTGGGCTGTATTTGCGAGCCGTAGTCGTGCTTGACGCTTTGGCCCTCTTCCAGGCCGAACGAGGTTTCGTCCACCTCTTTATTCCCCACATAACGCATCGTGTAGGTCAGAGGGGCGATGAAGACCGACAGGTTGAACTTCTTTTTGGGCAGCTTATAGTCCATACCGATGCTGACCGACCAGTCGGCCGGTGCCAGGAAGGCCGAGACCAGCTCGGGCTTGTTGGCCTTGTAGCCGTTGAAGAACTGCGTCTTCAGCTCGGTAGAGATGGTGTAAAACCACTTGGAGGCGGCCTGTACGCCCAGCTTGCTGTAGAGTCTAATCTGATCGGTGTTGATTAAATAACTGTGTACTTCGTCCGAAGGAGTGGAGGCAAAGCCCAGCTTAAACTCCAGCAGGTTCTCCCATTGCACCTTTTGCCGGTCGTTGTAGTTGGCCGTGAGCAGCAGATTGGCCAGCAGCGTGTTGGAGCTTTCCCCGCCTTTATACCAGTTGTCCGAGACGTAGTTTTGCGACATCTGCAGGGAACCGTTGCCCGTAGTCACCCACCAGTTGGGACGACGTACGTGCATTTCGGCGCTTTCGGGGACTTCGGGCGAAGGCTCGGTGGCGAAAAGCTTGAGTATCGACCGCCGGTCGGGTTCTTTTCGTTCGAGCGGACGGTTGGCATCCTTGAAGTGCTTCATCCTTTCTTCGGTCATCACGATGCGGTGCAAATCGCCGTGGGTGTAGTAGTAGAGCAAGACTTTATCCACAATGGCATCGGCTTTTTGCTTGGAGGCAAAGTAGCGATGATCATACACGCTGAAGAGTTCCTTCGGGGCAGCCGGCAGGGTGTCAAGCGGCTGCGGCCGCCAACGGATGGTCGAAATCCGCCGGACGGGCGAGGAATAGTAGACCAAGGGCATGAAAAGACGGTAATAGTCCGGATCGCTGGCGATGTAACGGGCCGGGGTGGCCGGGTCGTTGAGGTAGTCGAGCACCCCGATATATTGTTCATAGAGCAGTGAAACGGTGTCTAAAGTGGTGGTCTGTCCGCTTTTCTTTAGCTTCAAAACGAAGTGCGGCTTCAGTATATCAGACAAGGTATCCCGAGGCACAACGGCACTATCGGGAGTCAAATGGATGCGCGCATCGGCGCCAATCGAGCAGAATACAGCCAAAAGCAGGGATAAATACCGGTACTTCATAACAGAGGTTTCAAAATCATTTTGACTGCAAAAGTAGATTAAAATGTTCAGAAAACATAGAAAGCAATAGCCGTTTCCCCCTTTTTTTATAATTTTGCACGATTTAAAGAAAGATATGTCTATTCATCAAAATACAGTATTGCTGTGAAAGAAACAAAATACATCTTCGTCACCGGTGGCGTGGCCTCCTCACTGGGTAAGGGCATTATTTCCTCGTCTATCGGTAAATTGCTCCAGGCCAGAGGCTACAAAGTCACCATTCAGAAGTTCGATCCCTACATCAACATCGACCCCGGTACCCTCAATCCGTATGAACACGGCGAATGTTACGTCACCGTCGACGGCCACGAAGCCGACCTCGACCTGGGACATTACGAACGCTTCCTGAGTATTCACACCGCCAAAGAGAACAACCTGACCACCGGTCGCATCTACAAAAGCGTCATCGACAAGGAGCGCCGGGGCGACTACCTGGGACGAACCATTCAGGTGGTTCCCCACATCACCGACGAAATCAAGCGCAATGTGATGCTTTTGGGCAACCGGTATAAGTTCGATTTCGTCATTACCGAGATAGGAGGAACCGTAGGTGACATCGAATCACTCCCCTACTTGGAGAGCATCCGCCAGCTCAAATGGGAGCTTGGGCAGAATGCCTTGTGTGTTCACCTCACCTATGTGCCCTACCTGGCCGCCGCCGGTGAGCTGAAAACAAAGCCCACCCAACACTCGGTCAAGGAGCTTCAGAGTGCCGGTGTACAGCCCGACATCTTAGTATTGCGCACCGAACACGAGCTCAGCCTGAGCCTACGCAAGAAGGTTGCCCTCTTCTGCAACGTGGAAGAGCACTCGGTAGTGCAAAGCATAGACGCTCCCACCATCTACGAAGTCCCCCTGTTGATGCAGGCGCAAGACCTGGATGTGACCATCTTGAAGAAGATGGGACTGCCCGTGGGGGAGACTCCCCAAATGGCACCCTGGCGCGCCTTCCTCGATCGTCGCCGCAAAGCCGAGCAAACCGAGCCGCTACACATTGCCCTGGTGGGCAAATACGACCTGCAGGATGCCTATAAATCGATCCGCGAAGCGCTCTCCCAAGCCGGCACTTACAACGACCGCAAGGTGGAAGTAGACTTTGTTAACAGCGAAAAGCTCACCGAAGCCAACATCGAAAAGGCGTTGAAAGGGATGGCCGGCATCGTCATCGGCCCGGGATTCGGCGAACGAGGCATCCCCGGAAAGTTCGTGGCAATCCAGTATGCCCGCACCCACGACATCCCCTGCTTCGGCATTTGCCTGGGCATGCAGTGCATGGCCATTGAGTTTGCCCGCAATGTATTGGGCTATTCCGATGCCAATTCACGCGAAATGGATGAGAAGACCCCGCACAATGTCATCGACATCATGGAGGAACAAAAGTCGATAACCAACATGGGAGGTACCATGCGTCTGGGAGCTTACGAGTGTGTATTGCAAAAGGGAAGCAAGGCTTATAAGGCCTATGGCAAGGAGCACATTCAGGAACGTCACCGGCATCGCTACGAATTCAACAACCTATATAAAGAGGAGTATGAGGCGGCCGGTATGAAGTGCGTGGGCATTAACCCGGAATCGGATTTGGTGGAAGTGGTGGAAATACCCACCCTCAAGTGGTTCATCGGGACGCAGTTCCACCCCGAATACAGCAGTACGGTGCTCAATCCGCATCCGCTTTTTGTGTCGTTTGTCAAGGCATCCATCGATGCTGCCTCCGAGGCATCCGTCTAATCGCTCCCCCCATCCGTTTAATTTCAAACTCATTAATCCCCTCTCATGGATAAAAACACCATCACCGGTCTGGTTCTGATATTTGTATTGCTCATCGGTTTTAGTTATCTGAGTCGCCCCAGTCAGGAGCAATTGGATGCCCAAAAGCGCATCAACGACTCCATTGCCCGGGTGCAACAACGCGAAAACGAACTGAAGGCCAAGCAGGAAGCTGCGCTGGCCTCCGAAAAGAAAGTCGAGGCAACCGTCGACTCCACCTCGCTCTTCTACGGAGCACACCACGGCACAGACAGCCTCATCACCATCCAAAACGAGCTGGCACAACTCACCTTACACACCAAAGGAGGGTCACTCTACGCCGCCGTGCTCAAGCACTACATGGAGCAAGACAAGACAACCCCCGTCACCCTGTTCCGCGGCGAGGATGTTTCGATGAACTTCCTCTTCTACAACCGGCAGGAGGTGATTCAAACCAAGGACTACTACTTCACCCCCATCCTGCATTCCGACAGCGCGGTCACCATGCGGTTGGGCACGGAAGAGCACCACATCGACCTGACCTACACCCTGCGGCACGACACCTACTTGGTGGATTTCACCATTCGGGCGCAGGGCATGGCCGGTAAGCTGGCCGCCAACGACTACGTCGACATCGAGTGGAAGCAGCGGGCACGGCAAATCGAGAAGGGCTTCCTCTACGAGAACCGGCTGGCCGAACTGACCTATCGCCTGACCAACGGCGACACCGACTACCTGTCGGCCAGCAAAGACGACCAACAAACGCTCTCCGAACCGGCCCAGTGGTTTGCCTTTAAAAACCAGTTCTTCTCGTCGGTGTTGCTCTCGGACAAAGGCTTCGAGAAGAGCACCCTCGGCTCGAAGATGGAGAAAGAGGGCAGCGGCTACATCAAAGACTACGCCGCCCAGACCAGTACCGCCTTCGATCCCACGGGCAGTGAGACCACCCAACTCTACTTCTACTTCGGCCCCAACCACTACAAAACCCTCTCGGCGCTCGACAAGGGACGCACTCCCAAGTGGGAACTCAACCGCTTGGTCTATTTGGGTTGGCCGCTGATTCGCTGGATCAACAAGTGGTTCACCATCAACCTGTTCGACTGGCTCTCGGGACTGGGATTGAGTATGGGTGTGGTGTTGCTGCTGATGACCCTCATTGTGAAGATACTCATCTACCCCACCACGTGGAAGACCTACATGTCGTCGGCCAAGATGCGCGTGCTCAAGCCCAAGATAGACGAGATTAACAAGAAGTATCCCAAGCAGGAAGATGCCATGAAGAAGCAGCAGGAGGTGATGGGATTGTACAGCCAATACGGCGTCAGCCCCATGGGCGGGTGCCTGCCGATGCTCATCCAGTTCCCCATCCTGATAGCCCTGTTCATGTTTGTGCCCAGTGCCATCGAACTGCGTCAGCAATCGTTCCTGTGGGCGGACGACTTGTCGACCTACGATGCCATCATCACCTTCCCCTTCCACATCCCGATGCTGGGCAATCACCTGAGCCTCTTCTGCCTGCTGATGACCGTGACCCAGCTGCTCAACTCGAAGTTTATGATGCAGCAGCAAGACACCGGAGCCAATCCGCAGATGGCCGCCATGAAGTGGATGACCTACCTGATGCCCGTCTTCATGCTCTTCATCCTGAACAGCTATCCCGCCGGACTGAATTACTACTACTTCATCTCTACCCTCATCAGCGTAATCACCACTATCATCTTGCGCCGCACCACCGACGAGCAGAAGCTGCTCGCCCAGCTCGAGGCCGGCAAGAAAGACCCCAAGAAGGCGGCCAAAACCGGCTTCGCCGCCCGTCTGGAGGCCATGCAGAAGCAGCAGGAGCAACTCAAAGAACAACGCGGGCGTCGCCGGTGATGCGAACCTCTTTTTCTAATCATACCCTTTCGAAGCATGAAACTAATAAATGTACTTCTCATGATGTCAGCACTTGCCACAGCAGCCTCTTGCTCATCGGGGCAAGAGCGCACCGGGAGCGGCGACAACCAGACCTCGCCGATTGGCCGTTCGACCCTGCGCATCGAAGGCAAACGCATGACCCCCGAAGCCCTCTGGGCTATGGGACGCATCGGCGAAGTGGCCGTATC
>JAISIX010000042.1 GCA_031261805.1 Mediterranea sp. (in: CFB group bacteria)
CAACTCCCCATCGGCACCATAGATTCCGATGTCTACACGGCTCACACGGTCGGAGAAGTCTACCACAGGATTATACGGATAATCGAAGTGTAGAGTCAGTTCTCCATAGCAATCGTCCAGTTTTTCGTCGATACAACCCGACAACAAGGCGCTGGAGAAAAGAATCAATGAGAATATAGTCTTATGCAAATTCATTATCTTCTTAATTTGAAAGTTAAAAGCGAGGGGAGAGGAAAGGTAAGAAAAGGGATTAAAAACGCTTCCCTCTCCCCATGGCTTCTGAAAATTATTCTTTTCGCACAAACATTACTATTACTGTAGTATAGGAGTAACCGGAACAGTTTTCCATTTCATCGGAGACACGGTCAGTGTCACGTCAATCGTACCCGGGTTGGGGTCGGAATGAAGATCGCCAGCCTTCAATGAGAAATCGGTCGGCGTAGAGAATACGTAACCGCCCACGAGCGACTTCATTTGGGTATCCGCGTTGGTAGAAGGATCAAGGTATTTAAACCCACCGATGGTGGCATACCACGTCTTACCGGCCCAAATACTAGCATTCACAGGATCGGTCGGCACTACGTCCTGCAGTTCGATGATGATACGCGGTACCTGCGTTCCGTATTGAGCGGTGGTGGCATCGCCATACGTATCCTCCTTCACATCGCTGTTGAAAGCGAACATATTGGTTCCGGTATAGGGACGTGCGAATACGTAGAATCCCCAAACCTTACCAGTAGCCGGAGAGGTAGCGGTGGTTCCTGTGACACCCACCTGATCCGTAGAGAAGATACTACCATTCCAGTTCACGGCCAGCGGATTGCTATTCACTGAATAGTCGCTCGCCATGTCAGCGGCCACTGTCGTCAGACCCTTGATGGACGTGAGAGGGTCGGAGGCATTCACGTTCACGTTTCCGTTCAGTTTGGCCGTCTGGTAGAATTTCTCCATATACACACCCGTCACCGTAAAGCTTGCCAAGCCATCGCCAGCCGCAACGCTCGGGATTTCGAAACGCGAAGTGATAGGAGCTAAAGACACCGTAGCCTGATACTTATTGGATCCCGTCGTACCAGTCACCGGCTGCAGCGCTGCCTTCCCATAGAGACCTATTTTGTCCTCACTCGATTGTGTGCCGGCATTGATAACGTGCCCGTCGATGTAGTTGAGCCAATTGGCACCTACTTGTACATTGACGGCCGTATTGCCCACCACGGAGACGTTGGTCGTAGCTTGATCCAGACCGGTAATGGTCACACCTGTCTTTACCTGGTCGAACGAGAAATCGCCCAAGCCTGTACCGGTTCCGGCAGTACCGTCGGCAGTTACGCTATAGGTTTTCGTCACGCGGAAGTCAGCACCCACATAGAACACGATAGTCGCCTTCGTCAACGTGAGTTCCGTACCTGAGGCAATGGGGCTGCTCACCCCGCGGGTCACCCCACCCATCGACTTCACGTCGAACTTCATAAATACACTCTTCCCTGCGTCGGCAGAGGCTGCGTTAAGATCCTCATCGTTGGAACAGCCGGCCAAGGTTACTGTAGCCAATGCCATAGAGATGGCAAAGGCTCCTGCTAAAAACTTCTTCATACAATAATCAGTCTTAATTAATACTTAATGGTTATCTATTCTCTATTTTTTATGAAAATTTCCCAGTGATTCCAGCTTCTTCCGAAGCTCTGCCATGTTGTGCGCTGCCTGTGTGGAGCCTTTGGCAATGGCTTGGCCAAACCAAGTGGCCGCCTCCTCGTACTCGCCTTTCAGCAGGTGGCATACGCCTAAGTCATTCAGGTATTCGACCGTCGTTGGGTCGGCCTTCGACAGGTAGCTTTGTGCACGCTCGGCATTACCTTGTTGGAGATACGAAGCCGCCGCGTTCAAGTTCGCTATCTTGTCGTCCGGGTAGAGGCGCACGGCTGTCTCGAAGAGTTCGCCAAACCGAAGCAGGTCGTCCCTGTAGCTATTGGCCAGTCCGAAGAGTTCTTCCAAGCTCAATTGCTGCGGATGGGCGGCATATACCTGCTTGGCCTCATCGATACTGAACGAACGGACCTGGTAGTCCACACGGCATACCACACGCCGCATCTGTGGGAACACGTATTGCCCGAGCGTCTGGTAGACTTTGCCTCCCTCCAGCGACTTAACACGTGCCTCTTTCTGGTCGGCGCTGACAGGAAGCGAACTGATTTCGTGCAACTGCGCCCGATAGTTAAGCAGTTCGGGCGTTTTGTCGATCAGTTGTTCGAAGCGTTCCCAGTCTTCGCCACCTGGAAGTATAGACGCCTTGTCGGCCGGCAGGTTTCCTTTGTCGATCAAGTAATGTAAGAGCGCGGAAGCGCGTCGGTCGGACAGTTGGCGGTTGCCTTGCTCATTTCCATCAATCGAAGCGCTACCTTTCACGCTGATGGACGACAAAGTGAGGTTCCCATCGGCTCGTAAGTCGCCAATAAAGCGTTCCACCTTTCCCAGTTCAGCTGCATTCTGCTGATAAAAAGGCTGGATGGCCGACGTTCCGACCTGAAAATATAGATAAGCGTCGTAGCTCGTGCTCCGTTTCTTAACGCCCTCCGACTGTGGATGAATAAAAGCGACCTGCGGACGAATCTTATATTCCGTCACTATCTTTTCATTGGCAATCTGCTCCACCAACCGTTCCACGCTGATTTGTTGCGAATGTCCTCCACAACCACACATCTCCTCCTGTAGCTCGATGCCCGCGCCTTTCATCCACGCCTCATAAGGGATGGCCGAATGGTAAACTATCGAACCCAAGTTCCATTTATCACCCCTGTCGGACACCACTAAATAGCCCGTAGGAGCTATCTGCCCCAACTTGAGGCTGCGCTGATACAGCTTTTGCCGCCGCTTGCCATTGATGAGTACGGAAGTAAACACCTTATTGTTATCGCCCTTCCGCACCACCGGGGTCAACGTGAGCGAGCGGTCGCTCTCCATCGAGAGACCCTGCGTTTTGACTTCCATGCTAAGATATACCGAGTCGCCCCTATGAATGGCCTCCTGCGCCTTAATGCCTACTTTCCCTTGATAACCTGTCTCCTGCGCCGACAACGGAGCAGAGACTGCCCACGACACCAGGATGCTTAATAGAATGTTCTTTTTCATGCGACAGCGCCTTTCTACTATTTAATAATGTATATGATGCTAAGTCCCACCTTCGTAGGTGTCAGGTAGTTACGATACTTTGTATGCTTGTAAGCGCCACACGAACTGCACTCATAAGCTTCGTAGCGAGTATGCACATAGCCTATGCCCAAGGAGAACTCCAAACTCCAACGCGAAGCAAGCAACCAATGGTAGCCATACGACAAGCCCGCCCCATACAAGTCGCCTTGATAGCGTGTCTCATCCAAATAAGGCAAGAGGCCGAATGGTAGGTCAATGCCACCTATATTATAATGGGAATACAAAGCATGGAGGCCGAAGAAATGCCCATAGAAAGGCTCACACAACCAATAGCGCAACTCCGGTTGCACCAGAAAGTGCTTTAGCTTCTTGTTATTATCGAAAGTCCAAGGATTGTAATTGGCCGACAAGTCGAAAGTATAACGCTTGCCTACCCTGAACTCCACGCCCAAGTTAAAGGTCGTTGTAGCATCGTAAAGCAAATTGGTCTTTACCACCCACGAAGGAGTAGCGAACAGGTTGCGCTTTTGCCCCAACGTATCGGTCACCTCTTGCGCTTGCCCATATATGCCAATGGCCCATAGCAAGAAGCAGATACTGAATAACCTGCGTTTTGTTGATTTCATACTCTTATCTTTTTAGTATTATTGCCATTCATGACAATCGCGAATCACTTTCATGCGATTGCTTCTTTTTAAGCAGTTCAAGCCCTCCAAGAACCAAATAGCCGGTATGTATAAGTAAGTTTCTATAATATCTCATCTCTTCAACTCTTATTTTTGCGCAAAGGTAAATGAGGTTATTCTATATCGGTTCCAAAATAACACATTTCCGGAATTTAATTAATCTCGATTAATTTAGTTCCAAGTTCAAACAGAAACTCCGCTTTATATTCATCATACGCAATATTCATGCTTATCTTTGCATATCGTTTCCCTATTGAGAATGTGTAGGGGGCTTATTCGGTACATGAAGAAACAATATTTATCTAATTTTCAACCAAATATTATTTTATCATATACTGAAGTATAAAAGAATAGATGTAAGAGAGGTGAGGGAAAGGAGTATAGAGAAAAAGAGGTGTTTAACTGTTATTTCAACTATAAATGATTGCCATGAGTTTTATCTTATTATTAAAGAGTATTGCAGAGAAAGAAAAGGAATGTATCCAGTTCAATAGCGATGAAAAGGAATTGCTCAAGAACGCCGCTAGCAGGATACATATAGAAAAAGACGCTTTTTTAATCGAGAAGGGTACTATGGAGGAGCATGTTTACCTCGTAGAACAAGGGATATTTCAGTACGGGCTGTTACGAGGTGAGCATATTACTACATTTGGCTTTATTCAGTCGGGCGAATGTATTAACACCTCCAAACATCTGTACCACGCTTCTCCATCGCCATACTACGTACGTGCGTATCAGGAGAGCTACGCCTACGTCATCAATATCCAGAAACTGAGAGGTCTATGTCAAAAGTCGGAGGCCATCAATTCTATATGGACCATCATATTAAACAACCAGCGAAGGCATACTTTCCAAGATTACTTCATCTATAGGCTACCTGTGGAACAACGATGCGAGAAACTTTTAGAAAACAAAAAACTGATCCAACAAGTGCTCGACAAAGACTTGGCATCCTACATCGGCATCACTCCACAAGCCTACTCCAACATCAAAAAAAGAATATTGCTGCCATCGGACAAATAATTTATTAGATAGCGAAGCCGATTGTCCCGTCCTGCAAAGGATGTTTGCAAGACACAGGGATAAGCCGGTTGTCAATCAATTCACGCAGCATGAATTGGAAAAACACGGCCGTGAACCGCTACATTCACGGCCGTGAACTGATACAAACACGGCCGTGAACCGATTCATTCATGGCCGTGTTTTTTCAGTTCACGCTACGTGATTCTGTGTAGAGTGGAATGTAGATGGGTAGGCAGGGGCTTCCGTCTGTTTCCATCCCTACGGGAGTTTGTACAGCCCCCCAGCACGTTTTTTTTCGTGTTTTACCATCATACCCTCACGATTTCCAATCAATAATCTGTAAATTAGCAGATTACACCGTGAGGGTAACCGTGATGGTAACAGTGAGGGTAAAGTTACTCTCACTTTTTGGCGAATGAACGGTTCTTCCCCCTAAGCACACTTCTTGTCCCATTCGTTGGGACTTTCTTCCCAGCACGGTGAGACTTTTTTCCCAAGGCGTTGGGACTTTCTTCCCAGCACCGTGGGACTTTTTTCCCAAGGCGTTGGGACTTTCTTCCCAGCACCGTGGGACTTTCTTCCCAAGGCGTTGGGACTTCTTTCCCAACGTAGTCGGAAAGATGAGGCAATAGGGTGGTCCGCTCAAGGTATATGCTTTTGCAGAACGAGACAATCTTTGCAGCCGCAAGCCCGGAGCTAAGCTCCCTCCCAATGCTAAGGAACGATATTGGACAACCAATAGTAGGATTAAGAAGTGAAACCAGTCAACCAAAATCAGGACGAGACAAAAAGTGAGGGTAACTTTACCATCACCGTTACCATCACGGTTACCATCACGCCATAACCATCTTGTTTACAATGTGTTACGCAAAAATCGTGAGAGTATGATGGTAAAACAGGAAAAAAACTCGCGCAGAGGGGCTGGAGAGGATGAAGCAATAGCCGCGGTAACGACGAGGCGATTACGGACGTGATGGCAAGGCGACTGCGACCGAATAGAGGAGACCATGCACAAGTTCATGGCATTGATGTCACGTGATGGAAACAAGTCATCGCAAATAGCAGGACGAAGCCTTCTGCCTCTCCCCTCCATACAAAAAAGCGTTCCATAGTACAACAAATTATGCTTTTTATTAGCAGAATGAAATTAAATCACTATCTTTGCAGTGCAATTTGACATTCAAAACAGGTTTTATCATACTATAACGCTATCAAGAATGAGTAAAAAAGAACTTTTTAACAACGAAACGAAAGAGTCTTCCATCCCGCAACAGCCTGCACAGATGGGCCTGTACGACGCCGCTTATGAACACGACGCCTGCGGCGTAGGTATGCTGGTCAACATTCACGGCGAGAAGTCGCACGATGTGGTGGAGGCAGCCCTGAAGGTCTTGGAAAACATGCGCCACCGCGGAGCAGAGGGGGCCGACAACAAGACGGGCGACGGGGCGGGCATCATGCTCCAGATTCCCCACGAGTTCATCTTGCTGCAAGGCATCCCCGTGCCCGAGAAGGGACGGTATGGCACCGGCTTGCTGTTCCTGCCGAAAAACGAAAAAGACCAAGCGGCCATCTTGAGCATCATCATCGAGGAGATAGAGAAAGAAGGCCTTACGCTGATGCACCTGCGCAACGTCCCCACCCGCCCGGAGATACTGGGAGAGTCGGCACTGGCCAACGAACCGGACATCAAGCAGGTGTTCATCACCGGCTTCACCGACACGGAGAACGCCGAACGCCAACTGTACATCATCCGCAAAAAGATAGAGAACCGCGTGCGGCAGTCGGCCATCGCCACCAAAGGCGACTTCTATGTGGTGTCGCTCTCGACAAAAAGCATTATATATAAAGGTATGCTCTCGTCGCTGCAACTGCGGGGCTACTTCCCCGACCTTACCAACAGCTACTTCACCAGCGGGTTGGCACTGGTGCACTCACGCTTCAGCACCAACACCTTCCCCACGTGGGGGTTGGCACAACCTTTCCGCCTGCTGGCGCACAACGGCGAGATAAACACCATCCGCGGCAACCGAAGCTGGATGGAGGCGCGGGAGAGCGTTCTGTCGGGCACGGCGCTGGGCGACATCAAGGAGTTGCGTCCCATCATACAGCCGGGAATGAGCGACAGCGCCTCACTGGACAACGTGCTGGAGTTCCTCGTCATGTCGGGACTCTCGCTGCCTCACGCCATGGCCATGCTCGTGCCCGAGTCGTTCAACGAGAAGAACCCCATCAGCGAAGACCTGAAAGCCTTCTACGAGTACCACTCCATCCTCATGGAGCCGTGGGACGGACCGGCGGCGCTCCTCTTCAGCGACGGCCGCTACGCCGGAGGCATGCTCGACCGCAACGGCCTGCGACCCGCCCGCTACCTCATCACCAAGGGCGACATGATGGTGGTGGCCTCGGAGGTGGGCGTGATGGACTTCGAACCAGCCGACATCAAGGAGAAAGGGCGTCTGCAGCCAGGCAAAATCCTGCTGGTCGACACCGAGAAGGGAGAGATATACTACGACGGTCAACTGAAGAAAGAGCTGGCCGAAGCCAAACCATACCGCACGTGGCTGCAGAGCAACCGCATCGAACTGAACGAACTGAAAAGCGGACGCAAGGTAGCGCACAGCGTGGAGCAGTACGACCGCATGTTGCGCACCTTCGGCTACTCCAAGGAGGACATTGACCGCCTCATCATGCCCATGGCAAGCGCCGGGGCCGAACCCACCAACTCGATGGGCAACGATACGCCACTGGCCGCGCTGTCGGACAAGCCACAGCTGTTCTACAACTACTTCCGCCAGCAGTTTGCCCAAGTCACCAACCCACCCATCGACCCGCTACGCGAAGAACTGGTGATGTCGCTCAGCGAATACATCGGTGCCGTGGGGATGAACATCCTCACGCCCAGCGCCAGCCACTGCAAGATGGTGTGTCTCAAGCACCCCATCCTTACTAACACGCAGCTCGACCTGCTCTACAATATCCGGTACAAAGGTTTCAAGGCTGCCCGCCTGCCCATGCTCTTTGAGCTGAAGAGAGGGAAAGCCGGCTTGCAGGAAGCCTTAGCACAGCTCTGCAAGAAGGCGGAGGAGTCGGTGGCAGAAGGGGTGAACTACATCATCCTCACCGACCGCGACGTAGACTCGACGCACGCCGTCATACCGTCGTTGCTGGCTGTGAGCGCTGTACATCACCACCTCATCTCCGTGGGCAAGCGGGTGCAGACCGCATTGGTGGTGGAGAGCGGCGAGATTCGCGAGGTGATGCACGCCGCCCTGTTGTTGGGCTTCGGCGCCAGCGCCCTGAATCCCTACATGGCATTCGCCATCCTCGACCAATTGGTAAAGAATCAAGAGATACAGCTCGACTACGCCACGGCGGAGAAGAACTACATCAAAGCCATCTGCAAAGGGTTGCTCAAAATCATCAGCAAGATGGGCATCTCCACCATACGTTCCTACCGTGGCGCCAAAATCTTTGAGGCCGTGGGCCTGAGCGAGGAGCTGAGCAAAGCTTACTTCGGAGGCATCGGCTCGCCCATCGGCGGCATCCGCCTGGAGGAGGTAGCACGCGACGCCATCGCCTTCCACCACGACGGCTTCGCCGAGGAGATAGACGACCTGCTACCCAACAAAGGACTCTACGCTTTCCGCAAGGACGGGGAGGTACACGCCTGGAACCCCGAGACCATCAGCACGTTGCAACTGGCCACCCGCCTGGGCAGTTACAAGAAATTCAAGGAATACACCCAATTGGTGGACGGCAAGGAGAAACCCATCTTCCTGCGCGACTTCCTCGATTTCCGCCGCAACCCCATCAGCATCGACAAGGTGGAGCCGGTAGAGGACATCATGCATCGCTTCGTCACAGGTGCCATGTCGTTCGGCTCCATCAGCAAGGAGGCGCACGAGACCATGGCACTGGCCATGAACAAGATACACGGACGCAGCAACACCGGCGAGGGTGGCGAGGATGCCGCACGCTTCGAGCCATTGCCCGACGGCAGCTCCATGCGCAGCGCCATCAAGCAGGTGGCCTCCGGACGCTTCGGCGTGACAGCCGAATACTTGGTGAACGCCGACGAGATACAGATAAAGATAGCCCAAGGCGCCAAGCCGGGCGAAGGTGGACAGCTACCGGGATTCAAGGTGAACGACGTAGTGGCCAAGACACGCCACTCCATACCGGGCATCTCCCTCATCTCGCCCCCACCCCACCACGACATCTATTCCATCGAGGACTTGGCACAGCTCATCTTCGACTTGAAGAACGTGAACCCGAAGGCGAAAATCAGCGTGAAGCTGGTAGCCGAGAGTGGCGTGGGAACCATCGCCGCCGGCGTGGCCAAGGCAAAGGCCGACCTCATCGTCATCTCGGGTGCCGAAGGTGGCACGGGCGCTTCGCCGGCCTCCTCCATCCGCTACGCAGGTATCTCGCCCGAGCTGGGACTGAGCGAGACCCAACAGACATTGGTGCTCAACGGCCTGCGCGGACAGGTAATGCTACAAACCGACGGACAGCTGAAGACCGGACGCGACATCATACTGATGGCACTACTCGGAGCCGAGGAGTTCGGCTTCGCCACCTCGGCCCTCATCGTACTGGGTTGCGTACTGATGCGCAAATGCCACCAAGACACCTGCCCCGTGGGCGTAGCCACACAGAACCCCGAACTACGCAAACGCTTCCATGGCCGGGCCGAGTACCTGGTGAACTTCTTCACCTTCCTCGCCCAAGAGGTGCGCGAGCACCTGGCCGAAATGGGATTCACCAAGATGGAAGATATCATCGGGCACACCGAACTCATCGTACGCAAGGACGGTAAGGACGACCCCAACCCGAAACATGCCCTGCTCAGCTTCGACAAGCTGCTCCGCCGGATAGACAACAACGCGGCCATCCACCACGTCATCGAACAAAACCACGGCATCGACAGCGTGAAGGACATCGCCGTCATCGCAGCCGCCAAGGAGGCTCTCGACAAGGGCAAGGAGGTGTCGCTGGAATATACCATTGCCAACACCGACCGCGCCATAGGTGCCATGCTATCGGGCGTAATAGCCAAGAAGTACGGCGAGAAAGGGTTGCCCGAGGACACACTCAACGTGAAGTTCAAGGGTTCGGCAGGACAGTCGTTTGGTGCCTTCCTGGTGCCCGGCGTCAACTTCAAGCTGGAAGGTGAGGCCAACGACTACCTCGGCAAGGGACTGAGCGGCGGACGCATCGCCGTACTACCTCCCATCCGCAGCAACTTTGAGGCTGAAAACAATACCATAGCCGGCAACACTTTGCTGTATGGAGCCACCAGCGGAGAGGTGTACATCAACGGACGCGTGGGCGAACGGTTTGCCGTACGCAACTCTGGAGCCACCGCCGTAGTGGAAGGCGTGGGCGACCACTGTTGCGAGTACATGACCGGCGGACGCGTGGTAGTGCTCGGCGAGACAGGACGCAACTTCGCGGCCGGCATGAGCGGCGGCGTGGCTTATGTATGGAACAAGAACGACAACTTCGACTACTTCTGCAACATGGACATGGTGGAGCTGTCACTCATCGAAGAAGCCAGCTACCGCAAGGAGCTGCACGAGCTGATTCGTCAGCACTACCTCTACACAGGCTCCAAGCTGGCACGCACCATGCTCGACAACTGGAACCACTACGTCGACCAGTTCATCCAAATAGTACCCATCGAATACAAAAAAGTACTGCAGGAAGAGCAGATGCGGAAGCTGCAACAGAAGATTGCCGACATGCAACGCGATTATTAATTCTTTAATTCTCAATTTAGACATGGGAGATCCGAAAGCATTCTTAAATATACCTCGTCAGGAAGCGGGATACCGCCCTGTGAACGAGCGCATCACCGACTACAGTCAGGTGGAGCAGACACTCAACACCAAAAGTCGCCGACAGCAAGCATCGCGCTGCATGGACTGCGGCGTACCCTTCTGCCACTGGGCATGCCCTATAGGCAACAAACAACCCGAATGGCAAGACGCCCTCTACAAAGGGAAATGGAGAGAGGCTTATGAGATACTCGAAGCCACCTGCGACTTCCCCGAGTTCACGGGCCGCATCTGTCCGGCCTTGTGCGAGAAGTCATGCGTATTGAAACTCTCGTCGGGCGAGCCGGTGACCATCCGCGAGAACGAGGCAGCCATCGCCGAAGCTGCCTTTCGGGAAGGCTACGTCAAGGTACGCACACCCAAACGCAACGGCAAGAAGGTGGCCGTGATAGGTGCAGGACCCGCCGGACTGGTAGTAGCCAACCAACTGAACCGCAAAGGCTACGAGGTGACACTCTTCGACAAAGATGAAGCCCCGGGCGGACTGCTACGCTTCGGCATACCCAACTTCAAGCTCGACAAGGTAGTCATCGACCGCCGCATGAAGTTCCTCGAAGCCGAAGGCATCCTCTTCAAGATGAGCACCCCCATCGACGTGACGAAGCTGCCCAAAGGTTTCGACGCCTACTGCGTATGCACCGGAACACCCACAGCTCGCGACCTCAACATCCCCGGACGGGAACTGAAAGGCATACACCTGGCGCTGGAGATGCTGGCGCAACAAAACCGCATCCTCGCAGGGCAGACCTTCACAAAGGAACAGTTGGTGAATGCCAAAGGTAAGCGGGTGCTCGTGATTGGTGGCGGCGACACGGGATCGGACTGCATCGGCACCAGCATCCGACAAGGAGCCGTGAGCGTGACGCAAATCGAAATCAT
>JAISIX010000077.1 GCA_031261805.1 Mediterranea sp. (in: CFB group bacteria)
CGGAGATGCTACGTCCACCCACGCGGACATAGCTTGCCTCGGGCTTGAGGCGTGTGCCATGGCACTGTGGGCAGAGGGTCTTGCCGCGGTAGCGGGCCAGCATCACCCGATACTGTATCTTGTACTGGTTCTCGGAGAGCATCTGGAAGAAATCGTTGATGCCGTGGAAGTACTCGTTTCCTTCCCACAGCACTCGGCGTTGTTCGTCGGTCAGCTCGTAGTAAGGGGTGAAGATGGGGAAGCCAAACTTGTCGGCATTGTGTATCAGCTCGTCGCGCCAAGCGCCCATCTTATCGCCGTGCCAGCACACCACGGCACCGTCGTACACGGAGAGGGAACGGTTGGGCACTACCAGATGCTCGTCGATGCCTATCACCTTGCCGAACCCTTCGCACTTGGGGCAGGCACCTACGGGCGAGTTGAAGGAGAACATCTGGTCGTTAGGCTCCTCGAAGGTGATGCCGTCGGCCTCGAACTTGGTGCTGAAGCGGTGTAGGCGGGTGCTGCCGTCGGCCTTGTAGAAGCGTAGCAGGCAGGCGCCATCACCCTCGTACATGGCCGTCTCGGCCGAGTCGGTGAGGCGGCTGACGGCATCTTTGGTGGTGGCCACGGCCATGCGGTCTACCAGTAGGTACACTTCGTCGCCTTTGGCGGGCGTGTACTCGTCCATGCGTTTCATCTCGCCGTTCACCTCCACACGGTTGAAGCCCTCTTTCTGGTCTACCACCAGCTGCTCGGCCAGTGTGCGCCCTTCGCGTAGGAGGATGGGGGTGAGCACGGTGTAGCGGGTGCCTTCGGGATAGGAGGTCATGCAGGCCACGATGTCGGCCACGGAGTGTTTCTTCACCTCCTGTCCGCTCACGGGGCTGAATGTGTGTCCTACCCGGGCATAGAGCAACCGCAGGTATTCGTAAATCTCGGTAGAGGTGCCCACGGTGGAGCGGGGATTGCGGCTGGTCACCTTCTGTTCGATGGCGATGGCGGGGGGGATGCCTTTGATGAAGTCACATTCCGGCTTGCTCATGCGCCCGAGGAACTGGCGGGCATAGCTGCTCAGGCTCTCCACGTAGCGGCGTTGTCCCTCGGCATAGAGGGTGTCGAACGCTAAGGATGATTTGCCCGAGCCGGAGAGGCCGGTGATGACGACTAACTTATTGCGGGGGATGTCTACGTCTATATTCTTCAGGTTGTTGACGCGTGCGCCTTTGATGGAGATATACTTGTTCTCTGACATAAAGTAAGTTCTTATTTCATTGTAGCCTGCAAAGTTAGCCAAATTGTGGCAAGTTTGTATTATCTTTGCGCCACATTTATATTAAGATAACCCCGATACGATGATGAAGCTTCGAAATCTTCTGTTGCTCTTGGCCCTCTGTTGGGCTGCGGGAGCGACAGCACAACTGCCGGAGGGCAGTCGATATCCCAAACGTGAATTTAGAGGTGCCTGGATTCAGGCGGTGAACGGACAGTTCAAAGGCGTCCCTACCGAGACGCTGAAGCAGACGTTGGTAAACCAGCTCAACTCCTTGCAGGAGGCGGGCATCAACGCCATCATCTTCCAAGTACGTGTAGAGGCCGACGCACTGTATGGCTCACGCTATGAGCCTTGGAGCCGCTATCTTACCGGCGTGCAGGGACAGGCCCCCTCGCCACTCTGGGACCCCATGGAGTTCATGATAGAGGAGTGCCATAAGCGAGGCATGGAGTTTCACGCGTGGATCAATCCCTATCGGGCCAAGACATCGTTGAAGAGCGAGTTGTCGCCCCTGCATCCCTATCGCGAACATCCCGAGTGGTTTGTGACGTATGGTAACCAGCTACTGTTCGACCCGGGACTTCCGGCCTGTGCCGACTACATCTGCAAAATCGTGTCCGACATCGTATCCCGCTACGACATAGACGCTCTTCATATCGACGATTACTTCTATCCATACCCCATCCCCGGGGTTGCTTTTCCCGACGATGCCAGCTTTGCCCGCTACGGTGGTGGGTTTGCCAACAAGGCCGACTGGCGGCGCAGCAACGTGAACCTGCTGGTGAAGAAGATGCACGATACCATCCGGGCCATCAAGCCGTGGGTGAAGTTTGGTGTCAGCCCCTTCGGCATCTACCGTAACCAGAAGAACGACCCGCTGGGCAGTGCCACCAACGGCTTGCAGAATTACGACGACCTCTATGCCGACGTGCTGTTGTGGGCACGTAAGGGGTGGATTGACTACAACATCCCCCAAATTTATTGGGAGATAGGGCATCGGGCAGCCGACTACGAGACGTTGGTGAAGTGGTGGGCCAAAAACTCGGAGAACCGTCCGCTTTTCATCGGCCAGTCGGTGATGAACACCATCCAACATGCCGACCCACAGACCCCCAGCATCAACCAGCTACCCCGCAAGATGGCCTTGCAACGCTCCTTCCAGACCATCGGAGGCAGTTGCCAGTGGTATGCCTTGGCCGTGGTGCAGAACGAAGGGCGTTACCGTGATGCCTTGATGTCCGAATACCACAAGTATCCGGCGCTGGTGCCCACCTTTCCCTTCATGGACAATGAGGCCCCCGGCAAGGTACGCAAGATGAAGAAACTGCGGATGGAGGGCGACGAAGAGGTGCTCTTCTGGACAGCCCCCAAGGCGGAGACCGAGATGGACAGGGCCATCCGTTACGTAATCTATCGTTTCGAAGGCAAGGAGAAGGTGGACTTGGACGACCCCTCGCACATCGTCACCACCACCGCCGATACTTTCTATAAGCTACCCGTCAAGACAGGAAAGACGAAGTACCGCTACGTGGTAACGGCACTGGACCGGTTGCACAACGAGTCGAAAGCAGTAAGCAAGAAGGTGAAGTTGTGATGGGAGAGCGGCGAGAAAGACGCCTCCCTTCCTGCACGCTCGAAGAAAAACGCCCCATACAGTTGTGTGGGAAGCGAGAAAGGGCTATCTTTGCCTCATAACGTTTCAAACAGGAGTGACTATGGCATTTACACTACCCACCCGCTTATTCCCTATTGGGATACAGAACTTCGAGCAGCTGCGTACGTTGAACTACGTCTACGTGGACAAGACTGAACTGGTGTACCGGATGGTCAAGACCGGACAAATCTACTTCCTGAGCCGTCCCCGCCGTTTCGGCAAGAGCCTGCTGCTCTCTACGCTCAAGGCTTACTTTCAAGGGAAGAAGCACCTCTTCGAGGGGCTGGCCATGGAAAAGCTGGAACAGGACTGGACGGCGTATCCGATACTACACATCTCTTTCGCGAGTACACGCTACAATGAGTTGCACAACCTGAATACGCTGCTGAATATCCAGCTCTCCGAGTGGGAAAGGCTTTATGGCAAAGACCCCGAGGAGGATACTTACGGCACTCGTTTTAAAGGTGTCATCCGTCGAGCCTACGAGCAGACCGGCCTGCCCGTGATCATCCTGATTGATGAATACGATTCGCCCATGCTCGACAGCAATGGGGATGAAGAACTGCAAAAGGCGTTGCGTAACACCACGCGTGAGTTCTTCAGCCCTCTGAAGGACAGCGTGGAGATTATCCGCTTCCTCTTTATCACCGGCATCACCAAGTTCAGTCAGATGAGTATCTTCAGCGAGCTGAACAATTTGGAGAACATCAGCATGGACCCGGCGTATGATGCGGTTTGCGGTATTACCGAAAGCGAGTTACTCTCGGTCTTCAAGCCCGACATAGAGGCCTTAGCAGACAGAAACAAGGAAACTTACGAGGAGGCCTGCGCCCATCTAAAGCGGCTGTACGACGGCTATCACTTCACGGATGGCAGCGAGGACGTGTACAACCCGTTCAGCATCATCAACGTGTTGAAGAAGAGTCGATATGGCAGTTACTGGTACTCTACCGGCACACCTACCTTCCTGATAGAACTACTCCGCAAGCAGAACATGGAGCTGACGGAACTGGAGGGGTGCGAATGTTTGCCCGAAGCTTTCGACAAGTCAACCGAGATGCTGACCGACCCCATCCCCGTGCTCTACCAGAGCGGCTACCTTACCATCAAGGCTTTTCAGAATGGAGTGTATACATTGGGGTTCCCCAACGAGGAGGTACGCTACGGCTTCTTGCGTTCGTTGCTCCCCGCCGTCATGGCGCATAGCGAGATAGAGAACGACATGAGCACTATCGCCATGATGCGCTCGCTCGAGAAGGGGGACATTGAGGCTTGCATGACCCGCCTGCGCTCCTTCATCGCCTCCATCCCTTACGAGAAGAAGAGCGACAACGAGTCGCGCTTCGAGACCATCTTTTACCTCTTCTTCACGCTGATGGGACAACTGGTGCAGACGCAGGTAAAGACCTCGGCAGGACGCATTGACGCCGTGGTGACCAATGCCGACTACGTCTATGTGTTCGAACTCAAGGTCGATGCCACGCCCGAGGAGGCGCTGGCACAGATTGACAACAAGGGTTACGCCATCGCCTACGAGGCCGGACACCGGCAAGTGGTGAAGGTGGGCGTAAGCTACGACAAGCAAACACGGGGCATCGCAGGCTGGATAGTAGGCTAACTGCCAGACTATCGCCGTTTTACCACATACAACCAACTTTAAAGGGTGGACATGCATGCGGTCAGGCTCGTGTGTTGAGTACAAAACGCCCCATCTTCCCGTCTCCCCCTTATACATCTATATAATAAAGGTATAAGAAGAAACAGGAGGAAGTCCCATGAGACATATCAGATTGTTGCTACTCGCCTGCGCCACCCTTACCACCGTGGGGGCCTTAGCGCAGACGGACGGCTTGACAGACATGAGTAAGAGCCGCTTTGCGAAGATGGCGAATGTAGGAGTAGGCGATACGCGCTGGACCGACGGGTTCTGGGGCGACCGCTTCGGTGTGCTTAGCCACACGGCTGTGCAGAGTATGTGGAATACGTGGAACAACCCTGACGTGTCGCACGGCTTCCGTAACTTCGAGATTGTTGCCGGATTGATGAAGGGTGAGCATTGGGGACCTCCGTTCCACGATGGCGACATGTACAAATGGCTTGAGGCGGTGGCTGCCGTCTATGCCGTGGACCACGACCCTGCATTGGACAAACTGATGGACCGCTTCATAGCCTGCGTGGTGAAAGCCCAGCGGGCCGACGGATACATACACACCCCCGTCATCATCGACGAGCTGAACCGGGGCATCGACAGCCACGCCCTGCCCGAGGAGGGGCACAAACAAGCCGTTGTCGGCACTAAGGTGGGGGCGGAGAACGAGAAAGGGGCCTTCGCTAATCGCCTGAACTTCGAGACCTACAACTTGGGACATCTTATGACGGCCGCCATCATTCACCGGCGTGCCACGGGGAAGACCACCCTCTTCAATGCCGCTGTGAAGGCCACCGACTTCCTCTGCCATTTCTACGAGACCGCTTCGGCCGAGCTGGCCCGCAACGCCATCTGCCCCTCGCACTACATGGGTGTGGTGGAGATGTACCGCGCCACGGGCAACCCCCGCTACCTCAAATTGGCTAAAGAGTTGATTAACATCCGCGGCATGGTGAAGAACGGCACGGACGACAATCAGGACCGTGTCCCCTTCCGCGAGCAATACCACGCCATGGGCCACGCCGTGCGGGCCAACTACCTCTATGCCGGTGTGGCCGATGTCTACGCCGAGACGGGCGAGGCGCAGCTGATGAAGAACCTGACGAGCATCTGGCAGGACATCGTGAGCCGCAAGATGTACGTCACCGGAGGCTGCGGCGCCCTGTACGACGGCACCTCGCCCGATGGTACCTGCTACGAGCCGGATAGCATACAGAAGGTGCATCAAGCCTACGGACGACCTTACCAGTTGCCCAACAGCACTGCCCACAACGAGACTTGTGCCAACATCGGCAACCTGCTCTTCAACTGGCGCATGCTCGAGGTCACCGCCGATGCCAAATACGCCGACATCGTGGAGACCTGCCTCTACAATAGTGTACTGAGCGGTATCAGCCTCGACGGGCGCCGTTACTTCTACACCAACCCGCTCCGCATCAGCGCCGACCTGCCTTATACGTTGCGCTGGCCAAAGGAGCGCACCGAATACATCAGCTGCTTCTGCTGCCCGCCCAACACGCTACGTACCCTTTGCGAAGCCCAGAACTATGCCTATACGCTTAGTCCCCGAGGCCTTTATTGTAACCTCTACGGAGGAAGCACGCTTGCCACCCATTGGCAAGAGCGGGGAGGCGAACTGGCCGTGACGCAACGTACCGACTACCCTTGGGCAGGAACCGTGGAGCTGACACTCGACAAGCTGCCCCGTAAGGCAGGCGCTTTCTCGGTGTTCCTGCGCATCCCCTCGTGGTGCGCCCATGCCGAGGTGAAGGTGAACGGCGAAGCCGTGCCTGTAGCGACCCAGGCCGATACGTATGCCGAGGTGAACCGCGCATGGAAGAAGGGCGACCGCGTCACGCTGACGATGGAGATGCCCGTCCGTCTGCTCGAGGCCAACCCATTGGCCGAAGAGATCCGTGGCCAGGTAGCCGTGCAACGTGGCCCTATCGTCTACTGTCTGGAGAGTATGGACCTGCCGCAAGGAACCAAAATCGACGATGTGCTGATACCGGCTAATATCCGCCTCACCCCACAAAAGGCCACCATCGACGGCAGCCCCGTGATGGCGCTTGAGGGCAATGCCAAGCTACTCTCCGAGGCCTCGTGGAAAGGGGTGCTCTACCGCCCCGTGTCGACCACGGAGAAGGATGTGCCCATCCGCCTCATTCCCTATTACGCTTGGGGGAACCGCGGAAAGGGCGAGATGACGGTGTGGATGCCGTTGAGCCGCTGACAAGAACGTCCTATAGAACGATAACGATAAACCTGATAAGCCAATGAGCAATATGAGACGATGGGTTTTCGTCTGCCTCACGGTGGCGAGTGTGTGGACTGCCACCTCGGCGCAAGCCGGAGAGATATGGGTATCTACTGCGGGCAGCGACGCGAATGCCGGTACGCGCCAAGCGCCGAAAGCCACGCTGGCCTCGGCCTTGCGGCAAGCAAGGGAGTGGAGACGTACCGATGCGTCGCAGGTGGAGGGAGGCATCACCATCTATATGGAAGATGGGACTTACTCCTTGTACGAGCCGGTCTTTGTCCGGCCCGAAGATAGCGGGACGGAGGATTCGCCTACCGTTGTTCGGGCGGCGGACGATGCGCGCGTGGTCTTGAGTGGTGGCGTACGTATTGACGGCTGGAAACGGCAAGGACGGCTGTGGGTGGCGGATGTGCCACGCTTCAACGGCCGGCCGTTCGACTTCCGGCAGTTGTGGGTGGATGGCGTGAAGGCCGTGAGGGCGCGTGACGTGGCCGACGACTTCGAGCAGATGGCCCGCATCCGCAGTGTGGACGAAGCCAACGAGGTACTCTATGTGCCGGCTTCGGCAGTCAAGGCATTGGTGGATGGGCGAGGAAAGCTGAAGGCCAAGTATGCCGAGATGGTGCTCCACGAGATGTGGTGCGTGGCCAACCTCCGCATCCGCGACATCGACGTGCGCGGCGACAGTGCCGCCGTGCGTTTCTACCAACCCGAGAGCCGCCTCCAGTTTGAGCATCCTTGGCCGCGCCCCATGGTCACTACCGACGGGCACAACTCACCCTTCTACCTGACGAACGCCCGGGAGTTGCTGGATAGGCCGGGAGAATGGTATCACGACATTGATGTCCGACGAATTTATTATTATCCCCGAGAGGGTGAGGATATGGACGGAGCCGAGGCCTTGGTGCCTGCCATCGAGACCTTGGTGCAGGTGGAGGGGACGCTGGAACATCCCGTGGCTCATCTGCGCTTCGAGGGCCTCACGTTCTCCTATACCACCTGGATGCGCCCGTCGCAGCAGGGACACGTGCCCTTGCAAGCGGGTATGTACCTCACGGATGCCTACCGCATCACGCCTAAGATGAGGCGGCCTTATGGCAACCACCCACTCGACAACCAAGGGTGGATAGGTCGGCCGGCTGCCGCTGTCAGTCTCGTGGCGGCCCGTGATGTGAACTTTGAAGCGTGTCGGTTTGAGCACTTAGGAGCTACGGGACTGGACTACCGTGAAGCGACGTACGGGGGAAGCGTGGATGGTTGCCGCTTCAGCGACATCGCCGGCAATGGCCTGCTGGTAGGTACCTTCTCACCGTCGGCATTCGAGACGCACTTGCCTTACGACCCTACGGACCGGCGGGTGGTGTGCGCCTTCCAGCGCATCAGCAACTGCTACTTCGCCGGCATTGGCAATGAAGACTGGGGATGCGTGGCCATCGGAGCGGGTTGCGTGAGCGACATCACCATCGCCCACAACGAGATATGCGAGGTTCCTTACACCGGCATCAGCCTTGGCTGGGGATGGAACCAGTCGGTGGGCTGCATGAAGAACAACTACGTGAGCGGTAACCTCATCTACCACTACGGTGCCCACATGTACGACGTGGCAGGCATCTATACCCTCGGCGCGCAACCGCACAGCTTCATCACGGGCAACTGTGTGTACGGCATCTACCATCCCGGCTATGTGCACGACCCCAACCATTGGTTCTACCTCTATACCGACGAAGGCTCTTCCTTCATCACCGTAAAAGACAACTGGACCGAAGGCGTGAAGTTTCTTCAGAACGCCAACGGTCCAGGGTGTGTGTGGACCAACAATGGTCCGATGGTGAGCGATAGCATCCGGCAGGCTGCGGGGCTGCTGCCGGAGTATCGCAAGCGGCCTTACTTGAGGGGCAGTACCTCTATCCAGTAGTCATCGGGGTCGTGGATAAAGTATAGTCCCATCGCCTCGTTCTCAAAGCATACGCAGCCCATCTCCTTGTGGTAGCGGCGGGCCTCGTCGTAGTCGCCCGCTACGCGGAAGCAGAGGTGGCTCTCGTTCTCGCCCAGCTCGTAGGGGGCGGTGTGGTCTTTGAGCCACGTCAGCTCAAGGAGGAAGCCCGTCTCGCTATCGGTGAGGTAGACTAACGTGAAGGAACCGTCGGCGGCCGCCTTGCGGTGATGTTCCTTCAGCCCGAGCGCCTGCTCGTAGAAGGCGATGCTGCGCTCAAGGTTGGTGACGTTGATGTTGAAGTGGTCGAATCGGCTCTTTATCTGCATGGTGGTGGTAACTCCTTATTTCAATTGTGACAACTTGGTGATTTCGCCTACGTAGGTGCGGGGCTGCCCGGCTACGGGAGCGGCCTGTGCGGGCAACTTCTTGCACTCTATAATTACTCGCGGGGTGGTTTCGCCCTGCGGGTAGAGCTTGAGGGTGTAAGTGTCGGCCTTGTCGAGGGCGTCGGTCGACTGGTCGGCTGCAAGGGTGCAGTAGGCCACGGCCTTGCCCGACAGGTATCCCAAGGCACCACCGGCGTTAGCGGTCATGTTGGTCATGTTGAACTCATCCTTGCCGATGGAGACAACCAGCTTGCTACTGCCCATCAAGGCGTACACCTCGCCGGGTATCTGCTTGAGGTCGACGGTTACGTACTGCGGTGTGCGTGGGGCGAGGACTACCAATGGTTGTTGCGCATTCGCCTCTTGTTTGGGCTGTTCAGGCTTTGCAACGGGCATTAAAGGCGTGACTTGGGGCGCTTGCTCCTGCGTTGGTGCGCCGATGACTACGGGACCTTGTTTCTCTACGATGTTAGGTGCTGGTTGCTCGTCTTTCCGTTTCTTGTCGGTTCGGGGGCGTGTGTCGGGTGCCCCGAAGGCTACGGCCACGTCCATAAAGAGGTCGTCGGCAAAGTCCACCGTCTTGCGGCGCCACTTGGCCAACCCGCGCACCAGCTTGGTCTTGGCTTTGTTGAGGGCATACTTATCGGTAATCCACTCTTCGGCCTTGTACTTCTCCGTCTCGCGGTAGGTGTAGCGTATCTTCTCCAGCTCCACCAGGCAACTGGCCGGTTTGCAGGTCACGGTGATTTGATAGTCCAGCAGCGTGCGATCCAATGAGAGGGCGCTGGAGCTGAACACGAGCCACTCCTCGCCGATACCGGCTATGCTGCCGGCCTCCTTGTTGGTGTACACGACGCGGCTCTTGTCGTTCTTGTTCTCTTGTAGGCGGTCGGTCATCCATTTCAGCAGGGTGTCGTAGATTTCGTCCTGGCTCTTTCCTGCTATCTGGAACTCTTTGGAGAACACTACCTTCCCGTCTACTTCGGGGACAGCTCCTGCCAGGTATCGGCTGTCATCTCTTTCTTTTGTGGTATTAGCGTTGGTCGTCAGTGGCAAGCTGGCGAGCAAGGCAAGGCACAAGGTTATCAACTTTCTCATATCAGTTATGTATTACTTGGTTAATTCGAATTGTTGGCCCCGGTGGTCGATGTGGATAGGGCGGCCTCCGGCGGCTTCGATGTATGGGGCGATGGCGTTGCCCCCTTCGTAGTCCTCACCGAAGTGCATGGGAGCGAAGAGGGTGGGGTGGAAACGGTCGACGAACTGCCGGGCACCCTTCATGTAGTCCTTACCCATGCGCCGGTCTACCGGAAAGAGGGCGAGGTCTATCGGCTCGGGGGCTTTCTCTTGCAGGTAGCGTAGCTCGGCCAGGTAGTCGCCGTTCGCTTTCCGTATCTCTTCCTCGGTCGACTCTTCGCTCCAGTGCCAGTTGTTGAGGTCGCCGGCATGGAAGATGTTCCACCCTTGCAGGCGGATGAGCAGCGAGCTGCCCACGTCGGTAGAACCGAAGGCTTCTACCGTGAGGCAGTCGTCTTCGTAGCGTTCGCCTTTCTTTATATAGGTGGCATCGGTGGCGGTGGCTCGGCGGTGTTTGAGTATATCTTTAGAGAAGATATAGTGGAGGTTGTCCGGGTGCTGCTCCCTCCAGCCGAGCACTTCGGGGTTGAAGTGGTCGGGGTGGAAGTGTGTGGCCAGCACGTAGAGGGTGCCGGGGTTATGCAGAAGGCTGTTGTGCACGATGCCTTGGGTGTGGACGCTCTCCGAGGAGTCTTTGTAATAGTCTACGATGACGGTGACCCCTTCGGTCTCGATGGCAAAG
>JAISIX010000080.1 GCA_031261805.1 Mediterranea sp. (in: CFB group bacteria)
GGGGCGCCCGACGAGAACGTGGCCCGGGTGATGTTCAGGCCGTAGTGCTTGATGGAGTGGAACGCCCGCAGGCCTGTCTCCGGGCTGTTGCGCGACATCAGTACCACCTCTACCGGTTCCTCTTCCCGGAGGGCTTCGTTCAGTTTCAGCAGGCGGCTGATGAAAGGGAAGGCTACCCCTTTGCCAAAAGGTACGTCGATGTTCTGTTGTTGGTACTTCTGGTAGGCTTGCACGCCTTCGGCCTTGAACACGCTGTCCGATTCGGCCAGGTCGAACAAGGCGCTCGATGCTACGGCGATGACTAATTTATTCTCGATGGGGTATGCCATAAACTTACTTGCTATCTGTCTGCTTCTTTACGGTTTTACGGCAGGTGCCGCCTTGATTCTCAATCCGCGCCCTCCTCCATACACACGGCTTCCGGGCGCGCTCACGCTCTTCTCTATCCGGAAGGGCTGGGGAGTGGTGGCCGTGCGGGTCTCGGTGGGTCCCTGCTCTTGGATGCTGTTGATGTAGTCGAGCGTTTTCTGGAGCAGAGTCTCTTGGGGGTCGCCGAAAGGCAGGAAGGTGGTATAGTCCGCGGTATTGGCCGGGACGGTAGCCGCAAATGAGGTAAAGGGCTGGCCCGCGTCATTGTACACGTTGCATACCACCGGATTGACCGACCAGTGTAGCTCGTCGTTCACAAACTGTTCGGTGGCTACGTTCTGTCCTTTGGTGGCAGAGCCTACGGTTACCATCAGGGGTATCTTTCCGTTTAGGGCATGCATCATCATCTCCGGCGCTCCGGCGGTCTCACTGCCGGTGAGCAGGTAGAGGGCTTTCAGGTCGAGGTTGGCGCCGTCCTTTATCAGTTGGGAGTCGAATGTCAAGGTGGCGTCTTTGCTGATATTCTTGTCGTTGTATTCCAACATGGCCATGGTCTTGTCCAAACTGCTTGCGGGAGCGAGCAGGGTAGCGAGCAGTTGTACGCAGTCCATCGTTCCTCCTCGGTTGTAGCGTAGGTCGAGTATGACTCTGTCGATATTCTGCTTGGCCATCGATGCCGACCAGGCACGCAGTTCGTTGTCGTACTTCTCGGGGTCGGCCACGGTTCCTGCGGTGAAGCTGTTGTACACCAGGTAGCCTATCTGGCTCCCGTCTTTCAGTGTGAGCACGCTGTTGTAGTGCACGGGGTCGTCTTCGGTCACTGCGGCCGCACCTATCTCTATAGGGCTGCCGACGGGTACTACGCGCCATACCTTCTCGGGGTCGGCACCTTCTATCTCGCTGGGGATGCTTACCTGCTGGTAGCTGCCGAGTTGCAGGGTGGTGGCGCCCATCCCTTGTAGAAGTGGCACTTCGTACTTCTTGCTGATGTAGGAGGTGTCTACCTTCATAATCCAGTTGCCTCGCTTCAGGCCGGCGTTGTCGGCGGGCGAGTGGGGGATGACGTAGGTGATGAGGGCGTTGTAGGCTGTGTCGATGTCGGGATTGCGCACCAAGGAGTAGTCGAACCCGTAGCTGGGTAGCGGCGTTTCCATCACGGTGTCCACAAAGGAGTAGCTATCTTCTTTCTTCTTTATCTTCGCCAGGAACGCGGCAGGGGCTTGGAAAGGGTTGAATTCTTTATCGTCCTCGGGCAGCAGGTCGGCATACCACAGGTACTCTTGCTGCATGAGGCCGTACATCCACGTATCCACGGCGGTGAGTGGTTCGTACTCTTTCCAGCGGTCCTCGCCGCAAGAGAAGAGGAGGCCGCCCAGCACGAACGCCAGGGTCAGCAGTATGGGTGGTTTCTTACTGATTGTCTTCATCGATAATGCCTGTTACGAGGTGCAAATGTAAGCAATACATTGCTAAGTAGCCTTGTCGGGGGGTATAATTCTTGTTATCAACGCGACTTAGCCTACTCGTGCAGGGCTGTTCTTTCGCTTCCAGGGCTTCAATACCGACACGGCTACCATCACCACCAATAGGAGTGTCTGTACGGCCCCGCCGTAGAAGGAGAAGTCGCTGTTGGCCATAAACGTAGGGTTGGCGAAGGCGGCATCGCGTAGCGTGGCGGCCATCTCCACGTTGGCGTTCAGGCGTGGGCCGAGCATAAAGGTACCGAAGAGCATCTGCAGCACGGTGAGTATCCACTTGAAGGTAATCCAGCGGTGCTTGAAGAATCCCCAGTTGGTCCAGATGCCGTACACTAATCCGGTAAGGAAGGCTCCGTTGGCGCCGGTTATAATCACGTAGTCATCGATGATTTGCAGGATTCGCGTGCGCATAAAGAGTTCGTCGCCCGTCTGTGGATGGGCGCTGATGAGGATGATGAACATTGACAGGGCACCCACCACCCAAAGGAAGGCGGACAGGATGTGGACGATTTTGAGGACTTTCATTCCTCGGGCATTTAGCTTCTTCATAATCATTATTGTGTTAGTTGGTGTAACCATGTAGAATCTATGCTTATCTTCTCATGAATTCCCGTTTGTCGCGGAACCTCCGACTCAGCTTGAAGCGCAGCGACTGCAACGGCTGGAGCCAGTCGAACAGCGGCAGGGAGCAGTAGTACCTCCGGCCGCCTCCCAGCTCTTTGGCTGCCAGGTTGACGACGATGGCTTGCGTGGTGTAGCGCAGCAGCCATAGCAGTAGCACGATGCTCCCCACCACCCATTGCCGGTAGAGGATGCCGTAGGCAATGCCCGCCACGGTGATGGCGTAGAATAGCAGGCGGCTGAATGTCTCGAACCCCAGCAGGTAGCGCTGCGCTCCCCGAAACAGGCGGGAGGTGGCCGTATAGCTTAGTTTGGCGTCTTTCCACTCTTTGCGGCGTTGTATGGGCTGTATGCGCATGGAGGCGTTTACGTCTGTCTCTACACGTGTGTTGTTTTTGTGGGCCACTTGGTTGACGAAGAGGTCGTCTTCGCCCCGTTGCAGGTTCAAGTGTTGGGAGAACCCTTTCTGCTTGAAGAACAACTCTTTCCGATAGGCCATGTTGCGCCCGATGCCCATATAGGGGTAGCCCAGCAAGGCGAAGCCTAAGTAGCGGAGCGACTGGAACAGCGTATCGAAAGCCACCAGCTTGTGCAGCCACCCCTTGGTGCGGTCGTAGCCGCTGTAGCCCAGCACTATCTGGGTCTGCGAGGTGAAGTTGCGTGCCATCAGCCGTAGCCATTGGTTGCTGGCCGGGCGGCAATTCGTCTCCGTAAACACTACCCAGTCGTACTTGCTGGCTTTGATGCCCAGTGTGAGCGCCAGCTTCTTGTGGCTGATGTAGCGGGCGCTTTCGGGCGTGAAGCTATGATAAAGGTGGGGATATTTCTCTTCCAGTAGTGTGAGCACGTCTTCGGTCTCATCGGTCGACGCGTCGTTGACCACAATGACTTCAAACTGCGGGTAGTCTTGCTCAAGGATGAGGGGAAGCAATTCGCGTAGGCTATCGGCCTCGTCGCGGGCACAGATGACGACGGAGAGCGGCGGCATGGCGCGCTCAAAGTGTGCTTCTCCATTGCGTACCACCTTGCCATGGGCATATATCCGGTTGTACACCACAAGGTAATAGAGTAGTTGAATGATAAAAAGGACACCGGCCGCCAGCAGGATGGCTATCTCAACGGTGTTGAATATAAATGCTTCCATCTAAGTTGAGCTTGATTCTAATGCGGGCAAAGGTACAACTTTTCTACTTGCCTTCAAGCAGATGGCAAGAGAATTATCTCCTCGTGTACGTGCAAACAGGCACAAAAAGCCTAAAAAAATTCAAATAGAGTTGCACCTTTCTATCAGAACGTTTACTTTTGGGGGAATTAATCAACTAAAGAATAACGAACGTATGAAAAAACTCGCGATTTTAGTGGCTTGCTGCGCCGCGACAGCCACGATGTTTGCCCAAGATCCGGCTCAACTGAAGAAGGAAGGCAACGATGCCTTTAACGCCAAGAACTATACCGTGGCGTTCGACAAGTTTAGTAACTATCTGAAGCAGACGAATAATCAGGACTCGGCCACCGCCTACTATTGCGGTACCGCTGCCTTCGAGGTGAAGAAGTATGCCGAAGCCGTGCCTTACTTCGACGTGGCCATCCAGAAGAAGTTTAATACAGGCAATGCTTATGCCCGCAAGGCTTTGGCACTGGAAGCCTTGAAGAAGACTGACGAGTACCTTGCCACGCTGGAAGAGGGACTGAAAGCAGACCCCAACAACAAGACCATGACCAAGGAGTACTGCATCTACTACCTCAAGGCTGGCATAGCCGCCCAGAAGACCGGTAAGTTGGAGGCGGCCGAAGAAAACTTCAAGAAAGTGTTGCCCATGAATAGTCCGGCCTATAAGGAGAAAGCGCTCTATAGCCTTGGCGTGCTCTGCTACAACGACGGTGCCGGCATCTTGAAGAAAGCCGCTTCGCTGTCCAACTCGGACAAAGAAAAGTACGATGCCGAGAAGGCCAAGGCCGACGGACGTTTCAAGGAAGCTGTCGACTACCTGACGCAAGCCTCCGAGGCAGCGCCCAACGATGCGAATGTAAAGGCTATGCTCGGCCAGGTAAAAGCCGCGATGAAATAAAAAACCGACGATGGACCGAAGACACACAGGTCACGTCCGGTGAATGAGGAGAGGGCTGCGAAAGCAGCCCTTTTCTTGTCCTGGTGTGGTATATAGCCCGTTTCTGCTCTCGTTTAAACAAAAATTAACTAATAAAACAGGGAGGAGTACTGAACCTTTCGGCTACTTCCCCCGTTTTATTAGTGTGTTTTTCATAGTATTAGATATAAGATTAATTAGAAGATTGTACACCGCTTGTGAAAGCAAGAGTACATCTGGAACAGAAGCGTCTGTTTTGAACAAAATGTAAGAAGCACCGGCCCGGACAGGCTGGTGCTTTTTGCATCTCTGCTATCACTATTATCATGGCGTCCTGTTACTCATTGGCGGCCAATGCGTTAGTACTATGATAGACTGTAGTCAAAAGTAGCGTTGCACGCTGAACATAATCATTAGTCCATAAATTGGAGGTTACGTTAGTGATGAGCGGTGAGTGATAAGTGATTAGCGGTGAGTGATTAGTGATTAGCCGCCACAGTCAGCACACCCCGTTAGGGGTGGTTGTTTCATAGCCCGGCAGCTTGCTGCCGGGTGTCATGAAGCGTGTGCGGTGCGCCTCCGTAGGTTGCGCACAACCGGTGTGCATTGGGTGGTGGCCTGTAAGGCCCAAAGTGGCTGAAAGCCTTTGCCTGTAAGGCTCTTAGCCCAGCCCATCGCAAAGCGAGGAACGAGCGACGCGTTGGGTTTTGGTTGGAGCGTGTGAGAAATCGCCCTTTTAAGGGCAGCTTAATGTCAGGTAGTTAAGCTGCCCTT
>JAISIX010000111.1 GCA_031261805.1 Mediterranea sp. (in: CFB group bacteria)
ACGGTGCGCAGGCGAAGGGCAATGGCTTTGTCGGTCAATGGAGGATGGTCGATGACGAGGGCAAGGGAGGGATGCGCTTCGTAGAGGGGCAGAAGCTCCGCGAGCCAAGCCTCGGCGGAGGCTTGGTCTTGATAAACGGCCAGTGGCATGTTGCGGAGCGGGGTGTGACTGCGACAGAGATATGGCTCGTTGGCGAGTGGATGTCGGGCGGTGCTCCCGCATAATATCAGCGCGCTGTTGTCTCCTAAGCCGGCGAACGGGGTGGGGGAGGCGAGGGGGTGGTAGCCTTGCCGGTACAGCCAAGCGGTGAAGAGGTCGGCTGCTCCAGCGAAGAGTGTCTGTCCGTCGTTGGTTTGGTGGAGACAGGCGGACACCTCCTCGGTGGTCGTCGCGTCCGGCAGACGTATGAGGTTGGCATCTTCTTCCGTCAGTTTCAGCAGGGTCGCGGCTCGGGAGGTGGTGGCCGGGTATTCGGGGTCGGAGGCGAAGGGGGTCTTGTGGAGCGGCGTGCCTTTTATCGAATAGATGCCTCCGTGTAGGATGCGTCCTAAGCTCGGGTTCTGTGGTAGCAGCAGGGCATGGGGGATGCCGGTAGTTTTCAACAGCGTTTTCAACTCCGGCACGATGTGTCCCCGCAGGGCCGAGTCGGTCTTCTTGAAGAGGTTGGTGCATCCGGCGGCTTTCAGTTGCCTGCCCAGTTGGGCGGTAAGCGCGATGGCTTCCGCCTCGCTCATCGAACGGGTGTCGGTGGCATAGACCTGCACATCGACCTCTGCGGAGGGGGGAGTGATGCACGCGTCGTCTTCCGTGTAGACCGACAGCCCTACCCGACAACCGAAGCGGAGGGCGATGCCCGCCATCTCCGCCGCCCCCGTAATATCATCGGCCACTACCCAAAGCATTCCTACTTAACTACTTTAACTACTTACTACTTTGACTACTTATTACTCCCCCCTATGCAATGCCATCTTCGTGGCGTAGTCGATGGAGAGGAGCAGCGCGTCGGGGCTGGCGATGCCTTTACCTGCCACGTCGAAGGCGGTGCCATGGTCCACGGAAACGCGGATGATGGGTAGGCCCAGTGTGATGTTGACCCCTTGCACGCTCTTCATCCGTCCCGTTTGTGCATCCCAGTTGAAGCCTACCACCTTGAAGGGGATATGGCCTTGGTCGTGGTACATGGCCACGCAACCGTCAAACTGTCCACATTTGGCTTTCGCGAAGAGCGTGTCGGGTGGCACAGGGCCGGTCACGTCGTATCCCATCTTCTTCAGTTCCTCCACGGCGGGGATAATCTCTTTCTCCTCCTCCCAGCCGAAGAGGCCATGGTCGCTGGAGTGCGGGTTTAGCCCGGCGATGCCGATGCGGGGATGGGCAATGCCAAACTGTCGGCAGGCATCGTCGATGAGCTGTGTCACGTCGATGATGCGTTCCTTCTTCACCCGGTCGCACGCCTCGCGCAGGGAGACGTGTGTGGAGACGTGTATGACGCGCAGGAACTCGTCGGCCAAGAGCATGGCATACTTCTGGGTATGGGTGAAGTGGGCGTAGATTTCCGTATGGCCGTCGAAGTGATGTCCGGCCAGGTTGAGCGCCTCTTTGTTGATGGGAGCGGTTACGGTGCCGTCCACCTCGCCACGCATGGCCAGGTCGATGGCCGTGGTGATAGAGCGGAAGGCGGCATCGCCAGCCAGCGGCGATACTTGGCCGTACGCAATCTCCTTCAGTCCGGAGCAGCCGATGTCGTACACGTCCATCGTGCCGGGTGCAAAGCGGGCATCGGCCACCCGTTCGATGCGGTGTATGTCCAGCCGGATGCCCGTCACCTCGCAAGCTTTACGAAAGACATCCACGTCGCCGGTCACCAGCGGGCGGCATTGGGCAAACACTCTTGGGTCGTTGAACGACTTGACTACTATCTCGGGGCCAATCCCTGCGGGGTCGCCCATCGTGATGGCTAATATAGGTCTCTTCTCCATGGCTTAAAACAGGCTTTCGTAGATGTGGGTAGCATCGGCGAGGGTGACGGGACGGGGGTTGTTGTTGAGCAGGCGGGTGACCTCCATAGCCGCTTCGGCCAGGTGGGGCACGGCGCTCTGCGGGATGCCGATGTCCGACAACCGTGTGGGTATGCCGCACGCCTTGGAGAGGCGGCTCACGTAGCGGATGCTATCTTCGGCCGTGTCGCCGGCTTCGCACAGGCGGGCTATCTCGGCAAACTTCTGCGGGTTGGAGTCCTTGTTGAACACCATGACCGAGGGGAGCAGGATGGCGTTGGCCAGCCCGTGGGAGATATGGAACTCCCCGCCCAGCGGATAGGAGAGGGCGTGTACGGCGGCCGTGTTGACCGGACCAAGGCAGATGCCGCCGTAGTAGCTACCCCGTAGCAATGCCTCGCGCGCCTCCATGTCGGTGCCATCCTTGACGGCTTGTAGCAGGTGGTGCGAGATGAGGCGGATGCCTTCGCGGGCATAGAGGTCGATGACGGGATGCGCAAACTTGTTGGTGTACGCCTCGATGCAGTGCGTCAGGGCATCCATGCCGGTCTCGGCCGTCACCTTGGCGGGCACGGTGACCGTCAGTGCCGCATCCAGATAAGCTGCGTCGGCCATCAGGTAGGGGCTGACGATGCCCTTCTTCAGCTTGTCGGCCTCGTCGAGCAGGATGGCGTTGGGCGACACCTCGCTCCCTGTGCCGGCGGTGGTGGGCATACAGCCCAGCCATAAGCTGCGCCCCTTCACGAAGCCCGTGCCGAAGCAATCTTCCACCCGTTGCTTGCCATCCGCAAAGGCGGCTATCAGCTTGGCGGTGTCCATCACGCTGCCGCCACCGATACCGGCGATGCCGTCGGCACCAAACTCTTGGGCTATGCCGAGCACAGCGTAGAAGTCGCTCACCGTAGGCTCTTGGCGGATGTTATCGTATATCTCTACGGCCACACCCTTGCTTTCCAGCGTCCTCACCGCCTCGGCGATAAGTGGACGGATGGGAGGTGCGGTGAGTATAAAGAGCCGTTTCAACCCCTGTTGGAGGTAGTCGTCGCACAGTTGCGACAAGCAGCCGGCGCCGATGATGACCTTGCGCGGCTGCTGGATAGTGATTGTTCTCATTGCGTGTATCCTTTCTTCTTTTGAAAGAAAGACGGACGAGGGGGAAGAAAGTACTCATCAGAGAGCCGGAAGGTTGTATCCCGTCCAACTGAAGAGTGAAGCGTCGGCTCCCGTGTTGCCGGCAGCTTGCCAAGGGGTGTTTAGCGTGCCGTTCAGCTCCTTGCCGACGATGTTCAGATGGTTGGTGAGGCTGATGGAGGAGTCGGGGTTGCCGGATCCCTTACTGTCGTTCAGGTCGATGAGGTCGGTGGCACTGCCTGTCCCTTTCACGAGGGCGTTGACGATGGTGGCTTTGGCGCCGCGGCGGATTTTGACGACATCCTGCATACGGTCTACGTTGTCGGTGGTGCCCGCGGCGTTGTTCACGATGGTCATGTTCTCAATGCGGAAGTCCGACTGGCGCAGGTGGGTAGGGTAGGCACCGTCGAGGTTGCCGTCGGCCTCCACGCCGCGCGGGTCCGACTCGGTGCTGGTGTATCCGCTTTCCCATACGCCGTAGCAGTTGGTCAGCGTGCCGCAGTAGCCTTGCGTGAAGTCGAACATGTCGTCGTCGGGGTTTACCACGAGGAGGTTCTTCACGTTCACCGTGCCGCCGAAGAACTCGATGCCGTCGTCGGCGCTCTCGAAGACGTAGATGTTCTCGATGCGCGTGCCGTTGCCCACGCCGTTCAGGGTGAGTCCGTTGTGCTCGATGTCGGCTGTAGAGCGTGCCCCGGCGTAGAGAATCTGCACGTAGGAGAGGGAACCAGAGTTGTCGTTGGCCTTGTCGCCGCCGTACTTATAAGCGTTGTCTATCTCTGTCAGACCAGTATCGCTCTTGTCGGCTTTCTCGCCCGAGATGGGTGCACGTCCGTTGAGGATGATGCCACCCCAGAATCCTGCTTTGGGTGTACCGGAGTTGGCGGTGAAGACGATGGGCTTTTCGGCCGTTCCGTCGGCGAAGAGCTGTCCGCCCTGCGCCACCAGCAAGTAGCTGCTGAATCCCTCTTTCGCCTTGATAGTGGTTCCGGCGGGGATGTTGAGGCGTCCGCCCTCGGCGATGACGACGGTGCCGTTGAGGATGTACTCTTTCGATTCCAGTGTCTCCTCGGCGGTAAGTGTGCCTGAGAGGAGGTTGCCGCTCTGTACGATAGAGCTGACGGGCTTGTCGCCCTCTTTGTCGCCACCTTTGTTTTCGGTGCGGTTGCTGTCGTCGCTGCTGCAGGCAGCCATGGAGGTCACTGTGGCCAGGATGGCGAGGGTCTTGATGTTCATCATCATTCTTTTCATTTCCATTTTGTTCTCTTATTTATTGGGTTAATTGGGTAGTGGTGTGGTTTAGAACTTGCACGTCACGCCGAGGCTGACGTGGATGCCTTTCTTGTAGTTGCCCAGCACCGTCTTTGTTCCGTCCTTGCCGGCTTTGCGGCTGAGGCGGTTGGAGGGGTTGAGCAGGTTCAGTGCCTTGAGGTGGAGCGAGAGCCGGCGGTTGAGCTGCGCCTGTGAAACGAAGTCGAGCGTGGGTACCCCGCGTTCCAGGATGTCGCCGAACCCTTGCGTGCCGATGGTGTACACCTTTTCGCTCATGTATCCGGCCACGAGCGTCTGCGTAAAGCTGCGTCGCCCCTGGCTGAAGACGTAGGAGAGGTCGGCGTTGACAATCCACGGGGCGGCCCCTTCGAGCTGCGAACCGGAGGTGTTGGTGGCCAGTGGCATCTTGGCGTGTGTGTAGATGTACGAGCCGTTGAGGCCGAGTGTGAGTTGGTTCATGCTCTCGGCATCGGCGCTGCCACTGGAACGGCTGAATAGATGCTTGCGTAGCTCCAGTTCCACGCCTGCCACGGTGGCATGGCGCGCGATGTTCTCGTAGGAGAGGTATCCGCCGGCGCTGGCCACTTCGATGCGTGCGATGGGATTCTTTACCCGCTTGTAGAAGACGGTGGCGGACACCAGTTCGGCGGGGGTGGGGTTGAAGTCCCACTTCAGGTCGATGTTGTAGCTCTCCGACGGCTGGAGGTGGGGGTTTCCCTGGCTACTGAAGTTTACGCCAACGTAGCGATAGGGAGAGATTTCTTTGGCTTGTGGCAGGGTATAAGTCTTGCTGGCTCCCAGACGGAGGGCGTGGCGCTCGTCGAAGTTGTAGCGTAGGTTGAGGCTGGGCAGGAAGAAGCTTTTGCTGATGGCGTCGCTGCCTTGGCTGCCGCCGCGGTTCACGTTGTAGTCCACGTTGATGTTCACCTGGTCGTACTTCAAACCGAGGTTGGCGGTCAGCCGTCGACTGAACTGGTAGGTGGCTTCGGCGTAGGCGGAGTGTATCCGTTTGTTCACGCTGTAGGTGTCCACGTTCTTTTGCATCTCAAACCATCCCGCGGCGAGGTTGTCGGCGTTGTAGTAGTCGTCGAGCGAGAAGTCGTCGAGGCTGGGCACGGTGGCGCTGTGTCCCACGGTGAGGTTGTACTCCGTGGCGCGGAAATCGTCGTCTACGAATCGTCCGGTGTATCCCACCCGCAAGTTCGATAGCTCTCCACCCACGCGGTCTTTCAGCCGGTAGGTGAGGGAGGCTTTCACGTCGGCATCTTTCTCGTTGAGGTTGGAAAAGTAGCGTTGCTGGTTGTTGCCCCGCAAGAGGCTATAGCCACCTTCGGAGCGGGTGAGGTTGTTGATGCGTCGGTCCGGTTCATGCCCATTCACGGTGTTGTAGGCCGCTCCGGCATCGAGTATCCAGACGTTGGCGAGGCTCCATCGGGTGAGGAGCTGGTGTGTCATCAGCAGGTTGTCGTTGGCTTGCTGGCGGCGGGTGAATCCTTGGTTGTTGTAGTCATCGCTGAAGATGTCGTCGCGACCGGTGTAGTTGCCTACCGATGTGGTAGTGGCGTGCACCAGCAGGAAGTTGTAGCTCAGCCGGTGGTGCTCGTTCCAATGGAGGTTCACGTTGGCCAATGCCAGTTGGCTGATGTCCTCTTCGGACTTCTGTCCGGCCATATCCTTATAGATGGTGCCGTCGGTGGTGGTGTTGCGCACCTGCTCGTCGGTGTATTGATAGTCGGCGCTATGCCCGGCGGTGAGGAAGAAGGCAAGCGGGTTCCGTCTGGAACCTAAGTAGAAGCGTTTGCCTCCGGCCAGGTTGATGGAACGGTTCACTTGCGTGCCATCTTTTGTGGGGTCGAGCCGGTTGGCGAACCCCCACGTCTGTTCGTTGGCGGGTTCGGTGCGCCGGGCCATGCCGAGGATGTTCACACCGTTGGGCCTGAAGAACTTGGCCGAGAGGGTCTGTGTGTTCAGTCCGCCGGTGAGGCTTGCCAGGAAGCTGCCATCCTCCTGTTGCTCCTTGCTGACGATGTTGATGGTCGCTCCGCCCACGTCGCTGTTACCGTCGGCGCTGAATGCCTTGTTGACCCCCACGGACTGTATGATGTCTGTGCCGAAGAAGTCGAGTGAGATGTTTTTGTACTCGGGGTCTTCGGAGGGAAGGCTGAAGCCATTGAGCGAGGTGCTGTTGTAACGGTCGCCCAGTCCGCGCACGAAGACGTTCTTCACTCCTTCCTGTTTGGATACGCCGGCCACTTTGGTCACGGCCCCCTTGGCGTCGCTTATGCCTTTGCGCGATAGCTCCTTGGCACCTACCGACTGCACGGCTACGATGGACTTCTGCCGCTCCAGTAGCAGCTGTCGCTCGTTCTCGTAGTTCTTCCGGGCGGTCACCACCACGTCGGCCAGCATCTGCTCCTCGGTCTCGAGGGTGAGGTTGAGGGTGAGGGAGGCTTTGGAGTCGATGCGCATCCGGCGGCGCACCTCCGTCTTGTAGCCCAAGTATTTGATTTCTATGTCGTATTCCCCCTCGGGAATGTTGCTGCTTTCCAGCACGAACTCTCCGTCTACGTTGGTGATGGTGCCCGCTTGGGTGCCAAGCAACCGTACGGTAGCCCCAATCAGAGGTTCGCCCGAATGTTTGTCCGTCACGGCTCCTCTTATCTTCACTAAGTCGGCTGCTTGTAGGGGCTGTATGCCTGCCGACACAAGGAGCACGACGTAAGCGATTCTCAAAAGTAATCCTGTTCTCATCTAAACTTTACCTTAGGTTTTGATTTCTGCGGCAAAGGTAGAGTGTGCTGATTACGAGAATAATACGAGAGGAATACGAAAAAGTGAAGCTATGGTTTCGATTGTATTACGAGGGGCTGGATACCCGCTAACAAACGCCTTTGTCTCTTTTCTATTTCAAGCTACCTGATTTTGTGTAGAGTGGCATGTAGATGGGTAGGCAGGGGGGCCGTCTGCTTCCACACTTTTGGGTGTGTTTCCAGCTCTCCCCCTATGTGTTTTTTTGCGTTTCTACTCTCACTACTCTCATTATCGCCTGTTATGCATTGTCAATCAGTGTATTAAGACCATGATATTAGCCATGATATTAGCATGATATTAGGAGCTACTCTCATGGTCTGTAGATTGGAGTTTAGGGGAAAATATTATAGTAAATAGAGACCGATAGTCGAGGTAGCCTGTAAGGCTCAAGGTGGCTGAAAGCCTTTGCCTGAAAGGCTCTTAGCCCCGCCCATCGCAGAGCGAGGAACGAGCGGCGCGTTGGGTTTACGGCATATCAATCCTGAGTAGTCGCCCTTTTAAGGGCAGCTTAACCATCTCCGGATTAAGCTGCCCTTAAAAGGGCGATTCGTCACACGCTCCTACCAGAACCCAACGCGCCACTCGTTCCTCGCTCTGCGATGGGCTGGGCTAAGAGCCTTTCAGGCAAAGGCTTTCAGCCACTTTTGGCCTTACAGGCCTTCCGATTGCGAGGGGTAATTTCTTTTAGGCCACATTTTGCAACGCTACCTTTAACTACAGCCCCATGATATTAGCATGATATTAGGAGCTACTCTCACTGTTTCCTAAGCAGACCTTTTGTTCCATTCGTTGGAACTTTCTTCCCAAGGCGTTGGGACTTTTTTCCCAAGGCGTTGGGACTTTCTTCCCAAGGCGTTGGGACTTTTTTCCCAATACGTTGAGACTTTCTTCCCAACGCCTTGGGAAAGAATTCCCACCGAATGGAACAAACAGTTTGCTTAGGGGGAACGCCTTAAAGACGTTGGGGCTACGTCCTATCAACCCTGCGTAGTCGCCCTTTTAAGGGCAGCTTAATTCGGAGATGGTTAAGCTGCCCTTAAACTTAATAATGAATAAACCCTGACTAATCGGGATAGCTGTTACCGTACTTGGTATATCAGTGAGACGGCGGCGCGGGTGGGGCCGATGTAATGCCGTTGCTTTCGGGCACGCTGGGGGTAACAGTCGGTGCAGAGGCTGCGGTTGTACTCGTAGTAGGTGCCACCCCAATAGCCGATGCCCAGTCCCAGCTCCAGTCCCAGCCGACGACCCATCGCGAAGATATAGCTATAGGTCAGTCCGGAGGAATAGGAGGAGTTGCTCAGGTAGCCCATCCCTTGCAGACTGTGGGTGAAGAGGCGCAGGTCGTACGTGCCGTACATCACGTAGAGGCCGAGGTGATGGCCGGCAAGCGGCACACGTTCTGCTGACGCCCCCAGCCGATGGCGAAGCTCCAAGCCGACCACTTGGATGCGGTGGCTCCAGTAGTTGGGTTGGCGGGTTTGCCACCACGACCAATAGCCCTCCACCACTACCGACCAGCGAGGGGCGAAACGGGCTTCTATGCCGAGATTGGGGAGCAACGCCATGTCGTACAGCAGGTTGCTCTTGACGAACCATTGCCAGTGAGACTGTGGATGGGAGAGGAGTGGCTTGCCGGTTGGCTCTGCCGGAGGTCTCGTCACGGTGTCGTAATATCGTATGGTATCTCGCACGGTGTGCCATACGGTGTCGTGTACGACGTACCGTATAGTGTCGCGTGCGGTGTGCCAGAGAGTGTCGTGTATGGTGTTATGGTGTATGGTGCAGGTGCAGTGCAAGGTGTCTTCCTGGTAAATCAGCGTACGCAAGGGACTCCCTTTCGCGGTATGTATCCAGGTGCCGTCTTTGAGCAAGATGCGCAAGGTGGTGTATTGCAGTTGGTCGAATATATTCTGGAGGAGGTAGTCGTAGGTGCTCTTGTCCTCTACCTTCCAGAGTTGTTGCAGTGTCTCATCGGACGACAGTCCTCTGTTGACCAGGTCGATAATCTCCTGCCGGGAGGGCACCTTCGGGTCGTTCTCCACCAAGAGACGGAAGCCTTCCCAGTCTACGCCTATGGCGCTGGTGTGGATACATGCGTGCGGGATTTGAGGATGTCCTTTGAGGATGTATGCTTTGATGGCTTCGGCTCTTCGTTTGGACAGCCATTGGTTGTAGACAGTGGAAGCTATGGGCGAGGCGGCTGCCGTGATGCGGATGGAGTCGATGTTGTTGTAC
>JAISIX010000144.1 GCA_031261805.1 Mediterranea sp. (in: CFB group bacteria)
GCCTCGGTGGCTCCTTTCACCATCTCGATGACGGTCTCTTCGCTCACGGCGCCGTGTTTTTCGAGCGTTTCGGGCGATACGTGCAGCAGTTCCATCTTCACCTCGTTGGCGTAGGCTACTATACCGCCTTTTACGTACTCAGAGCTACCGGCTATGGAGGTAAGGCGTGCGGCGATGTTGCCGCCGGTGCAGCTTTCGGCTGTGGCGATGGTGAGGCGTCTCTCCTTTAGCTGTTCGCCTACTACAGCCTCAAGGGGCAGGTCGCCTTCGGCAAAGATGTCGTTGCCGAGGATTCCTTCCAGCTTGGCTTGCTCCTCGTTGAGCTGTTTTTCCACCTCAGCTTGCTCTTTGCCACGTCCGGTGAGGCGTAGGCGGATGATGCCGAGTTTGGGCAGGTAGGCCAGTTTTATATTTTCGGGCAGTGCGGTCTCCCACGGCTCCAGCTTCTCGGCCAGTATCGATTCGGGATAGTGTCCCACGAGGAAGGTGCGGTGCAGGATGACATCCGTATGGAATGTCTCTTGCAGTTTGGGTAGTACCGATTCTGTCATCACGGCCATCATCTCTTGTGGCACGCCGGGCATGGATACCAGTACTTTCCCATTGCGCTCAAACCAGCTGATGGAGGCCGTGCCTACGGGATTGTTTATCACCGTGCACTCTTTGGGTACCATGGCTTGGCTATGATTCAGGGCGTTGATGGCTACCCGGTTGGACAGCACCCGTTTCACGTTGTCCAGCACAGCTTGACTAAACACCAGCTCGGTGTGGAAGTACCGGCAGAGGGTTTGCTTGGTGATGTCGTCTTTGGTAGGGCCGAGGCCACCGGTGAGCAACACGATGTCCACTTCCTTCATGGCCTTGTCTACCGCTTCCATTATTTCGTCCTCACGGTCGCGGATGGTCACGATGCGAAGCACCTCGATGCCGATTTTATTTAGTTCCCGTCCCATCCAAGCGGAATTGGTGTCAACCACCTGTCCTATCAGCAACTCGTCGCCGATGGTGATAATCTCTGCAAACATACCCTTATCTGTTAATCAGTCAATACCTTTATTATATATAAGCACGTTCTTACATCGTCACGCGTGAGTAGGCCGGCAGGTCGATGGAGCAGAAGTCCTTGTCTTGGTACTTGTAGTAGCCGGTGATGGCTATCATGGCGGCGTTGTCGGTGGTGTAGCTGAACTTGGGGATGAAGATGTTCCATCCATATTTCTCGGCATGTTCGCGGAAGGCGTTGCGCAGGCCGTTGTTGGCCGACACCCCACCGGCTACGGCCACCTCTTTGATGCCGTATTGCTTGGCGGCTTTCCGCAGCTTGTCCATCAGGATGTCCACCACAGTGGCTTCCAGCGAGGCAGCGAGGTCGGTCTTGTGGTGCTCTATGAAGTCGGGGTCGTCCTTCATCCAGTCGCGCAATGAGTAGAGGAAGGAGGTTTTCAGGCCGCTGAAGCTGTAGTTCAGTCCCGGGATGTGGGGCTTGCTGAAGGTGTACGCCTTGGGGTTGCCTTGCCGGGCCAGCTTGTCGATGATGGGGCCTCCTGGGTATCCCAGTCCCATCACCTTGGAACATTTGTCGATGGCTTCGCCTGCGGCGTCGTCGATGGTCTGCCCGAGTATTTGCATATCGTTGTAGGCTTTCACCAGGATGATTTGCGAGTTGCCGCCCGACACCAGCAGGCAGAGGAACGGGTACACGGGTTGTCGGTTCTCCTCGCCCTCTGTCTTGATGAAGTGTGCCATCACGTGTCCGTTCAGGTGGTTTACGTCAATCATCGGGATGCCCAGTGAGCGGGCGAAGCCCTTGGCGAAGGAGACGCCCACCAGCAGTGACCCCATCAGGCCGGGGCCACGCGTGAAGGCCACGGCGCTCAGCTCCTCTTTCGTCACGCCGGCACGTTTCAGCGCCTCGTGTACCACGGGTACTATATTCTGTTGATGTGCCCGTGAGGCCAGTTCGGGTACCACGCCGCCATACGCCTCGTGTACGGCTTGGCTGGCTATGACGTTCGACAGCAGATAACCGTCCTTGATGACGGCTGCCGATGTATCATCGCACGATGATTCTATTCCCAGTATAATTACGCTCATGATTCTGTTACGATTAAAACGGTGCAAAAATACAGCTTTTCGGGGACTTTTCTGCAGATTGGGGAGTAATAACGCAGGTGAACGGTGAATCAGTTTTACTTGAACCTCGAGCGGTCCACCTCCTCGCGCTGTCTCTCTTTGTATCCACCAAACTTATAGGTGAAGGATACGCCTATCTGGCGGAAGGTGGCGTAGTGGTTTGTGACGTACTGCGTCTTGAAGCGGATGCGTGGCGAGATGCCGCCAGTCTTGAAGATGTCGTTAGCATAGAGGTTGACAATGGCGTTGCCTCGGGCGAATACATAGCGCAACGAGGCGTTGACATTGCCTGAGGGCGGAAGGTCGTAGATGCCTTGGTGTGCCAGGCTGCGTATCATTCCCGAGAGGGTGAGCTTCAGGTCGGGCTTGGTAGAGAGGGTAAAGGTGTTGGTGAGCCGGGCCATGCCCCAGAATATGGCGCGGTTGAAGGGGATATCGTAGAAGTCGGCGTCCTTCTCGTGCTGCCACACGCCGATGAGACTGAGGCGTGAGTCGAGCCAATTGCCGGCCTTAAAGGGGAGGGTGGCTTGCACGCCGGACTGTTGGGCATAGTCGAAGTTGAGGTATTTGTAAATTTCCATCAACTTCTGAGAAGATTGGTACAGCGTCTGCGCGGAGTAGTCCTTAGCGTGCTGGAACCAGACAGAGAAGACGTATTTGCCACGCAGTACGTAGGTGAGTGAAAGGTTATATTTCTGTGTAGGCTTCAGCAACGGATTGCCTTGTATCTCGGAATAGCTACCTCCGAGGTAGGAGGTGACATCCTGCACGGCCCAGTAGTCAGGATACGTCTTGTCGCTGCTGAGGCTCAGTTGCCAGAGGTTAGTGGGCGAGAGCATATAAGTGATATTCACCACGGGATACCAGTCCCATTGGTTCCACACGGGTGTCTTGTATCGTTCTGCGGCCAGCGAAGCGTCCACCGACAGCTTGCCGAAACTCTTGTTGAAGCCGGCGTATAGATTAAGCATCTGTTCCCGGCGTCGCGAGGTCATGTCTGTGGGGATGTCCGGGCCATCGCTCTCGGTGTCGGTATAGTATTGGTGGCTATGGTCCACGCTGGTGGTGTAGGTCACGCCGTAGTTCATGCCCCAGCCGTTGCCCAGTTTGTGTTCCTGCGAAAGGAAAAACTTCCAGGCATTGATGCGCTGGCTGTCGCTGGAACGGAATGCGATGCGCTCGCCCAGCATCTCGCTGCTGAGGGTCTGGTTGGAGGGAGAGTGGTAGTAGGTCAGCTCGGCACCGGCCCGCAAGCCGAACGGCGCTTGGTAGTCGATACGTCCGTTGTGCAGTTGGTCGTCGCCATCGTCTTGGTTGCTGGAATGTTGTGTGCCGGCCACCGTGCCATAGCTGTGCGAGGTGGAGTATGCTCCGGTGTAGACGGCACTCAGGCGGTGGCTTTTGCCGAAGTTATAGTCGGCTCCGATGCGGAGGTTATGGGTATGGCTTCTGTTGCGCCAGGTCTCGTTGGTGTTGATGGGCGTCACGTTGCCGTCGGCGAGTGTATGGAGTGCGTCTTTCTCAGTGAGGCGATAGGCTCTACCGTGTACGTGCGAGTAGAGGAAGTCGGCCGAGAGCTTGTCATGGTTGAAATTGAAAGAGGCCCGTTCCTCGAAGTCTTCGTAGTGCTCCTGGGCATATTTGCCGTACAACTCGCCCTGCCAGGAGTCGTTTTTGCCGGTGTTCTGTTTCAGCGTGATGTTGATGAGTGCGCCCCGTACCTGGTAACGGGCCGGTGCGTTGTACATCACCTCGGCGTTCTCGATGCGGCTGGCGGGGATGCTTTTCAGTAGGGTGTAGAATTGGCTGGCGCTCATGGTGGTGACTTGTCCGTTGAGGATAACGGTGACACTCTTGCCCGCCAGTGTCAGCGCTCCGTCCATCTCGGCCACGCCCGGCAGCTCTTTGATGGCATCGTAGGCATTGTCGACGGGTAGGTTCCGGATTAGCCGCGGGACGTCGTACAGAAGTTTGCCCTGCGTGGCCTTGACGATAGGACGTTCGCCCATGACCATCACTTCGGGCAGCGAGCGAAAAAGGCTATCCAACGCACCATTCTTCGTGATGATGCTATCTACCGATAAGGTCTGTTCTGTGTTTTCCTGTGCGCTCGCCCTAGCCAGGGTGAAGCATAAAAAGAGGATGAGGCATAAGTATTTCATCATGATTCCGATTGTTTAAGATTGGGCAAATATAGTGTTTTTCGGGCTATGCTTCTCCTATAATCCGTTAAACTTCCCATAATTTCGGGCCTTCGTGTCGTATAAAACGCTCTAATGCTGTATCTTTGCTCTCCTTATGATAGAAACGTTGCATAGTGCCGAAGAGCTGGAACAGGCGGTGCGCCGGCTGGGCTTCCTGCCGTTCTTCCACAGCCCTATCCCCGGCCTGTCCATTGAGGAGCATACGTCTGCCGACTATTGGTTTCAGGAGGGAGTGGATGGTCCTTGGGAATGGAAAGGACCGGTGATTCGTGAGTGGAACTGTACGTATGGGAAATTCTTCTGCGGCAAGGCGGGGTATGTCAGCTTGGAGTGGTTTCCTGACTGGGCGAACTATCACCGGGCGGGCTACCGCATTGACGCCGCCCCACTGGACGCAGACGGTCGCAATCGCGAGCGTTTGATGTACGATACTATCGTGGCGCACGAGTCGTTGCTTGCCCGCGAGATTAAGGCGCTCTGTGGGCTGCGTCGCCCCACGAAAACCCTGTTCGACCCGACCGCGGGCACTCTGCCCGCCAAGAAGCCCGCCCGTAGTCGCGGAGAAGGTTTCGAGTCGGCCATGACCCATTTGCAAATGGCTACGCTCGTAGTCATCGCTGACTTTGAGTATGCGTTGGACAAGCACGACCGTCCTTACGGCTGGGGCTTGGCACGCTATACCACCCCCGAAGCCTTGTTTGGCGAGGAGCTGCTCAAGGCGTGCGGTCGTCGCACTCCCGAAGAGTCGAAATTGCGGATTGCGGAGCATCTCCAAAAGATAGCGCCGCAAGCTACGGAGAAGCAGATACTGAAGATAATAGGATAAAAAATAGTGTATCAGCAAGATGGAAAAGAACGTAAAACAAGTAAGCCCTTTCCCCGTGGGTGAGAAAAACGAGGCGTATGCCCGATATTTTACCGGACAGTCTTATCTGGCACCACTGACGACGAATGCCGCCTTGAATTGTCCGGTTTCTAACGTCACTTTCGAGCCGGGATGCCGTAATAACTGGCATTCGCACACCCAAGGGCAAATTCTGATTGTAGTGGGTGGTGTGGGATGCTATCAGGAGAAAGACCGGCCGGCACGCCGACTGCTCCCTGGCGATGTGGTAGAGATAGCGCCCAACGTGGTGCATTGGCATGGAGCGACTCCCGACAGTTGGTTTACCCACCTTTCCATCACCCCCAATCCGCAACAAAACCTGAGCACGTGGCTCTCGCCCGTCACCGATGAAGAGTATACTGCGGCTACCGCCTGCAACCAAAGCTTCGCTCCTCTTTCCGAAAAGCAAGAAGCGATGGCATTGATAGCCGCCTCCACTGCCCTTGTCGACATCCCTTGTCTCAAAATGGCTGTAAACGCGGGGCTTGATGCGGGGCTAACCCTCAACGAGATTCGTGAGATAGCCGTGCAGCTCTATGCCTATTGTGGCTTTCCGCGTGCGCTGAATGCACTGAACGCCATTGCGGAGGTCGCCGGCGAACGAGCGGCTACAGGCCGGCAAGTGCTGCCAGGCAAAACCTGCACTGCCATCCCTGTCGCCAAGAGCAGCTACGAGTTGGGTAGTGCCAACCAGCACGCACTCTTTGGTATAGCGCAAGGCCCGCTTACACGTGATGCCTCTTCCGAGCAAATCATTCACTATTACCTCCGTGCCCATCTCTTTGGCGACATCTTTGCGCGCGACGTACTCGACTGGAAGACTCGGGAGTTTGTCACCGTGGCTGCTCTCAGCGTGATGTCGGGTTGCGAAGCGCAGCTACACTCTCATCTCGGCGCGGCCGAACGACAGGGGAATAGTCGGGAGGAGCTGGAGGCGCTTATGGCATTTGCCCAAAGCCGGATGAACATGAATCTCTAAAACAAAACAGAATATGAAAGCATTAGTAGCTTATTTCTCTTGTACCGGCGTGACGGAACGGCTGGCTCACACATTGGCCGCCGCAGCCCATGCCGACCTTTATCGCATCGAACCGGCCGTGCCCTACACCGCCGCCGACCTGAACTGGAACAACCCGCAGTCGCGTAGCAGCCTCGAGATGCAGGACAAGCAATCGCGCCCAGCCATCAAAGGCAAGGCCGACAACCTCGGCCAGTGCGACACCGTCTTCATCGGCTTCCCCATCTGGTGGGGCATAGCGCCCACCCTCATCAATACCTTCTTGGAGAACTACGACTTCTCCGGCAAGACCATCGTTCCCTTCGCAACCTCCGGCGGCAGTGATGTGGGCGAAACCGACCAATGGCTTCATTCCTCCTGTTCCGCAGCGACCCGGTGGCATCCGGCTATGCGCTTCCCCGTGGACGTTAAAGCCGGGGAGTTGGAGGAATGGTTAAGGGAGATGTAGCAAGTCTTATGACCAACAAACTGAAAGGCCATGTGGCCATCCTGACCGCCAACATCATATTTGGCCTCAATATATCGGTGACGAAGGCGTTGCTTTCGCATTGGATGACACCGTTGGGGTTGATGGCCTCGCGGGTGCTGGGAGCGGTATTAATCTTCTGGCTCATCAGTCTGTTGGTGCCGAAGGAGAAGGTGGTACCGCGCGATATGTGGCTCATTGCCTTGGGCGGCATTACGGGGTTTGTCATCTCGCAGTATTGCACAGCCAGCAGTCTGACCTATACCACGCCGGTCTACTTCTCCCTCATCATGGCGCTCACGCCGGTGGTCGTCATGTTGCTGTCGGCGCTCTTCCTCAAAGAACCCATCAGCCGGCAGAAGGTGTTCGGGGTAGGGCTGGGCGTGGCAGGCGCTGCCCTGCTGATGCTGAATGCCACGACGGATGCCGCTGCCGGGCGCAACAACCTGATAGGTATCCTGCTGGCCATTGGCAGCATCTTGGCATGGGCTGTCTACCTCATCATCACCCGTACCATCTCGCAGAAGTATAGCATCGTGACGCAGATGAAGTGGACCTTCCTCTTCTCCGGCATCGTGCTGTTGCCACTGGGCGCAAGTGAGTTCTCGCAGCAGACGCTCTACTCGGCGGCATGGGGGTGGGAAGGTATTGCACAGCTGGCCTTCGTGTTGTTGCTGGCTACCATCATGGGCTATTTCCTGATGCCCTTTGCCATGAAGTATTTGCGAGCTACCACTGTCAGTGTCTACATGAACTTCCAACCGGTGGTGGCCTCCGTGGTAGCCATTGGCGTTGGTCAAGATGTCTTCTCGTGGGATAAGCCGCTATCGGCCCTCTTGGTGCTGACGGGCGCTTTCGTGGTGGCGAATAGTCCGGCGAAAGGAGAAGGTCTAAAGAAGGACTAATACAGGATGGCATCGTCCTGCCGGCTTTCAGAAAGAGATGCGGTAATAGAGGTTGGGGATAATGATTTTGCCCTTGATTTCGGTCACTTTCTGTTTCATGAAGTTGTAGCTATATCCATAGCTATCGTCGTGTCCGGTGGCGTTGAGGATTTTGAAGGCTATCTCGTGCGTACAGTTTTGGCGGTTCATCTTGAAATTGAGGGTGGCATTGGCTACGAACGCCGGTTTGTGCTGGCACGACAGCGTATGGGCGGTGTCTTCTACGGGTCGCTGCTCGGCCACTGAGCGCTCGGCGTCGAAGGGGGTGTAGTACCCGCCCCCCATGAAGTTGAAGCGTAGGTTGACACCCAGCACGTTTCGTCTCGTCTTTCCTACGGTCCACTCTTTGCCTCCGAGGAGGTTGAATACATAATGCCTGTTGAGTGCGGTGTTGCGCCATTCGCCGTCGCCTCCTTGATAGCGGGAGTCGAAGACTGAGGCGGTGACAAGGTAGTAATAGCCGTCTTGCAGGTAGCGTTCGAGCGTGAAGTCGATGCCGTAGTTGCGTCCTTTCCCGCTATTGGTGAGAAGTCGTGTCATCCAGAAGTATTGTTGGTTGATGATGGAAAAGGGAGTGTCGGCTTCTACCGGTATGTCGAACAGTTCTTGGTAGTAAGGCTCGACTTTGAAGTGGAGGTTCTCGTTGATGTTCCAGTCGCACGTGAAGACCAAGTGATGCGCTTTGGCCTGCTTCAGCTCCTTGTTGGGTTGCGTCTGGCTGTTGGCATTTTCTACGAAGTAGTATTCCAGGTTCTCGCGGCGGCTGTGCAGTCCGTAGGCCAAGGCCAGCGACATTTTGGGCGCGACCAGCCATTTCAGCGCGACCCTCGGCTCCAGGGTCGTCTCGTTATTTAGTTTGAAGTAGCTGGCGTTCAGTCCCACTTGTAGTGTCCATCGGTTGCTCATCCGGTAGTTGGTCTGGTTGAACAGCGAGACAGCTAGGCTGTTCCCCGAACTGTTGGCTACATTCTGTATGGCTTCTCCGTTTGCGTATGGGAAATTGGGTATGATGTTCAGGTTGTCTTTGTAGAACAGCTTGGTAGCTGTGAGTCCGAGGCGGTTGGTGATGCGTGCGCTGATTTTGCTGTTGAGAAAGCTGTGTAGTGTCAGGCTGTTGTTGTCCAGTTTCATGTTGGCCATGGGAGCCACCATCTCTCCCAGCATGTCGTATTGGTCGATGACGCGGTGGTTGGTGGTGTAGTTGTAGGCCAGTACGCTCTTTAGGTAGCTGTTGGCTCCGATGTAGAACTTATAGGATAGGCCGGCTACGTTCATGGCTTGGTGTGCGTTGTCGGTATAGGGGAGGTAAGAGGTGTGAGCCAGGTCCTTGGGCAGTGGCTGGTCGTAGTCGTCGAACGTCCCTATTCCCCACAGGGTGAACGTCCCGGCGTGTGCGGTAGGGAAGTTGAACTTGTATGTCCAGTCTTGGTAGCGCATCCCGGATATCTTGTCGAGTATGCCTCCGAACATCTTTGCCGAGAGTGCCAGGGTGGAGGCCCGATAGTTGATAAGGTACGATGCCCGGTTCTTGTGCTCGGGGTGCAGGTATTTCTCCTTATTATATAGGCCCGGATAGGCCGAAGCTTTCGGAGAAGGGTGGAAAGGCCCTTCGGTGGACACCTCGATGCCCAAGGTTCCTATCTGGGCCGAATGTTCGTGGTACAGGTTGTCGCCCGTACGCAGGTTCACGTCGAACACGCCGGCTAAGGCGTTGTCGTATTCTGCGGGGAAGGCGCCGGTGTAAAAGTCCGAGTTGGCCATCACGTTGGTGCTGAATGCTGTCAGGATGCCCCCTCCTACGCCGATGCTTTCGGGAAAGTGGTTCGGATTGGGTATCTCCACACCTTCCAGTTTCCATTGCAGGAACTGCGGAGAGTTCCCTCGGATGGCGATGTCGTTGTTGGCCGCCCCGCTCGAAGCCACGCCGGCAAACGACCCCATCAGCCTCCCCGGGTCGTCGATACCTCCTGCGTATCGGCTCGCCTCATCCATGCTGATCATGCGCGCGCCGCTTAGTGCCATGTCGTTGAGCGGTGCTCCTTTGTTGAGCTTAGGCCTGATAATCACTTCGTCGAGCGACTGGATGCTCTCCTTGAGCGTGATGCTCAATACCGTCTCCTTGGCCGAGGAGATGCTGACTTGCCGTATCGTGGCGGGTTCGTACCCGATGGATGTGACGTAAAGGGTATAGCGCCTGCCGACGACTAATGGGGGCAGCTTAAAGGTGCCCAGCGTGTCGGTGGCCGCTCCCATGGTCGGCGAACTGCCTACGATAATGACCTGCACATTGGTTAATGGCTTCCCCGACGCGGCATCGGTGACGATTCCTCTGATGCGTCCGGTCACTGCTTCCCCAGCGTGCGTGAGCATTGGATAACAAAGAATAACAATAAGAAGGAGCAAGTGAGGTAGCTGTGCGACTTTTGGGACCATTCCGTTTCTTTAATATAAGCTTAGGGTGTTGATTAAAGTATAGTTCCGAGCTTCAATACATATTGCATATTATTTAGTGCCGGTGAAAGTGGAGCTTACGATGTTTACTCCCGCGGCGCTATAATCCAGTGTCAAGGTCATTTTCCCGTTGATGATTGTACCGCCAACCTTAAGATCGGAAAGGGTGTAGCCCTTAATCGTAATGTTGTCGATGGGGCCATTACCAGTGATGGTGTAACCACCGCCGGTAGCGGCTTCAGCAATGGTGCAAGGCAAGTTGACGGCCGGAATGGTTATGCCATCTACTTGAAACGTGACGACGCCCAGCCAGAATTGGCCCGGAGTAATCAGGTCCATGTTTAGAGCAATGGTATAGGCTTTAGTGGTAGGGGCGATGGTCCCTGCCAAGTAAGAGGTGGTCATGCTACCGTTGTAGTTGCCTACAATAGCATTCGCTTCATCCATGCCTTTTTGGCAAGATGTAAATAATCCCATGGAACAAACAACCATGAGAATTGCCATTGTTACTTTTTTCATAATTAAAATCCCTTTCTTTAAAATAAAATCGTTTAAACAGGTTTGAATACATGTACGAATAACTCGGAACTATACATATATTATACAGTTTTATAAAGCATTAATATCAGGTGAATAGGGATTATTTGCGCAATTGCTCAATATGATATGTAAGCACAATTTATTAGCTGCCGGATGGCCGTATAAAAGCGTTGCGGTATATGTGAAATTGAATCTTTTCTTGGATATTCCCGCGACTGGATATGTTGTGGCTAATTGGGGGAAATGAAGAATGGGCATTCGGGGAGTGATAATGCATAGCGACCGCATCCTTAACGGAATGCTGACTAATCACAAAACGAACGGTTACAAAACATAACAATCCATCTGATAATATCTATGTAGCCTTACCTTCCTCACAAAGCAAGGATATACCACTCTCTTTCTATTTAAATATCTGTGTTTCACATGCTTGTGTTTTCGGTATTTTTCGCTTCAGCGAAAAACTTTTTTCGCTGGTACGAAAATTAATTTTCGCTTCAGCGAAAAAGTATTTTCGCTGAAGCGAAAAAATGCTCCCGTCGCAGCAAAATATTCGCCCGTTTGAAAAGGCTAAAGAGGGGGTGTGCGAATGCATCAAGAAGATTTACAGCAACTAATTTCTTATCAAAATGGAAGAGAAAAACAGAATGCAAGTGATGAACGGAACACACGTGAAGAAGAAAGTGGCAGCCATGGATTCCTTTTCTTTTTCCGTTCTTTCAACTACGGAGGGGGAATACGTTTTGGTTGAACAACTGTTATACTTTGTTTGAGATGGTTTTGTGCAATTAAACTTGCTGATAAATAGGAGATTATGTTAGTGATGAGCGGTGAGGGATGAGTGATTAGCCGCCGCAGTCAGCACCCCGTTAGAGGTGACAGCTTCGTAGCCCGGCAGCTTGCTGCCGGGCTACATGAAGGGTGTGCGGTGCACCTCCGTAGGTTGCGCACAACCGGTGTGTGCAATGGGCGGTGGCCTGAAAGGCCCAAGGTGGCTGAAAGCCTTTGCCTGTAAGGCTCTTAGCCCAGCCC
>JAISIX010000197.1 GCA_031261805.1 Mediterranea sp. (in: CFB group bacteria)
CTCTTTAGCCGCCCCAGCTCATCGTACACATTATCAACCAAGGTCACTTCCGAACCCGCATTCAGCTTGTGTTTGGTAGTGAGCAAGCGACCCATGTTGTCGTACGTATAGGTGTACAACTCCGTTTGGGTAGACTTGCCACTGCCTGTCTGCATGTGTTTCACTTTAGTGGGATGTCCCGTGAAGTCATAAACGGTGCAGGTAAGGTCGTACCCTTCCAGCTGGTTGGTCGACTTCGTTTGGATAAGGCGATGGCGGTAGTCGTAGTAGTTTACGGTATAGTCGTAAACTGCCGAAGTGGCGCTGTTGTCCAATCTTGCTATCTTCTCGCCGGTCAACATCGTCTTGGAGCTGGTGGCATAGCGCTGACCGAAGCCGTCAGTCTCCAACGATGAGTCATAACCAAAGTTCGCGGAGGATGGGAAGCCGTTCGTGCCAACGAAGGTATAGTCGTCGTAGTACTTGGCATCCAGCAAAGTGGGACTGGACAATGTCACTCCCGACAAGGTGTAGCCATGGAACGTGGCGGAGGCACTACGTGTAGCCTTAACAACGGAAGCGAGCGGCGCTGCGGCAAACGGGTTCAGCGTATTGGAGCAAAGCCCTGTCAGGCAGTCCCGGTCGAAGTCATCTTGCAAAGTGAACATCCACTTACCTTGCGCCCGCAGGTTGCCGGTTTGGGTGAACACCAAGTGATCGGCCGTGTCGTAGACGTAGTACGTCCATTGTTGCCCGGGTTGGCGCTTGGCGATGTTCCGGTTGCGTACGTCGTACAGATAGAGGAAGGCATAGTCACGCAGCACGGTGGAGTTGGCGTTGGTCCATGTCCCGGTAGCCTTTAGCCGGTCGGAAGCCTCGGGTGGGAGCACGGCGACCTTGTTGCCGTAGTCATCATATATATAATAGGTGTCGAACGTCTCTTTCGTACCGTCTTCCTTGTCGTTGATTTGGCGAGTGAGGACGACTTTGCCCTGCTTGTCCTTGAATTCGAAGGAGGCGTTGCCGTCCTCATCTTCGGTACGGGTGACGTGGAGTTGTGCCGTGGCGTAATTGCCCGTATTGGTGATGGTGACAAGGGTATCGGTGGCAGAGACTACGGTCAATGGCTCGTAGAGGATGCAGTTTAGTGTGTCGTTCCCCACTTCGTTGGTGAGGAAGGTAGTCTTTACGCTCCGGTGGTTGTCGTGCCAAGCCTGCCCCGGGCCGTACTGCTCCACAATACGATTCAACGGCGAGGCCTCATAGACGGGCTTTGCGTACGGCTTCGTCTCGTTGGTGTACGTGTTGGCGGCTTTTGTGGTGAAATCGGCAAAAGGCACAAAGGCTCCGTTACCCGCGGTGGTAACCGTAGGCAACCATACGTTGGAGGCACGCCCCGCGTTGTCGTACTCTTGGTAGGTCACGAGGTCGGCGCTGGTGGTTGGGCTGGCACTGGCTTGCACGGTTTCTATGGGACGGCCAAGACCGTCGTAATAGATGACCTTGTCCTGCCATGAAGAGGCATTCGCACTTGTATAGGTACGGGTAACGATATAGTTTTGGGTTGAAGTGCCTACGTTGATTGCGGCTGGATGGAAGGGGGGAGCCGGTTCGGCAGGAGGTTCTTCTTCCTCTGCGGGGTCTTCATCCAAATGTATCTTGATTGAGTTAGTCTCTTCAGCTATATAATCAGCATCAAGTTGTTCCTCACCCTCACCATCAACACTTATTGTAATAGTCAATGCCGGACCTGTAACTCCACTGACAGATACTATGTATGCTCCAGCTGGTTGGTTCTTGATTATTGCGATTCCTCCGCTATTTCGGCAGTGCGAGTTCCAAGTTATAGGCCCGCTTACATCTATATTACCATTGGCTGATACTGTCAACACGGCGACATCGTACGACGAATTAAAAGTAAACGACGCAGTTGTCTTATTATTGAATTGGCCACTGTATGAGAAACTCTGTTCATGTCCCACTAAAAAATATTGTCCTAACATCCTATTGGGCAATATGGATAGAAGGAATAATACGAGTATTGATATTCTTGTCTTCATAGCCTATTGATTTTTATAATGATACATCTCTCTCTTTAAATATAGTCTATTCCCATCCTCGTCATTGATATAGCTCCATTTCAATCGTCCTGGCCCGTCATACTCATAGTAAGTGGTTGTGCAATCTGAATCTGTGATTGAGGTTACCCCCACCAACGGCTTGTACGTGCAGGTCGTCACTTGTGCGTTAGGTAAAGCCTTTTGCAGCGCGCCATCCCTAAGCAGGGCTTTAGCGGGGACATCCATTCGGGAAAGTTCGTTTAGGCTACTGACGGAGAACAATCCTTTTACAATATTCTCTACTTGCGTGTCGCTGTAACCTCCCATTTGTATTTCCGCGATAGGGTATTGCCCGTTGTATGACCAAAGGTACATCAGCCTGATGCCATCGTCTTTCGTTATGTATATGGGATTGCCATAGCTATCGTAAGTATGGTAGGTGATGTTTGTTTGGGCTATGGAGTTTTTGGACGACTTGATCTGGTCTGTGACAAACAATCCGTTGTGAAGCTTATAGGAATTCTCCAAGGCAATTACCGACTCGTTATCGTTTTTAATCCGTTTCACAATTGGCTCCATCACATATTTGCTTGCCATTTCCACGTAGACAGGTTCCGCGAAGTCATAGGGGTGCAGGAATGTCTCGGTAAGGCTTGTCCCATCACTTTTGTCAGTTACCGTTTGGATAGGAGAGAGAGTGCGATATTCAGGGTCGTAACTGTAATTGACCGTTGTGGAGACGCTATCATCGGCAAGGTATTCCGTGCTTCTGCTCTGTTTAAGGAGATAGAAATAACGGATGGCTTTTTGGTCATAGATAGCCAATTCTCGTTGGTTATATTCATCCATGGATAAATAAGGGAAAAAGCCTTGTCCATCTGTTCGGGCATGATTATTCTGCATGTCGGTACGTGTGCTGATATGTACCCCGCTTACAAAGACGCCTTTGTCTATTCCTTGATATTCATTGTGTACTTTTTTGCGCAAGATGTATGTTCCGTTCGCATATTCGTAGTCTTCTTCCGCATACAATAGTGGGGTGGACAATCCCGCTTCATAATTATTATACGGATGAAAGAGCCAAGGCATATCATAGTCGAAGCTGCGCAGGCCGCATAGTGTTGTTGCGTCATCAATAAATCCATTACTATATGCATCATTGCTACTAAATAGCTTAGCGTAATCCATGTCGTCTGCGTAGCGAAGTATCTGTTTCCCTGAATTTTGGGTGGGTGTGCCTATATATTTGGTAATCGTGTGGTAAAATACAGCGCTGCTGCCAAAACCTGTAAGAGAATAGAGCGGTTCGCTGCTAATCATATTCCAGATAGGAATCTCAATTGATGCAAGGCCCCAATAGCTGTCTGTTAATTGTGCGGACGCTCCATCAGATGGGGTTTCCGCATAAAGATGTTGCTGCGTATATTGAAACATATCTCTTGTTATCATTTGATTGATAGTCCCCTCATACTCGAAGCTTTCTATCTTAGCTTCGCCCGAATCCGTGAAAGATATGATTTTGTGTATGCGCAAGCCTCCAACAATTGATAGTTCTCTTCTATAATCATACGCACCTGTGGCGCGATTGGCTTCAAACTCAAAGGTCGTGTGCCCACCGGTCGGATAATAAATACTCTGCAAACAGCATGCTTTCATTAAGTCCTCATTGGGGTCTCGATTTATGCCACGGACAGGAAAATAGGCATAAGGGAAAATGTTCACGGGCAAATGCGTGGACGAACCATTATAGTACCCCCAATAGTCTGTTCCTGAGGGTGAATCGACATTCAAGCTGTAATAGTTATAGTCTGGCAATGGGGTCATATTATAGTTAAGCCTATATTGCTTCGTTGCTTCATCAACCGCATCTCGCATTGCAATGCCTTCTAACCTCATGCGATAGTTACGAGCCTTGTTTCCCCAATAATGATTATTGTCAAATGTAATGTCTCGTACTTTTCCTGTTTGGGCATATACGGTCATTCTCGTTAGTCTATCTTTGTATTTGTCTTGTCGGTCAGATGTATAGCTGAAATTAATATAGTTGCCTTTCCATTTAATGCTGTCCAATAAGTATGGAATATATTGCAAGTCGTATTCGGTTGTATGTATTTCTTCTTTGCCAGACTGGGGTGTCAATGGGTAATATCCATAGTCCGGCCTTTTATATTCAAGACCTTTTCCACATAGATTCGAATTGACCCATTGATGATATTCTGTTCCACTTTTATAAGAAAAGACGACAGAATCTCCTGATAGCTGCGACTTGATTTTCGTTATATAATAAGCCTCGGAAGTGCGTGTTCCATCACTCCGAAGTACTTCGTCTCCTATTCCGAAAAAATAGATATGCCCATCAGAATCTTTAATCTGAAAACCATTATTGGTCGTAATCTCTATAGGGGCATAGGGTACGGGAAGTAATTCTCCTGTTTCTGTATTGTACTCAAATACACCAGATTTTCCATTAAAAGAATATATGTATCGGTCTGATTGCGTGTCAAAAGGCGTATTTCCAAAAGGATAAAGGCTTTCTGCTAAAGTTGCCCCATATTTGTGTGCCTCCATCCATTCTTTTGCCATAGCCTTAGAAGCAATAAAGAAATTGCCATTGTCCGCAGCCAACTTGACTTGCTGGGTAATACTTCCTCCCCAATTGAGTGTCCACCCCGACTGGCGTAGCTACATCCTCAACTTTAATACCCGAAGCATGGTAGGAAATGGATATAGGTACTTTGATATCCCCACACTCAATAGTATAGAGAGGTATATCTATCTGCGGCACTCCCGTAGCCGGGCTGATGGGGTATTCGCCATACCGCTCAAAGGCGGCCGCTTGTGGGGTTTGGGGTAGAATCTTGGGTAGTTCGGGCGTGTACTGTGCCCATAATGTTGTGGGCAATAGTGTGAACAATGGCAAAAGGCATCGAACCTTTATGGGTACTCGATAAATAAGGAACGTATTTTTCATACATCTATAAAGTTTCGCCTCCTCGCTCCTCCGGCAGGCTATTAATAGTTGGTAAAAGCGTGGAGTTATTGCGTATTAGGGTGTATCGGCAGTAGGTCGGTGCAGGATAATGCGTAAACGCTTCCGTTTTTAGAGATTATAAAACGTCAGGGAAAGAAGACTTTCCACTAACGGTAGAGCAAAGGTATAAAGCTTTTCTTGTAAAAGCAAAGGAAATGAGCGATTATTTTAAGAATTATTTTCTTTCCATCCGCAACAGCCACTCTTTTCGCTCCATGCCTCCGGCATATCCTGTCAGGCTGCCATCGCTGCCAACGATGCGGTGACAGGGCACGATGAGGCTGATGGGGTTGTGCCCCACGGCACCGCCGATGGCTTGTGCCGACATGGTGCGGAGGCCTTGTCGGCGTGCCAGCTCTTCGGCCAGCTGCTTGTAGGTACGCAGCTCGCCGTAGGGAATCTCGAGGAGTAGCTGCCACACGGATAGCCGAAAGGGCGTACCCTCCAGATGCAGTGGAGGGACGCCCTTGGGTTGCTTGCCATCGAAATAGAGGTCGAGCCAATGCTCCACCTCTTCGAAGAGGGGTAGGGGCTTGTCTTGGTGCAGAGGTGTCAGCGTGCTGCCGAAGTATTTCTGCCCATCGAACCACAGGCCGGTGAGGCCTTGCTCATCGGCCGCGAGGGTGAGGTCACCGATGGGCGACCGGTAGTGAGACGTATATTGCATGTTCTCATCTGTTTTAGAGGGAACAAAGGTACACGTTTCAGCGACAACAACGGTTGTCTTTCAGAACTTTCCTCGCAAAAGCAGCGGGATATCCGCCGGTTCTGCGGCCACTGGAATCCCTGCCTTCTCCAGAAAGGCGATTTTCTCCTGGGCCGAACCCGAACTGCCGGAGACGATGGCGCCTGCATGGCCCATCTGCTTGCCCGGAGGGGCCGACTTGCCGGCGATGAACGCCACCACGGGTTTCTGGTGCGGGTTGTGTGCCTGGATGTAGGTGGCGGCTTGTTCCTCGGCGTTGCCTCCTATCTCGCCTATCAGTACGATGGCGTGTGTCTGTTCGTCCTCCAGCAACCGTTGGGCTACCTCTATAAAGCTGGTGCCTATCACCGGATCACCTCCGATGCCTACGGCGGTGGACTGTCCCATGCCGTGAAGCGTGAGGTGGTGTGCCACTTCGTAGGTGAGCGTGCCGCTACGGCTGATGATGCCTACGTTGCCTTCCTTGAAGATTTGTCCGGGCATGATGCCTACGAGGCAGTGTCCGGGGGAGATGAGGCCGGGGCAGTTGGGGCCAATCAGGGTGGCGCCTTTCCGCTCCACGAAGTTGGCGGCGCGTATCACGTCCAGCGTAGGGATGCCTTCGGTGATGCAGATGATGAGCCGTATGCCGGCATCGGCCGCCTCCATAATGGCGTCGGCCGATGCGGGGGCGGGCACGAAGATGATAGAGGTGTTGGCGCCAGTCTGGATTGCGGCCTCGTACATGGAGTTGAATACGGGTATGCCATCGACGACTATGCCGGCTTTGCCTGGCGAGGTACCACCTACTACTTGGGTGCCGTAGGCTATCATTTTGCGGGTGTGGAAGATGCCGTCCCTGCCGGTGATGCCTTGTACTATCACCCGGGTATCTTGTTTGTTGATAAAGATGCTCATGGTTGTTTCTATGGGTTATGGTTTTAAGTTTTTGGCTTGTAGAGCCATCTCGGTAGCCTCTTTCAGGTCGGTGGCAATCTGGAAATGGCGGTTCCCCCGGAGTATGGCGCGTCCTTGTTCTTCGTTGGTGCCGGTAAGGCGTACTACCACGGGGATGTTGGTGGCCAGTTGCTCGAAGGCATGGATGAGGCCGGTAGCCACGTCGTCGCAGCGGGTGATGCCTCCGAATATGTTGATAAGCACAACCTGTACCTGCTTGTCCTCCAAGAGGAACTTCATGGCTTCCGTCACCTTGTCGGGATTGGAGCTGCCGCCGATGTCGAGGAAGTTGGCGGGCCTTCCGCCGTGTAGCTTAATTACGTCCATGGTGGTCATGGCCAGTCCGGCACCATTCACCATGCAACCGATGTCGCCCTCGGTCTGCACGTAGCTGAAGCCTTTCTCCTTGGCCTCTTCCTCCCGCCTCTCCTCTTCGGTGAGTTGTACGAGTTGGTGGAGTTGGGGTTGTCGGTAGAGGGCGTTGTGGTCGAACACCATTTTGGCGTCAACAGCTATAAGGCTGCCTTTGCTGGTGAGTACCAAAGGGTTAATCTCTACCAGTGAGGCATCGTTATCAATACAGATGCGATAGAGTTTTTGCAGGATGTCGGCCAGCTGGAACGCCTGCTCTTTCTGGGTGAAGAGGGAGAAGGCGAGGTGTCGTGCGATGTAGGACGGCAGGCCGATGAAAGGGTCGATGGCATATCGTGTGATTCTGTCGGGTGTCTGCTTGGCCACCTCTTCGATGTCCATGCCGCCCGAAGCGCTGAGCATAAGTAGGAGGGAACGTGACTGCCTATCGACGGTGAGGCCGACGTAGTATTCGGCGGCTATGTCGACAGCTTGGCTCACCAGCACCTGTCGCACTGGCAGGCCCTTGATGCTCATGTTGAGTATGCGTGCGGCTTCTTCGTAGGCTCTCTCGCGGCTGTCGACCACTACTACTCCGCCGGCTTTGCCGCGCCCTCCTGTGAGTACTTGTGCTTTGATTACTGCCTTCTCGACTCCCAGTTGCTGGTAGGCGGTTGCCGCTTGGGTCGCACTCATGCACAAACTGTGCTTCTCTACGGGTATGCCGTGCTTCGAGAAGAGGTCCTTGGCTTGGTATTCATGTATCTTCATGTTCTGGTCAGGATTGAAAGGGTTTTGGAAATATATTCTTTATATAGTATAGGAACGTCTCAACTTCCCTTAATGTTTTTAGTGGACTTGTACACAGGCTTTAGAGACGGGAGGATTACGACTATAACCAAGAGACTCCGTAACCCTTGCCCTGGTAATCAGGACGAGGATTGCGGAGTCTCTTTGTTGGTTTGTACGGCAAAGAAGACGGGCGTGCCCCGCTTTGCCAAATCGCTGCTTACTGTATGCCGTGCGCGCTTACCGTGTTGTCTATCTTCTTGATGAGGCCTTGCAGCACAGCGCCGGGGCCACACTCGGTGAAGTCGGTAGCGCCGTCAGCTACCATGTTCTTTACGGACTGTGTCCAGCGAACGGAGGCCGTGAGCTGGGCGATGAGATTGCGCTTAATCTCTTCGGGGTCCGTGTGGGGCAACGCGTCTACGTTCTGGTAGACAGGGCAGTGAGGGGTGTGGATTTTGGTGGCGTGGATAGCCTCTTCCAGCTCCACTTTGGCCGGTTCCATCAGTGGCGAGTGGAAAGCGCCGCCCACCTTCAGCGGAAGGGCGCGTTTGGCTCCGGCGGCTTTCATCAGCTCGCAAGCTTTCTCTACACCTGGCAAGGAGCCAGAGATGACGATTTGTCCCGGGCAGTTGTAGTTGGCCGGCACACACACCTCGCCTTCGGCGCTTACCTGGGCGCAAATCTCCTCCACCTTTTCGTCGGGCAGGGCAATGATGGCAGCCATGGTGGAGGGGGTTGCCTCACAGGCTTTCTGCATGGCCATGGCGCGGGCATACACCAGCTTCAGTCCATCTTCGAAGCTCAGGGCGCCAGCGGCTACCAAGGCCGAGAATTCGCCTAAAGAGTGACCGGCGGTCATTTCGGGCTTAAACTCATCGCCCAGGCACAAGGCCGAGATGATGGAGTGCAGATATACGGCCGGCTGCGTCACCTTGGTTTGCCGAAGGTCTTCGTCCGTGCCGTTGAACATAATATCAGTAATGCGATACCCGAGGATATCATTGGCTTTCTCAAACAGTTCTTTTGCCAGAGCCGAACTTTCGTACAAGTCCTTGCCCATTCCTACAAACTGGGCACCTTGTCCCGGAAATACATAAGCTTTCATATATACCTTATTTATTTAATGTGTTAGTTTGATATCGGCGGCAAAGTTACGCTTTTTTGTGATATGACAGCACGAATCTCCCGTATTTGAAGACATGGATGGGGTGGAATACAATAAGTCTCCTCTTTCTGCTGGACAGATGGATAGGTGAAAACTACTGATGATAAGGCCGAATGATACTTTGCGTACTTACTACAATTACTCCTGCGTGCGAGAGGATAAAGTACATACTGTAAAAGGTATGATAACGCTCTACGGATATATTGTACGTAGTATGATATGTACTTCTGTGTGAAACAGTGTTTTATAGCATATATGTGAAGCTTGCTATATTCAATATCTCCCTCTATATTTGCAGCGTAATACCAAAAGAAAATAAGAGATATGGGGAACAACTTACCATTGGCAAACAATCACATCTCGGTAGACTGTGTAGTGATTGGTTTTGACGGAGAGCAACTGAAAGTCTTGCTGGTGAAACGAGCAGGGGAGAGTGACGGCGAAGTGTATCATGATATGAAGCTTCCCGGGAGCCTGATTTATCGGGACGAAGATTTGGACGAGGCGGCACAGCGTGTGTTGCTGGAGCTGACGGGCGTGAGGAACGTGCGTTTGAAACAGTTTAAAGCATTTGGCTCCAAGAACCGGACCAACGACCCAAGGGATGTGCAATGGCTGGAAAGGGCGATGCAGTCGAAGGTGGAGCGCATCGTGACTATCGCCTACCTGGCCATGGTGAAGATTGGCCGTGCGTTGGATCGCAACCTCGATCAGTCGCAAGCCTGCTGGGTAGCGGTCGATGAAGTGGGCACACTGGCCTTCGACCATAACCTTATCATAAAGGAGGCATTGATGCATATCCGCCATTTTGTGGATTCGGAACCGTTGATGCTCTTCGAACTCCTTCCCCGTAAGTTTACGGCAGCGCAGTTGCGCACCCTCTTCGAGGTGGTGTATGCCAAGCCACTGGATGTGCGCAACTTCCATAAGAAGATAGCGATGATGGAGTATGTCGTCCCCTTGGAGGAGCGGGAGCAGGGCGTGGCCCATCGGGCAGCCCGCTACTACAAGCTCGACAAGAAGAAATATAATAAGACGAGGCGCTGATTGCCGGCCAATCGATGCATTAACAAACAAAATACATTACCTCACATGTTTCTATTAGGTTACGATATTGGAAGCTCGTCGGTCAAGGCGAGCTTGGTAAATGCCGAGACGGGACGATGCGTCGCCTCGGCTTTCTACCCGAAGACAGAGGCGAAGATTACCGCCGTGAACCCCGGATGGGCGGAGCAAGACCCGGAGAGCTGGTGGGAGAACGCCAAACTGGCTACGCACGCCATCTTGGCCGAGTCGGGTGTCAACGCCGCCGAGGTGAAAGCTATCGGCATCTCTTACCAGATGCACGGGTTGGTATGTGTGGACAAGCAGCAACAGGTGCTCCGTCCGGCCATCATCTGGTGCGACTCCCGCGCCGTCCCTTACGGAGAGCGGGCTTTCGAGGAGATAGGGGAGGAGCAGTGCCTCTCGCACCTGCTCAACTCGCCGGGCAACTTCACCGCCTCCAAGCTGGCTTGGGTCAAGGAGAACGAGCCGGACATCTACGAGCGGATAGACAAAATCATGCTGCCCGGCGATTACATTGCCATGAAGCTGAGCGGAGAAGTGTGCACCACTGTGTCGGGCCTTTCCGAAGGGATGTTCTGGGACTTTAAGAACTGTCGGCTGGCCGACTTCCTGATGGGCTACTACGGCTTCGACACTTCGCTCATCGCTACCATCCGTCCCACCTTTGCCGAGCAAGGGCGTGTGCAAGCCTCTGCCGCTGCCGAGCTGGGGCTGAAAGAGGGGACGCCCATCACCTATCGGGCTGGTGATCAACCCAATAATGCCCTTTCACTCAACGTGTTCAATCCCGGTGAGATAGCCTCCACCGCTGGTACATCGGGCGTGGTGTATGGCGTGAACGGCGAGGTGAACTACGACCCGCAGTCGCGTGTCAACACCTTTGCGCATGTCAACCATACCGCTGCGCATACCCGTTTGGGCGTGCTACTTTGCATCAACGGCACGGGCATCCTGAACTCATGGATACGGCGCAACATCGCTCCCGAAGGCATCTCCTACAACGAGATGAACGTGCTGGCCTCCAAAGCCCCCATCGGTAGCGCAGGCATCAGCATACTGCCCTTTGGCAACGGGGCGGAGCGCATGTTGTGCAACCAAGAAATCGGTTGTAGCATTCGGGGTGTGGACTTCAATACACATGGTAAGCATCATCTCATCCGTGCCGCGCAGGAGGGCATCGTCTTCTCCTTTAAGTATGGCATTGACATCATGGAGCAGATGGGCATTCCGGTGAAAAAGATACATGCCGGACACGCCAATATGTTCCTTAGCCCCATCTTCCGCGACACGCTGGCCGGGGTGACGGGTGCTACTATCGAACTCTATGATACCGACGGGGCGGTGGGTGCCGCCAAAGGAGCAGGTATCGGGGCGGGTATCTATAAGGACAACGGCGAAGCCTTCGCCACGCTCGAGAAGCTTGACGTGATAGAACCCAACATGGCGCAACGGCAGGCTTATGCCGACGCTTATGGCCGCTGGAAACACCGGCTGGAGAAATCTATGAGAAATTAGGAATGAAGAATCAGGAATGAAGAATCAGGAATGAAGAATGTGGTGCCGCTGCGCTCCCTCTATTCTTTATCCCTCATTAAAGTATAATCAATCTATTAAAAATCGACGTATTATGGCAACAAAAGAGTACTTCCCGATGATTGGGAAGATTAAGTTTGAAGGTACTGAAAGTAAGAACCCGTTGGCATTTCGCTATTACGAAGCCAACAAGGTGGTGATGGGCAAGCCGATGAAAGAGTGGCTGAAGTTCGCTATGGCATGGTGGCATACGCTGTGTGCCGAAGGTAGCGACCAGTTTGGCCCCGGCACAAAGAGCTTCCCGTGGAACGGTGCGCCCGACAAGCTGGAGGCAGCCAAGAAAAAGATGGATGCGGGCTTTGAGTTTATGCAGAAGCTGGGCATCGAGTACTATTGTTTTCATGATGTGGACCTGATTGACGAGGCGGACACCATCGAGGAGTATGAAGCCAACCTGAAAGCCATTGTGGCTTATGCCAAGCAGAAACAAGCCGAGACAGGCATCAAACTGCTGTGGGGCACGGCCAACGTGTTCGGCCATAAGCGCTACATGAACGGCGCGGCTACCAACCCCAACTTCGACGTAGTGGCGCGTGCTGCCGTACAGGTAAAGAATGCTATCGACGCTACCATTGAGCTGGGTGGCACGAACTACGTGTTCTGGGGCGGACGTGAAGGCTATATGTCGTTGCTCAACACCGACCAGAAGCGCGAAAAGGAGCACCTGGCCACCTTCCTGGGCAAGGCCCG
>JAISIX010000242.1 GCA_031261805.1 Mediterranea sp. (in: CFB group bacteria)
ACGATGACACGCAACTCGCGTCCGGCCTGAATGGCGTACGTCTTGGTGACGCCGGGGTAGGTCATGGCCAGCTGTTCGAGGTCGTTCAGTCGTTTGATGTACGCCTCTACGATTTCGCGGCGTGCACCCGGACGTGCGCCCGAGATGGCATCGCACACTTGTACGATGGGGGCCAGTAGGCTGGTCATCTCCACCTCGTCGTGGTGGGCGCCGATGGCGTTGCAGATGTCGGGCTTCTCCTTGTACTTCTCCGCCAGCTTCATGCCCAGCAGGGCGTGTGGCAGTTCCGGTTCTTCGTCGGGCACCTTGCCGATGTCGTGCAACAGGCCGGCTCGTTTGGCTTTCTTCGGGTTCAAGCCCAGCTCCGAGGCCATCACGGCGCATAGGTTGGCTGTCTCGCGCGAGTGTTGCAGCAGGTTCTGGCCGTAGGACGAGCGGTACTTCATCTTACCGACGATGCGAATCAGTTCGGGGTGTAGCCCATGTATGCCCAGGTCTATGGTGGTGCGTTTACCTGTCTCGATGATTTCTTCTTCCACTTGTTTGCGCACCTTGGCCACCACCTCTTCAATGCGGGCGGGGTGGATGCGGCCGTCGGTCACCAGTTGGTGCAATGCCAGGCGGGCAATCTCACGGCGAACGGGGTCAAAAGCAGAGAGGACGATGGCCTCGGGCGTGTCGTCTACCACGATTTCCACACCGGTAGCGGCCTCCAAGGCACGGATGTTACGTCCTTCGCGTCCGATGATACGTCCTTTGATTTCGTCCGAGTCGATGTGGAATACGGTGACGGAGTTTTCGATGGCCGTCTCCGTAGCCACCCGTTGGATGGACTGGATGACGATGCGCTTGGCCTCTTTGCTGGCCGTCAGCTTGGCATCGTCCATGATGTCGTTGATGTACGACTGGGCCTGGGTCTTGGCTTCCTCTTTCAGCGATTCTACCAAGCGCTCTTTGGCCTCTTCCGCCGAGAGGCTCGAGATGGTTTCCAGCTTCTCTATCTCTTGGTGTTGCAGCTTGTCCAGCTCCTCTTTTTTCTTCTCTATGATGCCGAGTTGTACCTCGAGGTTCTCTCGTACCGCCTCTGTCTCCTGCTTTTTGCGTTGCAGGTCTTCCTGGCGTTGGCCGAGGGCCATCTCGCGTTGTTTTAGCTTGTTCTCGGCCTGCTGAATCTTCTGATTGCGCTGGGCCACTTCCTTCTCCAAGTCAGCCTTCTTGTTCAGGAATTTCTCCTTTACTTCCAACAGCTTGTTTTTCTTGATTACCTCTGCTTCCGTCTCTGCTTCTTTGAGTACTTTGTCATACTTGGACTTCAGTACATATCGAAACAGGATGTATGTAAGGACTCCTCCTACAATGAAGCCGGCAATAGTTGTTGCTATCGTTACTATCATTTTACATTTAAGTTTTAATATATAAATAAAAACGCACTGCCTATGCCGAACCCCATTGTTAATGGGCTTTGACATCCACAGTGCGCGGAGTTTCTTGTTATCAGCGGTTGCGGCGGACGGTTACTTCTCATTGAGGTATTCGTCCAGCAACTCGGTTAGCTCTTGTACTTTCTCTGCATACGGAGCGGTGTCGTTCCGCTGCATCAATTGTAGCTTCTCTACCGAAAACTGATAGGCCACCATGGTAATGAGCTTGTCTTTCTCCAGCTCCGGATACCGTTTACGGTATGCGTTCACCTTGATGTTCACCTGTTTGGCAGCCTCTCTCACCAGCTCTTCATCCTCTCGTGAGATGGTGAGCGGGTAGTTGACGTCTGCCATGTGCAGGTTTATCTTTATTTTCTCTATCTTATCGTTCATACATCACTCTCTTCATTCGTTCAGCAAAGCGATGCATTTATCGACTTCACGCACTAACTTAGACAATCGCAGCTTCGTCTCCTTCACGTCGCTATCGTGAAGGCTAATAGCTGTTGCCGCCTTTAGGTTTGCGTAGCTTGTCTTGAGTTCGTCACATTGAGCCAATAGCGCGTCTGTCTTCAGGCGCTCCTCCTCCAAAAGGGTATGCAGCCGGACATTCTCACGCTTCACTTCATCGTGTAGATACATCAAATGCCGGAGTTGCGTTTCAAAGGTGCTCAATAGCTTCTTCTCTTCGTCTGTCATCTCGCAATACCAAAATTGTACACAAAAATACGATTAACTGCGTTATTACAAAAACTTTTGGGGATAAAAACTTCCTTTTGAGTGCATTTTAAAGTTTTTAAGCTATATTTGTGCCATATACTAATGAAAAATGAAGTAATATGCAAAGACAACTACTCGCTATTAGCGCATTTCTCTTGTCCTTCCTATCGGTTGCCCATGCGCAGCAACCGACTGCTACCATCAAGCCCAGTTTGAAATATGGCAAGCCTGCCCGGGAGGAACTGACCATGACGGCATACATGCCCGACACGGCCGCAACAGCCGTTGTGCTCTATTCCAAAACTGATGTCCGCTATGATTTGGTCAACAATCAGTTCTGTGTTGTGTATGACTACGAGGTGAAGATTAAAGTGTTGAAGTCGGAAGGTACTTCATACGCTAACATCTCTATACCTTATTATAATAGAGAGAGTGGGGGAGGAACTACTCGAGAAAATATAAGTTCGCTGGATGCCTCGGCTTACAATATGGAGGACGGCAAGCTGGTGCGTACCAAGATGAAGCGTGACCTGGTATTCACCGAACGCCTTAATAAGTCCTATATGGTGATGAAGTTCTCCATCCCTGCCGTACGTGAAGGGACGGTGTTCGAGTATAAGTACAACCTCTATTCGGACCTCTTCTGGAGAATTGAACCCTTCCATGCGCAACGTGACATCCCCGTGTTGCACACTCAATACGATATTGTGATACCAGAGTATTACGTGTTCAGCCTGGAGACGCGGGGAGGAAACTTGAAAGCAAAGGATGAGCAGGTGAACCTGAACTATACCCTGCACTACAACGGACAGATGGAGCGGCTGAACTGTCTTGGACGTCACCTCTCTTTTACTGGTGAGCAACTACCGGCCCTTCGTACCGACAGTTATGTGTGGTATCCTCAAGATTTTATGGCGGGGGCGTTCTTTGAGCTGAAAGGTGAGAATTTCCCCCAGCAACCCTACAAGTCGTTCACGCAGGATTGGAAAGACATTGATGAGCTTTTGCGGAAAGACGATGACTTCGGCTCGTTGCTCAAGATTCGCAACCCTTATCGTGACGAGATGGCGGCGCTGAAGCCGTTGCTGGATGGATTGTCCAATAATGAGGAGAAGGCTACCGCCCTCTTCGCTTACCTCAAGAAGAAAATCTCGTGGAACGGTGAGTATCGTCTCTATGGCACGGGGATGCGGAAGGCCATCAAGGAAGGGACGGGCAGCAATGCCGATATCAATTTTGTGCTGATGAGTATGCTGCGTGATGCTAAGATTCCCTGCTACCCGGTAGTGATGAGTTGCAGAAACAGGGGGATGCTCCCTGTCACCCATCCTTCTTTGGATAAGCTCAACACGTTTGTGGTGGCCATCGCCGACACGGACAGTACGTTGGCGTTTATAGACGGCTCGGTCAGCAACGGAGCGCTCAACCTGCTCCCTCCGGTGCTGATGGTGGAGAAGGGGCGCTTGTTGCGTGGCAATAGCGAGGGCCAATTCCTCGACCTCAGCCGGTTGGGAAGGAACCAGGTACGCTCTTCCATTCAGGCTCAGCTGCATCCCGACGGAAAGGTCACAGGCAGTCGTCAGTGTAGCTATGAAGGCCAATACGCTGCCAACCTCCGGCGCGACTACCGTGCCGCCAAAGACAGCGCGGACTTTGTCAAGCAGATAGAAACGGACAGGCATGTCCGCGTCACGGACTATCATACGGAATTTATGGCCTCCTTTACCAACCGAGTGAAAGAAAGCTTCAACTTTGAGAAGCAGGAGAGCGTCAACGGAGACTTTATCTACATCAATCCCCTTCTCTTTACGCAGCTCACGCAGTGTCCGTTCAAACAGTCGGAGCGCAAACTCCCCATTGAGATGCCTTATGCCGAGCAATATACGATGGCCATTCGCCTGGCACTCCCCGAGGGGTATGCCGTAGAAGAGTTGCCTCAGCCGATGACGGTATCAACTGAAGACAGGAAAGGCATTTGCCGTTACCTGATTCGCCAAGAAGGGCACGACGTTGTGGCTACCTACTCTTTCACTTTCACTAATCTCTTCTATCTTTCCACCGACTATGCTGGAGTGAAGAAGTTCTGGGAGATGGTGGCCGAGAAGAATAACGAGATGATGGTTATCAAGAAACTATAAAGCAACGAGAACAATATGAGTTTATCCGATTTATTCGTCAAGGCAGCCGCCGTGGCTATGCTCCTATGCAGCTTGCCTGCCCAGCCTGCCAAGGCGCAGGCCGATGCGGGAGAGGTATATTCCACCGTGCTGAACGACCGTACGGAAGTGCGCTGCAAGTCGATGACGCAAGCCACGATGACCTACGTGCGCAGTGTGAAGGTCCTTAATCGTAAAGGACTGGAGGCGGCGCAGTTCTACTGCGGGGGCGACCGTTTCAACTCCTTGCAGAGCTTCTCGGGGGAGATCCGAACCGCCTCCGGTAGCGTAGCGCGAAAGATTAAAAAGTCGGACCTGCAACGTACGGAGTATAGCTCCTCCAATTTGGGCGATGACAATTATATGTACTACTACGAGTGCGATTTCCCCTCGTTCCCGTTTACCATCACTTATGAATGGGAAGTGAGAAACAACAACGGTTTGGCTTTCTACCCTACGTTCAGTCCGCAGCGAGCCTATCGGCAAAGCGTCGAGAAGGCAAGCTACCGCATGGAGCAGGCGCCCGGGCAGACGTGTCGCTATCACCTCGTTCAAGCCGAGGGTGGAAAAATCCAAGTAAATGAACGGGCTGGTGCCGCTGGCGAGCAAATCGTAGAGCTGACGGCACAAAACCTCCCATCCATTCCTCGTGAACCTTATGCACCTCCGTTGTCCACTCTTACGCCTTATGCCTACTTCGCCCCCTCCGTTTTCAAGTTTGATAAGTCCGAAGGGTCCATGGAGAACTGGAAATCCTTTGGCAAGTGGCAGCTTGGTTTGCTTGAAGGGCGCGACGTGTTGCCCGAAGCTGCTCGGGCTAAATTGCATCAGTTAGTGAGTGGGTGTACCACCGACCGCGAGAAGGTAAAGGCCGTGTACGACTACTTGGGGCAGACCACCCGCTATGTCAGCATCCAGCTGGGCATCGGCGGCTGGCAGCCCATGGCTGCTGCTGATGTCTGTCGTATGGGGTTTGGCGACTGCAAAGGGCTGTCCAACTACACCCGTGCCATGCTGAAGGAGTTGGGCATACCTTCCACCTACACTGTTATCAGCACGGTGAACGAGCGATTGTTGCCCGACTTTGCCAGCATTGCCCAGATGAATCATGTCATCCTGCAGGTTCCCTTGCCGGCCGATACACTCTGGTTGGAGTGTACCAATCCCTCCTTTCCTTTTGGTTACGTGCACGAAAGCATTGCGGGGCATGATGCGTTGCTGATAGAACCTGACGGCGGTCGCCTCTGTACGTTGCCTACCTACCCCGACTCGTTGAATACGCAAGTCAACCAGGTGCTTGTCACCTTGGCACCCGATGCCTCTGCACGGATGGAGGTTACGCAGGCCTCTCGCCTGTTCCAGTACCAAGAGGCGGCGGGCATCCGCTACCTGAAGCCCGACAAACAGAAGGATAAGCTCCGGGATGGTATCGACCTCTCGCAAGCCGACATACAATCCTTGCATTTCAGCGAGCAGAAGAGTGCCCATCCCACGAGCATCATCAGTTATACCGCCACTACGAACCTATATGGGCAGAAGACCGGCAACCGGCTCTTCATCCCCGTCAACGCCTATCGGAAGACGTTTAGCGTCCCCGCCGACACTCGCCGTCTCCTGCCCATCCACATTGGTTATGGCTATTGCGATACCGATAGCATCTGCCTCCGCATGCCGCAGGGATACACCATCGAAGGCATCCCGCATGTCACAGACTTGGATAGCAAGTTTGGTACGTTTCATTCCGAGGTGAAGGTGGAGGATGGCGAGATCCGGATTGTCCAACGCCTCTTTCTGCGCAAGGGCACCTATCCCCCCGAAGAGTATGCTGCCTTTGTCGACTTCCGTAAGCAGGTGAACAGCCAGTATCGGGGACGTTTGGTGCTGAAGAAGGTTGCTCTTCTTTCCCTACATCTTTAATTCTTGATTCGCTCGAAGTACTTCAGGAACTGGGTACGTTCAAAGGTGTTGATGCCTTGTATATCCTTGGTGTTCAGACGGCCTTTGAACTGGGCGATGTTGTCGAAGCCTTGGCGGTCCATCCAGTTGGACAGAAACGCATTGGCTTGGCCGATGAAGGTGTTCGTCTGTTGGTAGATGGCACTGCACACCTCTACGGCTGTGGCACCGGCCAGCAGGCATTTCACCATCGCCTCGGGTGTCACTACCCCTCGCGAGGCGGCATAGTCTATCTTCTCTACCTTGGCCGAGGCAATGCCTACCCAGCGGAGGGTGTTGGACAGGTCGGAGGACTTGCTGAATATCTCGCCCGAGGTATGCTCCAGCTTCTCGATGTCGATGTCGGGCTGGTAGAAGCGGTTGAACAGTACCACCGCCGCCGCGCCGTTGGCATAGAGCTGCTCGATGAGTGCCACGGGACTGGTGAGGTTGTTGCCCAGCTTCATGATGATGGGGAGGTGGGTGCTTTGCTTCACCCGGCGTAGGATTTTGACGTGCTCCTTCTCGAAGGCGCCGTAGGCATAGTCCGTCTCCGACGGCAAGGCGAGGATATTAATCTCCAGCGCGTCGGCCCCCGCCTCCTCTATCTGGCGGGCGAAGTCGATCCACTCCGCCTCGTGGTAGCAGTTGATGCTGGCGATGATGGGGATGGAGCAGGCTTGCTTGCTGTCGCGGATGAGTTGTAGGTACCCCGACAGCTTGTGCTCGCGTATATACTCCTTCAAATACTCGCTTCCTTCGGGGTAGAAGGAGGGGTCTTGTAGCTGGTCGACCTCGAGCATGATTTGCTCTTCGAAGAGCGACTTCAGCACGATGGCACCGGCGCCGTCGGCATCCAGTCGTTTGTTTTTCCCGACGGTGTTGGTCAACCCCGAGCTACTGATGATGATAGGGTTCCTAAGCGGCAGTCCCGCGAAAGTGGTTCGTATATCGGCCATGATAAAATAGGATTTAAGTGTGGCTATGTTAGTTGTAAACTCGTTCTCCAAAAATCTTGCTGCCCACCCGCACCAAGGTGCTTCCGGCGGCAATCGCCTCGTGGTAGTCGTGCGACATCCCCATCGACAGCTCCCTGAACGCTTCCGAACCGTCGAAGCTGGTGCTTTTCAGCTCGTGGAAGAGTTCGTTTAATAAACGGAACTCTCGCCCGATTTGTTCTACGTCGTCGGTGTTGCTGGCCATGCCCATCAGTCCGCAGAGGCGCACGTGTGCCAGTGACTTCCATGCTCCGGCGGCCAGCATCTCCCGACATTCGTCGGGGCTGAAGCCGAACTTCGTCTCCTCCTGTGCCACGTGTATCTGCAGCAGGCAGTCCACCACGCGTCCCGCCTTGGCGGCCTGTTTGTCCACCTCGGCCAGCAGCTTGTAGCTGTCGATGCCATGGATCAGTGCCACGTAGGGTACGATGTACTTCACTTTGTTTGTCTGCAAGTGGCCGATGAAGTGCCAGTGGATGTCCTTGGGCAAGGCTTCGTACTTTGCTGTCATCTCCTGTACCTTGCTCTCTCCGAAGATGCGCTGCCCCGCCTGGTAAGCTTCCGCTATCATCCCGGCGGGGTGGAACTTCGAGACAGCCACCAGCCGGACCCCCTCGGGGAGTTCGGCCAGCAGTTGCTTCAGGTTGTCAGCTACGCTTGTCATCGTGGGTCAGGCTTTAGAGGCGTCAAACTCAGGCTTGTCGTCGGGTTCGGCGTGGTAGGGATACACGTCCATCAGGGCGGTCTCGGCCACGGCACCAATCTGGTAGTCGGCCATCGTCCCCTTCATGCCCTCGTCGAGTTTCTTCACGGCATCGCGCAGGTCGGCGGCTTGCACCAGCACCTGCGTGGAGGTTTTCTTCTCCGCCCCGCTCTTCTCGTCGAGCGTGATGAAGATGAGTTTGCACTTGAACCAGCGGTCGGCCGCCTCTTCGTCGCTGGGGAACAGCTCGCTATAGTTGGCCCGTTTGATGTCCGATACGGTAAACTCACCCGACATGTAGGGAGTCATCTCCTCGATGATTCTTGCTTCGGCCTCCGTAAAGCTAAGTGCGTCTACCAAGTAGGGTTCAGTCACTTTCTTCAGCATTCCGTTCTCCATTGTCTTCTCGTAACGGATTTTACATTCAAACCATGTATGCATTGCCATAATTCTTTCCTTTCTTTATGAATAACGTTCTATTGTTTGCGTGCAAAGATAAGCAAAACCAAAGATTCTTTGAACATATCCCTCCAAGAGATTGTTTCTATTACAGTAAAATTAAAATAGAAGAAAGCATTATGGCAACAACAAATTTTAAGGGACAGCCGGTAAAGTTAATCGGCGAGTTCGTTCATGTAGGTAAGTTTGCACCTGACTTTAAGTTGGTTAAGACCGACTTATCTTCCCTCACCCTAAAGAGCTTGAGTGGAAAGACAGTCATTCTCAATATCTTCCCCAGCTTGGACACCAGCGTATGCGCCACCTCAGTGCGCAAGTTCAACCAATTGGCCGCCGGCCTGAAAGATACCGTGGTGCTGTGTATCTCCAAGGACCTGCCTTTTGCCCACGCCCGCTTCTGTACTACCGAGGGTATAGAGAATGTCATCCCTTTGTCCGACTTCCGTTTCACCGACTTCGACGAGAGTTACGGTTTGCGCATGGCCGACGGTCCCTTGGCGGGTCTGCTGGCACGTGCGGTGGTTGTAATCGGTAAGGATGGCAAGGTAGCTTATACCGAGCTGGTTCCCGAGATTGGTCAGGAACCTGACTACGACAAAGCATTGGCAGCTATTCAATAAGACATTGTTTCATGATTCTGCCGGTTCTGGTAGAACTGCGCGTAGTTTAAATTTTTGATAATCTGGGCACGGAGTGCGCCTATTACAAGACCTTTGCATGGATGTCAGAGGGATGGTAAGGGGTGCATTCCGTGTCTGCTTTTATGGGGTACTCGCAGACGCCTACCTATCTGTTTGCCTTGACTTCGTCAATACGCCACCCCAATCATTTCCTTTGATTTATCCCTCCCAGAATGTTTTTTTTCGTCTTTTACCCTCATACCCTCACTGTATATAGCATAACACATTATAAACAAGATGGTTATCCAGTGAGAGTAACCGTGAGGGTAACAGTGATGGTAAAGTTACTCTCACTTTTTGTCTCGTCCTGATTTTAGTTGACTGGTTTGACTTCTTAATCCTACTATTGGTTGTCCAATATTGTTCCTTAGCATTGGGAGGGAGCTTAGCCTTGGGTTTGCAGCGGCAAAGATTATCTCGTCCTGCAAAAGCATATAAAGCGGACCACCCTATTGTCTCATTTTTCCGACTGCGTTGGGAAAGAAGTCCCAACGCTTTGGGAAGAAAGTCCCACCGTGCTGGGAAAGAAGTCCCAACGCCTTGGGAAAGATGTCCCAACGCCTTGGGAAAGAAGTCCCAACGCCTTGGGAAAAAAGTCCCACCGTGCTGGGAAAAAAGTCTCATCGAATGGGACAAGAAGTGTACTTTGGGGGGGAAGAAGCGCTCAGGACGAGACAGACAGTGAGAGTAACTTTACCCTCACGGTTACCCTCACGGTTACCATCACGGTGTAATCTTCTGATTTATAGTCTGTTGTTTAAGAATCGTGAGGGTATGATGGTAAAACACGAAAAAAAAACGTGCTGGGGGGCTGTGCAAACTCCCGTAGGGATGGAAGCAGACGGCCCCCCTGTCTACCCATCTACATTCCACTCTACACAGAATCACGTAACGTGAAATAAAAAAAACACGGCCGTGAATGAAACGGTTCACGGCCGTGTTTGTATCAGTTCACGGCCGTGTTTGTATCGGTTCATGGCCGTGTTTTTTCGGTTCATGCTGCGTGAATTGATTGATAGGCGGCTTACCTTGTGTCTGGTAAGCATATTTGCCAAACCATGCAAATATGTTTGCCAAACTGGGCCACCCGATTGGGCCAATTAAGGTGGTGCGATGGAGTGTAGCGCGCAACTATTCATTTTACCCCCTTGCGCACGCAAACATCGATGAACAAGAGGATACAGGAGTGCGTAGGGGGGGTATTGTAAAAACTCTCTGTACAGGGTAGAACTGGGCAGAAATCCCCACCGATTCTCTACATTCCTGTGCCCTTGGGTGCGTACTCTGCCCATGTCTTTACGGCTTCATCCTCACGAACATATACACGTCGTTGTCGTCGTCGCTGAGCGAAGCCACCAGCTCCTTCAATTTCCCGGATAGCTTACCGGCATCAAGCGCCTCTTTCAGCTCGTCCAGCTTTAGCTCAACGAGGTCCAGGCCCGGCTCTTCCATCTTTTCCATGCTGAGAGGGTTGATTTTCACTTCCTTGCCTTCGTAGTCGTCCATAACGATTTTGGCTTGATTGATTTCGCCCGTCTCGGTGTTGCGTGCCAGCATGATGGAGTTGCCATAAGGATTACCCAACTGAGCTACGACAGTAGTTACCTCTATAAGCTGATAAGTCCCGGCTTCCACAAAAGCGTTCATGCTCAGTATGGGGTCCAACGATGAGGCTGGTGGTGTTTGTGCCATGACAGGTACAAGCTCCTTGTCTTTCGTATATTGGTACACTGTATCCGTCTCCGCATTGTAGACGAGATATCCGTGTCTGTTCTTCAGCAAGCGAGCGGTGAACGAGAAGTTTCGTAGCCAGAAGTTGTTTTCCAGTCGTATCGCCGACATCAGTACCACTTGGTCGTTTTCCGGCACGTCGAGGTAGGAGATGACATGGCCGTCCTTGCGGGAGATAAAGACAAACGACTTATCGTAGCCTTTGGCAGGAGGCATGCTGTATTGATTGCTGTGGCTTAGCTCATTGAGCTTCCTCATATAGCCCTTTTCTATCCAATAGTTGTCGTGGATCAACAAGGTAGAGTCGTTGAAAATGTAAAAGATTGGGTTGCTGGTTCCTGGTGGCACTGGAAGTGTGCGTAGGTACTCTCCTTGGGAGGTATAGACCATTAGCTTTATATTTCCCGGCATACCTGTCGACAGGTACGCTTCATCCCGACGCTCGTCGTACACGCCTTTGTTGACGTAGTTGTATTCACCTGGGCCACTGCCTTTACGGCTGATGCGGGACTTCGGCCTCCCTTGTTCGTCGAAAAAGAGCACTGCACTCCCCCTGCGAGTGCGTATCACTATGTTGTGTGGTGTGACGTTGAGCACATTGCCATCGAATAGATAGGCGGCGCTGTCGGTGCTTAGGCTCACATAGTTTACGTCGGCCAGCTCGCTAAGTCGGAAGGTTTTCTCGGGATATGTTTTGGTTACGTCAATGACGGGTAGGTCTTTCCCTTTCCGGGAGGTAGAGGAACAGCTTGCCAAGAGGAGCAGCAGGAAGAGGAAAAGGTAGTTTTGGAGCTTTGCCTTCATTTTTCAATATTTATTAGAGGGTTGAATAATATGGCAAAGGTAAGCCTTCTCTACTAAAAGAGCAAGCAAAAGCTTTAAGAATATAGGGGATTATACCACCTTTTGGTAAGCGATGCGTGGAGTGCCGTCGGCTACGTAGATGATGCCGCAGCGGATGAAACCGTACTTCTCCAAGGCGTGGCGCATGGTGAGGTTGGCCTCGTGGGTGTCGGCGCGGAGGTTGGGGCAACGCTGCGCGCACCAATCGAAGCAGGCGCGGGCGATGCCCGGCTGGCGGCCGTTGGTGGCCAGCCGGTGCACCACGCCATAAGGGGCGTTGTTGAGCCAGACGCCATCGTCGATGCGGAGGTAGGTGGGGTCTTCGCCCAAGATGAAGCAGAAGGTGCCCAGTAGCTCGTTGCTCTCGGCAGCCACGCACACGAAGCTATGGCCGGCGGCTATCTCGCTACGTACCAATGCCTCTGCGGGGTATCCGTTCACCCATTGCACGGTGTTGCCTTGCCGACGCATCAGGGCGCGTCCGTAGTCGTATGCCTCCATCACGGCGGGGAGGTCGGCAAGGGTGGTGGGCCGAATCGTAACCATCGGTCACTCCACATAGAGTACCAACCCTTTGAGGTATTCGCCCTCGGGGTGGTAGATGTTGACCGGATGGTCGGCGGGTTGGGTGAGCTGGTGCAGGATGCGCACGCTGCGCCCCGAGAGGGCGGCGGCGGTGAATACGGCCGTTCGGAAGTTGTCTTTGGTCACTACCTGCGAGCAGGAGAAGGTGAAGAGTATGCCGCCCGGACGTATCTTCTCGAAAGCTTTGGCATTGAGCTTGCGGTAGCCCTGCAGAGCGTTGCGCAAGGCGTCTTTGTGCTTGGCGAAGGCAGGCGGGTCGAGGATGATGAGGTCGTAGAGGTGCCCCATGCGGTCGAGGTACTTGAAGGCGTCTTCGGCGAAGGCTTCGTGGCGTGGGTCGCCGGGGAAGTTCAGCTCCACGTTTTGGTTGGTGAGGTCGATGGCCTTGGCGGAGCTGTCGACGGAGTGTACCAGCTTGGCGCCGCCCCGCATGGCGTAGAAGGAGAAGCCGCCGGTGTAGCAGAACATGTTGAGCACGCTGCGCCCCCTTGAGTAGCGCTCCAGCAGGGCACGGTTCTCGCGCTGGTCGACAAAGAAGCCCGTCTTCTGCCCTTTCAGCCAGTCGACGTGGAACTTCAGGCCGTACTCTTGTGCGACGTTGTCCGTGCCGCCACCTTTGAGGAAGCCGTTCTCGGGGAAGAGGTCGGCCTTGAAGGGTAACGTGGTCTCGGACTTATAATAGATGTTGTCGATACGCCCCTCCATCACTTGGGCGAGGGCTTCGGTGATGGCCATGCGCGACACGTGCATACCAGCGGAGTGTGCCTGCATCACGGCGGTGCGGGCATATACGTCGATAATCAGTCCCGGCAGGTTGTCGCCTTCGCCATGTACCAAGCGGTAGGTGTTGTTGGTGGGGTTCTCGGCCACGCCGATGCTACGCCTCAGCTCGTAGGCGATGGTAAGCTTGCGCACCCAGAAGTCGTGGTCGATGGGTTCTTGCTGGAAGGAGAGCACGCGCACGGCGATGCTCCCTATCTGAAAGTGCCCTTGGGCGATAAACTCGTTCTTCGAGGTGTACACCTCCACAACCTCCCCTTCTTCGGGTTCGCCGTTGACGCGGGCGATAGCGCCGGAGAAGATCCACGGATGGAACCGCTTGAGGGACTCTTCTTTGCCCGGCTTCAGAAATACTTTATACATCTATATTATATGGATTCTATGGTCTTGTCCTTGCTCACTCGCATCCTTCGGTCTCGACGTTGGCGGGGGCTATCTGGTAGTCGCCCGTCTGCTTCAGGTCTTTGAGGAGGTGGTATATATTGAAGCACGCCCACGCGTCGGTGGCGGCGTACACTTTCTGCTTGTCGGTCAGCACGTCGGCCTCCCAGTTGGTGAGGCGCTGCCCCTTCGAGATCTTCTGCCCGAAGAGGATGGCGTATATTTTCTGCAGGCTCTTGTCCTCGATGCCAAAGGTGCTCACATACTCTTGCAGCTCGATATGTCCCCGGGGTGTGAAGGCCGCCCGGCGGTGCAGGACGGTGAAGTCGTCTTTGAGCGAGAGACCTACCTTGATGATGTCGGGGTTCTCGAGAAAGCGTATCAGCGAAGGGGTGAGTCCGGTCATGTTGAGCCGGAACAGGAAGCAACATTCGGCCGATGATACTTGCAGGAGCGCCACTTTGTGCAGCTCGCCTTTCTTGAAGGAGGGGCGTGTCTCGCTGTCGATGCCTACGATGGGGCATGAGGAGAGCAGATAGTCGACCGCTTTGTCGGCCTCGGCCTCGGTTTGGAGTACATAGATTCGTCCGTCGAAGAGAGCCTTGGGCATCTCTTTCAGTTCCTCTTTGGTAATGTGTCTTTTTACAATCATTGCGTGAGTCTCTTTTTTATCATGGTTCTGGTGTATCAGCGTCATCGTGATACCGGTACTTCACGTCGTGCAGGGCACGTAGCGTGTTGACCAGCTTCTGTCCCCACAACTGGGCGAAATTCTCCTGGCAGAGGGCGAGGGCATCGTTCATCACCTCGCCCAGCCCTTGCTGGAAGACGAAGATGAAGTCTTTGATGTCTTGGTAGATGTCTGCCAAGTCTTCGGAGATGGACTTCTTGATAGGCTGGTCGCTGTATATCATGTCTTCCACGAAGACATCGAGGTAGTCGTCCGCGTCACCCATCAGCTCGGCCAAGGTATGGCGTAGCTGCTCGTAGAGGTCTTCGGTGACGTACGCCTCGGGGGCATCGTCGCCGATGACTTCGCAGGGGGGTAGCATGGAAGCTTTGAGGTATAGTAGGGGAAGCAACTTGAGGAGCGTATCCACCAGCTCGTCGCGACGCTTCTCCGCGGCACGTTCGAGGAAGGCTGAATACTCGGCAGCTACTGTAACAAACTCTATTACGTTCTTATCGAAGATGACTGATGTTTCTTTATCCATACGTCTGTATTGGTTATGAACCGCAAAGGTAACAAAAAGGTTTGGAATGCGAAGAATTTTGTGTAAGTTTGCGGCTCATAAGCTCAACGTACGATATGTGAGCGGGAATTATTCGAACGGATCAGATGGTAAAAAAGAATATGGAGAAGAAAGAAACGAAGCGTGTGTCGCATGCGCCCTCGTTCGTACATAAGGTGACAGCGCCGCTTGGGAACGAGACGTTCCATTTTATCCTCGGGCTGGGTATTGTCATTTTTTCGGTCTACCTGCTGCTGGCCTTTACCTCCTTCTTCTTCACGGGGGCGGCCGACCAAAGCATCGTGGACAGTGGTAACCCGGCTGACCTCTCGGCCGTAGGCAACCACGTGCAGAACTACGCCGGTTCGCGCGGGGCGCAATTGGCCAGCTACCTCATCAACGACTGCTTCGGGCTGGCTTCTTTCTTTGTCCTTGCCTTCTTGGCCGTGGTGGGACTGAAGCTGATGCGCGTACGTACCATCAGGCTCTGGAAATGGTTTATCGGATGCACCCTGATGACGATATGGTTCTCCGTCTTCTTTGGCTTTGCCTTTCAGGATTACGGGCGCAACCTCTTCTTTCACGTGGGTGGCCTCCATGGCGAGTATGTGGCCCGCTGGCTCACCTCGCAGATCGGTGTTCCGGGCGTGTGGCTCCTCCTCATCGGCACAGCCATCTGTTTCTTCATCTACCTCAGCGCACGTACCATCGTATGGTTGCGCAAGCTGTTCGGCTTGGGTTTCCTCAAACGGAAGAAACGACCCGTGGCCGAGGCCGACACAGTCGCTACACAGCCGGCGGCGGGCGACATCCATTTTGAGCGCACGTACAAGCAGGCGGGCGAACCTGTCGAGGAGCCGGTCGAAGACCCCGAGCCGATAGAGCTGCACCCGCACGGTGGAGAGGTGGACCTCACGTTCGAGCCTGCCGCCTCTGAAGACCTCTATACCCCCGAACCGGCTAAGGCTGAGGAACCGGAGGCCGATGATGCCGTCGAAGCCAATCCGGCCTTCCAAGTGGAATCGCATGCCGAGGAGGAGTACGAAGGACCGGAGCTGGAACCCTACAATCCTACCAAGGACCTGGAGAACTACCACTTTCCTACTATCGACCTGATGCGGCACTTCGACAATGATGACCCCACCATCGACATGGGCGAGCAGAACGCCAACAAAGACCGCATCATCAGTACCCTGCGTAGCTTCGGCATCGAGATAAGTAGCATCAAGGCTACCGTAGGACCTACGGTGACGCTCTACGAAATCACCCCTGCGCAAGGCATCCGCATCTCCAAGATTCGCAACCTCGAGGACGATATCGCCCTCAATCTCGCTGCCGACGGCATCCGTATCATCGCCCCCATACCGGGCAAAGGAACCATCGGTATTGAGGTGCCCAACAAGAACCCGAAGATTGTATCCGGACAGAGCGTCATCGGGAGCAAGAAGTTCCAGGAGTCCACTTATGAGCTACCTGTGGTGCTGGGCAAGACCATCACCAACGAGGTGTTTATGTTCGATCTCTGCAAGATGCCGCACGTACTGGTGGCAGGTGCTACGGGACAAGGAAAATCGGTGGGCCTGAACGCCATCATCACCTCTTTGTTATACAAGAAACATCCGGCCGAGCTGAAGTTTGTGTTGGTAGACCCCAAGAAGGTAGAGTTCAGCATCTACTCCGTGATAGACCACCACTTCCTGGCCACACTGCCCGATGGCGGCGAACCCATTATCACCGACGTGGCTAAGGTGGTGCAGACCCTCAATTCCGTATGTGTGGAGATGGACAGCCGCTACGACTTGCTCAAGGCAGCGCACGTGCGCAACATCAAGGAGTACAACGAGAAGTTTATCAATCGTCGCCTCAACCCGGAGAAGGGACACCGCTATATGCCCTATATCGTGGTGGTCATCGACGAGTTTGGCGACCTCATCATGACGGCCGGCAAGGAGGTGGAGCTGCCTATCGCACGTATCGCCCAATTGGCACGTGCCGTGGGCATACACATGATTATCGCTACGCAACGCCCCACGACTAATATCATCACCGGTACCATCAAGGCCAACTTCCCCGCCCGCATCGCCTTCCGCGTGTCGGCCATGATTGACTCGCGTACCATCCTCGACCGTCCCGGTGCCAATCGCCTTATCGGTAAGGGTGACATGCTCTTCCTGCAAGGGGCCGACCCTGTACGTGTGCAGTGCGCCTTCATCGATACGCCCGAGGTGGAAGAGATTACGAAGTTCATCGCCAAGCAGCAAGGTTATCCCACTCCCTTCTACCTGCCCGAATACGTAGGTGAAGACGGTGGCAGCGACTTGGGCGACGTGGACATGGGACGCCTCGACCCCCTCTTCGAGGAGGCCGCCCGGCTGATTGTGATACACCAACAAGGCTCTACCTCGCTGATACAGCGCAAGTTCTCCATAGGTTACAATCGTGCAGGACGCATCATGGACCAGCTCGAAAAAGCCAGCATCGTAGGTCCCACCCAGGGCAGTAAGCCGCGCGACGTGCTCTGCGCCGACGAGAACGACCTTGCCCTGCGCATGAACAATCTGCAATAACCATCCGTTCTACTATCACGATGAGAAAATACATCTTTAGCGCATTCATAGCTTTAGCATCCTGCTTACCTGCACTGGCTCAAACGGGGTCGGTGCAGGCCAAGCAAATTCTGGACCATACGGCTGAGGCCTTTCGCAAGGCAGGGGGCGTGACGGCGGACTTCCGGGTGGAGGTGCTCACCAACGGCACTACCGAGGGCGAAGATACCGGCACCATCCAGTTGAGGGGCGAGAAGTTCCAACTCACCACCTCGAGCACTATCACTTGGTTTGACGGAAGGACACAATGGAGCTATGTGACGCAGAACGACGAAGTGAACATCAGTACTCCCACGCCGGGCGAACTCCAGCAACTCAATCCCTACGCCTTCCTTTATATGTATCGCGAAGGGTTCAGCTACCGGTTGGGAGCGGATAAGAACATACACGGAAAGGCAGCTACGGAGGTAATCCTTACCGCCACCAATCCTAAGCAGGAATGGGAACGTATCACGCTCTGTGTAGACCGCCAGACGTACCAACCCCTGCTCATCACCCTACGCCAACGCGGGCAAGCCACGGAGAGCCGCATTACCATCACCGGCTACCAGACGCGGCAACGCTTCGGTGACAAACTTTTCACCTTCGACCGGAAGGAATACCCACAAGCCGAAATCATCGACTTGAGATAAGGAGAAAGACAATCCTGTCTTCCGCCTCTAACGTTATATCAATAAACAATCAAAAAGGAAAGAATAAGATGTCAGAAACAGAAAGAGTAAAATGCCTGATTATCGGTTCAGGACCTGCCGGATACACGGCAGCGATTTATGCCGGACGCGCCAACCTTAGCCCCGTGCTTTACGAAGGGTTGCAACCCGGTGGACAGCTCACCACCACCACCGATGTAGAGAACTTCCCCGGCTATCCCGAAGGGGTGAGTGGCCAGCAACTGATGGAAGACCTGCGTGCGCAAGCCGTACGCTTTGGAGCTGATATGCGCTTTGGCATTGCCACGGCAGCCGACTTGGCCAAGGCACCCTACCGTATCACCATCGACGAGGAGAAGGTGGTAGAGGCCGACTCCATCATCATAGCCACTGGTGCTGCGGCCAAATATTTGGGATTGGAAGACGAAAAGAAATATGCCGGCATGGGTGTGAGCGCTTGTGCCACCTGCGACGGTTTCTTCTACCGTAAGAAGACGGTTGCCGTGGTGGGCGGTGGCGATACAGCCTGCGAAGAGGCGGTGTACCTGGCCGGACTGGCCTCGAAGGTGTACCTGCTCGTGCGCAAGGATTACCTCCGTGCCTCCAAGATTATGCAGGACCGCGTGATGAACCACCCTAATATCGTTGTGCTCTTCGAACATAACGCAGTAGGCCTCTATGGCGACGGCGGCGTGGAGGGCGTGCACGTGGTGAAGCGCTTGGGGCAGGCAGACGAAGAGCGTTACGACCTACCCGTCGACGGCTTCTTCCTCGCCATCGGTCATCAACCCAACTCGGAGATATTCAAGGAGTATCTCGATCGTGATGAGGTGGGCTACATCCTCACCGAAGGCACTACACCCCGTACCAAGGTGCCCGGTGTGTTTGCCGCAGGCGACGTAGCCGACCCCCTGTACCGACAAGCCATCACCGCTGCCGGTAGCGGCTGCAAGGCCGCCATTGAGGCCGAGCGCTACCTGTCGGCTAAGGGGCTGGTATAATCCGAACTCCCTATTAGAAGCGGACTCCGAGGTACACTCGGGGTCCGCTCGTTTTAAGCTTTACCTTCCGTACGCTTCCATCCTCGGCTTCGCCATACTTTAAGCTGGTGCTTCCCCAGCGTTTCTCCACACCGATAGAGATAAACTTGTAGAAAACCGAAACGCCCAATACTTGGTAGCTACCATAACCTCCCTTGTATCGCTTGGTGATTTCGTCGAGATAGTCGGGAGATACATTGTCTAACGTCGCGGCGTCCTTTTGCGCAAACTGGCCTTTCGTGTCCGAGAGCACGGCCTCCAAGTCGTCCTTGAAATAAGCAGAATAGGTAGGGGCATAACGGTAATACCCACTCACGCTCAGCCCTTTCACCGGCGTAACGGTAACCGAAGGCCCCAGGTGCATACCGGCCTCAGCCTTGTAGAAGTTAATCTTTTCCGTGGACTGATCGCCCTCTCCCGACACTTGATACTCGGTGCTATACTTTGAGAAGTTAAGGTCGAAAATCGTCCAATCCAACCCAAACCGTACCATCCCCCAGAGAGGCTTGCGATGCAAGTAATACGTATGCCCAATACTCAGGGCCGCCCCATAGTCGCTCTTCAGGCGCAACCCCATCTCGTTATCCATCTTGGAAGAAACGTAATTGAAGTTAATGTACGTACGTCGGGGTGCCTGCTGGGCACTCGCCGTGAAGACTGTAGCCATCAAGATGGCCGTTACATAAATCACTCTTTTCATGACGTGCAATTTTGTGGTCAATATGACTAATTAGAATTACTTAATGGCCGCAAAGACGCCGGTTGCCACTTCATGGCAAGTTCATACTTTATTAATCTTCTCTCCCGCCCGTGAAGGCGATTACAGCTTGCGACCATTACAAATATAATATATAAGCCACTTGTGTTGTATATATCGTCTATCCCTTTAGGCTTAATTAACGTAGTGGGACGGATAGGGCAAGGCATTACGCCGAGCACTCTATCCGTCAAAGTCTTGCATAACTCTCTATTTTGCCGTACTTTTGCGCCATTATAATAAAAAAGAGCATAGATTATGGCATCAAAACCCAGTATCCCGAAAGGAACGCGTGACTTCTCGCCCGTAGAGATGGCGAAACGTAACTATATATTCAATACCATTCGTGAGGTGTACCACCTTTACGGTTTTCAACAGATAGAGACACCTGCCATGGAGATGCTCTCTACCCTTATGGGCAAGTATGGCGACGAGGGCGACAAGCTACTCTTCAAGATACAAAACTCGGGCGACTACTTCTCGGGCATCACCGACGAGGAGCTGCTGAGCCGCAATGCCGCACGCCTGGCCAGCAAGTTCTGTGAGAAAGGCCTACGTTACGACCTCACCGTACCCTTCGCACGCTATGTGGTGATGCACCGCGACGAAATAACTTTCCCCTTCAAGCGCTACCAGATACAACCCGTGTGGCGCGCCGACCGTCCGCAGAAGGGGCGCTACCGCGAGTTCTACCAATGTGACGCCGACGTGGTGGGCAGTGACTCACTGCTCAATGAAGTGGAGCTGATGCAGATTGTCGACACGGTGTTCAGTCGCTTTGGCATCCGGGTATGCATCAAAATCAATAACCGCAAGATCCTCTCCGGCATTGCTGAGATCATTGGCGAGGCCGACAAAATAGTAGATATTACCGTAGCCATCGACAAGCTCGACAAGATTGGGCTGGAGAATGTCAACGCCGAGCTGCGTGAGAAAGGCATCACCGAGGCCGCTATCGAGAAGCTGCAACCCATCATCTTGCTCCAAGGCACCAATGCCGACAAGCTCGCTACCTTGAAAGGGGTGCTCTCTGCCAGCGAGACGGGTCTCAAGGGGGTGGAAGAGAGTGAATTTATACTCTCTACACTGGCCGGCATGGGATTGAAGAATGAGATAGAACTGGACCTCACCTTGGCTCGCGGCCTGAACTACTACACGGGAGCCATCTTCGAGGTAAAAGCCCTCGACGTGCAGATTGGAAGCATTACCGGTGGTGGCCGCTACGACAACCTTACGGGTGTGTTCGGCATGGCGGGTGTATCGGGCGTAGGCATCTCCTTTGGTGCCGACCGTATCTTTGATGTGCTCAACCAACTCGACCTCTACCCTAAAGAAGCGGTGAACAGTACCGAGCTGCTCTTCGTCAACTTCGGTGAGCGTGAAGCTGCCTTTGCCCTGAAATTGCTGGCGCAGGTACGCTCCGCGGGCATCAGTGCCGAGATATTCCCCGATACCGCCAAGATGAAGAAGCAGATGAGTTACGCCAACGCCAAAAACATCCCCTTCGTAGCCATTGTAGGCGAGAACGAGATGAACGAAGGGAAGGCGACACTGAAGAACATGGAGAGTGGTGAGCAAAGCCTCCTATCGGCCGAAGAGATTATCCGATTAGTTGGTAACGGAACAAGGGGATAAACCTATCAAAAACAACTTATGAAAACAGCCCGAATGAACGCCTTGCTGCTGGGATTCTTACTCAGCAGTACCCTCCTCTCGGCCCAAAAGCCCGCAGTGAGACAGGAAATCACCGCTTTCTTCCGCTCCGCCTTAGAGGGAGACACCGCTGCATACACCCGCGACAAAAAGATAAAGTCTACCGAAGTAGACCGATACCGAACCTTGGTATGGAAAGCTTGGAAAGAGGCCAATGCCCGGTTCGATGAAGAACGTCTCATACCCTTGGACAGCCTTTCGGCCACGGCCACCGGTAGCTGGCACCTGCCTGCGCACCTCGAGCCTAATGCCGTGATGCCCTATTACTGGGGAACAAAAGGAAACTATACGCCGGGCGACTCCCTGCCGATGTTCCTTTATATCCACGGGTCGGGTGCTAAAGCAAGGGAATGGAGCACCGGCCTGCGCATCTGCCGTGGGTTCGATGATGCTCCGTCCGTCTACTTTATCCCGCAGATTCCCAACGAGGGGAAATACTACCGCTGGTGGCAGCAGTCCAAGCAGTTCGCTTGGGAGCGCCTCTTACGGCAGGCTATGCTCTCGGGCTATGTCAATCCCAACCGCCTCTACGTCTTCGGCATCTCCGAAGGGGGCTACGGCAGCCAAAGGTTGGCTTCCTTCTACGCCGACTATTGGGCTGCGGCCGGACCGATGGCCGGTGGTGAACCACTCAAGAACGCCCCGGCAGAGAACTGCGCCAACATCGGCTTCTCCCTCCGTACGGGCGACAAGGACTTCGGTTTCTATCGCGACATACTCTCCCGCTATACCAAGCAGGCATTCGACAGCCTGCAAACCTGCCACCCCACACTGTACCGCCATTGGATAGACCTCATCCCCGGCATGGGACACCACATCGACTACAAGCCCACCACCCCTTGGCTTAAACAGTTTGTTCGCAACCCCTACCCACGTTATGTGAGTTGGGAGAACTTTGAAATGGACGGCCGATACCGTCGCGGCTTTTATAACCTTGCCGTAGCGCAACGCTCCAATGCCGACGAGCATACACGTACCTACTACGAGATGAACATCGCCGACAACCACATCGCCTTGCGAGTGGACGAGGTAGCTTACGAGGTGATACAGAAAGACCCGAAGTGGGGTATCGAGATGAAGTTTGCCCGCCAGTACCGTCCCGCCAGTCACGGAAAGGTCGTCATCTACCTTTGCAAAGAGTTGGTAGACCTCGACAAACCCGTCAGCGTGACTCTAAATGGGCAAACAGTATTTTCCGGCCGGGTGAGATGCAACCTAAAAAACCTGGTGAATAGCTGCGCGCTCTTCTTCGACCCCGACCGCCTCTATCCAGCCGCCATCGAGGTGGAGTTGGGAGACTCAACGTCTATCAAATAGAAGCATTCTTTTCACTCTGGCGGCCACAATCCATCGGTTTGTCGGGTGAGCTTGCGAGTGTGTCTCACACTAACAAAGAAGCATGTTGCGAAACAACAAAAGTGATGTTGCAAAATAATAGTCTGAAATGCAACTACTCTTTTGTTGTTTCGCAACATGCTTCTTTGTATTGCGACGTCTGCTGGCTATATCCGCTTTATCTTTGCCCCTGCGCAGTGGATAAAAGCATAAGATAGAGTACTGAAAGACTAACAGATAGAGAGGCTACGGAAGAAAAAGTGTATCCCCTCTTGGCACACAAACGCAGGATAACGATAGTACAAGATGAATCTCTCTTAATTTAGATGAAACTCAATCCCCCGCTGACCAAGGCTCGTTGCGATAACGAGTTTGGTCAGCGGGGGATTATTTTGCCATCGGCGCTGAACGTATTGCGATTCATCCATG
>JAISIX010000243.1 GCA_031261805.1 Mediterranea sp. (in: CFB group bacteria)
ATGGAGAACTTCGACCCGCTGGGCATCCATACCGGCGAGTCCATCGTCATCGCTCCTTCACAGACGCTGACCAACAGCGAATATCATAAGTTGCGCGAACTGGCCATCCGCATCATCCGCCACATCGGCATCGTGGGTGAGTGTAACGTGCAGTATGCCTTCGACCCCAATTCGGAAGACTATCGTGTCATTGAGGTCAACGCACGCCTCTCGCGTTCGTCGGCTCTCGCCTCCAAGGCTACCGGCTACCCGCTGGCCTTCGTCGCTGCCAAGCTGGGGCTGGGCTACGGTTTGTTCGACCTCAAGAACTCCGTGACGAAGACGACCTCCGCCTTCTTCGAGCCGGCACTGGACTACGTGGTGTGCAAGATTCCCCGGTGGGACTTGGGCAAGTTCCACGGTGTGTCCAAAGAGCTGGGTTCGTCGATGAAGTCGGTGGGCGAGGTGATGGCCATCGGCCGTACCTTCGAAGAGGCCATACAGAAAGGTATCCGTATGATAGGGCAGGGGATGCATGGTTTCGTGGAGAACAAAGAGTTGGTGATTGACGATATCGACAAGTCACTGCGCGAGCCGACCGACAAACGTATCTTCGTCATCTCGAAAGCGTTCCGTGCCGGATATACTATCGACCAGATACACGACCTCACGAAGATAGACAAGTGGTTCTTGCAGAAATTGATGAACATCATGCACACCTCCGAGGAGCTGCACAGCTGGGGCAACAACCACAAACAGATAGCCGACCTGCCTGACGAGCTGCTACGCAAGGCAAAGGTACAAGGCTTCTCCGACTTTCAGGTGGCACGTGCCATCGGCTACGAGGGCGACATGGAAGACGGTATCCTCTACGTGCGCAACCACCGCAAGCAGGTGGGCATCCTCCCCGTAGTGAAGCAGATTGATACGCTGGCGGCCGAATACCCGGCACAGACCAACTACCTCTACCTGACGTATAGCGGCGTAGCCAACGACGTGCACTACCTGGGCGACCATAAGTCCATCGTCGTGCTCGGCTCGGGCGCTTACCGCATCGGCTCCTCCGTAGAGTTCGACTGGTGTGGCGTGCAAGCGCTCAACACTATCCGCAAGGAAGGGTGGCGTAGCGTGATGATCAACTACAACCCCGAGACGGTATCAACCGACTACGACATGTGCGACCGCCTCTACTTCGACGAGCTTACCTTCGAACGGGTGATGGACATCCTCGAGCTGGAGAACCCGCATGGTGTCATCGTCTCTACCGGTGGACAGATACCGAACAACCTCGCCATGCGCCTCGACGAGCAACAAGTCAACATACTGGGCACCTCGGCCAAGAGCATCGACAACGCCGAAGACCGTGAAAAGTTCTCCGCCATGCTCGACCGCATCGGTGTGGACCAGCCTCGCTGGCGTGAGCTGACCTCAATGGAAGACATCAATGAGTTTGTCGACGAGGTAGGTTTCCCCGTCTTGGTACGCCCTTCGTACGTGCTTTCGGGTGCGGCGATGAACGTCTGCTCCAACCAGGAACAGCTGGAACGCTTCCTGCAACTGGCAGCCAACATCTCCAAGAAGCATCCGGTAGTGGTGAGCCAGTTTATCGAACACGCCAAAGAGGTGGAGATGGATGCGGTAGCCCGCAACGGCGAGATTATCGCTTATGCCATCAGCGAGCATATTGAGTTCGCGGGTGTACACTCGGGCGACGCTACCATACAGTTCCCGCCGCAGAAGCTATATGTAGAAACGGTACGCCGCATCAAGCGCATCAGCAAGGAGATTGCCAAGGCACTTAACATCTCCGGACCGTTCAACATCCAGTACTTGGCACGCGACAACGATATCAAGGTCATCGAGTGCAACCTCCGTGCCAGCCGCTCGTTCCCCTTCGTCAGCAAGGTGCTGAAGATTAACTTCATCGAGCTGGCTACCAAGGTGATGCTTGGCATCCCCGTGGAGAAGCCCGAGAAGAGCCTCTTCGACCTCGACTACGTGGGCATCAAGGCCTCACAGTTCTCGTTCAACCGCCTGCAGAATGCTGACCCCATCCTTGGTGTCGACATGGCTTCTACCGGTGAGGTGGGCTGTATCGGCATGGACACTTCGTGCGCCGTGCTCAAGGCCATGCTCTCCGTGGGCTACCGCATCCCGCAGAAGAATATCCTGCTCTCTACCGGCACCATGAAGCAGAAAGCCGACATGCTCGATGCTGCCCGGATGCTATATAAGAAAGGATATAAACTCTTCGCCACCGGAGGCACGCACAAGACGTTGCTCGACAACGGCATCGAGAACACCTTGGTGTACTGGCCCAGTGAGGAGGGACACCCGCAAGCCCTGGAGATGCTCCACAATAAAGAGATAGACATGGTGGTAAACATCCCCAAGAACCTTACACAAGGTGAGCTGGACAACGGCTACAAGATTCGACGGGCCGCTATCGACCTCAATATACCGCTTATCACCAATGCCCGATTGGCCAGTGCGTTCATCTACGCATTTTGCACGATGAGCATTGACGACATCGGCATCAAGAGCTGGGCGGAATACAAATAACGTACCACACGATTGAGAAAGGGGACTCTTTTTTGTTGCTCTCGCAACAAAAAGGAATCCCTTTTGTTTTATTATAGATGTTTTTAGCTACCTTTGCGAGCAGATATGCTTACCATTTGGCCATTTAGGCCAGGTAAACGCTGATAGATTGTTATGAATCAGTCATTTAAAGAGCATCAGACTACTCTCCCCGTTGGGACAGGGAAAAGCGTAGCGTACCCTAAACATTGGTATGTAGCTTATGTCCGCATGTACCACGAGAAAAAGGTAAGCGAACGTTTGAGGGAGATGGGCATCGAAAGCTTCATCCCCATTCAAGAAGAAATGCATCAATGGAGCGACCGTAAGAAGAAGGTAGAGCGAGTGTTGATACCTATGATGGTCTTTGTGCATGCCGACGCCATCGAACGGAGGGAAGCATTGACTCTTACCGCCGTGAGCCGATATATGGTGATGCGGGGTGAGAGTACACCTGCCATCATCCCCGACGAGCAGATGGAACGTTTTCGTTTTATGCTCGATTACTCGGAGGAGACCGTAACCATCAACGATGCCCCTTTAGAGAAAGGTGCCAGCGTTCGTGTCATCAAAGGTCCACTTACCGGACTGGAAGGAGAACTATGGACCGTGAAGGGAAAATCACAAATCGCCGTTCGGATAGATTTATTGGGTTGCGCCTGCGTGGATATGCCCAGAGGCTACGTTGAACTAATTAAATAATGATAAGAATATGAATATTGCCATTGTTGGGACAGGTTATGTGGGCTTGGTATCAGGCACCTGCTTCGCCGAGATGGGTGTTGATGTTACTTGTGTGGATGTCAACGAACAGAAGATTAACTCTTTATTGAAAGGAGACGTGCCCATCTACGAGCCGGGACTGGATGAGATGGTGCTCCGCAACGCCCGTGAAGGTCGCTTGCATTTCACTACCGACCTTACCACTTGTCTCGACAAGGTAGAGGTCGTCTTCAGCGCTGTAGGTACGCCGCCCGACGAAGACGGTAGCGCCGACCTTAGTTATGTATTGGCTGTGGCACGTACCTTCGGACAACATATCAATAAGTATACAGTACTTGTCACCAAGTCCACCGTGCCGGTAGGTACGGCAAAAAAAGTGAAAGCCGTCATCCTCGAAGAGCTTGAGAAGCGAGGAGTGAATATACCTTTCGATGTAGCCAGCAACCCCGAGTTTTTGAAAGAGGGAGCGGCCATCAAAGACTTTATGTCGCCCGACCGTGTCGTGGTAGGTGTAGAGAGCAAGGAAGCTGAAGAACTGATGACACGGCTCTATCGTCCGTTCCTGCTCAATAACTTCCGGGTCATCTTCACCGACATCCCTTCCGCCGAGATGATAAAGTATGCGGCCAATGCCATGCTGGCTACCCGCATCAGTTTCATGAACGATATAGCCAATCTCTGCGAATTGGTGGGTGCCGATGTCAACATGGTACGTCGCGGCATAGGTGCCGATACCCGCATCGGCAACAAATTCCTCTATCCCGGTTGTGGATATGGAGGAAGCTGCTTTCCGAAAGACGTGAAAGCCCTCATCAAAACGGCCGATAAGAACGGCTACCCCATGCGGGTGCTGCAAGCTGTGGAGGAGGTAAACGAAGCACAGAAGTCGGTGCTGTTCAACAAGCTGTCCAAATATTACCAAGGAGAACTCGCCGGCAAGACCGTTGCCCTTTGGGGATTGGCCTTTAAGCCCGAGACCGACGATATGCGCGAGGCTACTTCACTCGTCACCATCCGCCTTCTGCTCGAAGCCGGTTGTAAGGTGCAGGTCTTCGACCCCGTGGCTATGGACGAATGCCGCCGCCGTATCGGCGACGTAGTTTCTTATGCTACCGATATGTACGATGCTGTCCTTGATGCCGACGCGTTGCTGCTACTTACCGAATGGAAGCAGTTCCGCCTCCCTTCGTGGGGTGTCATCGCCAAGTCGATGAACCATCCCCTCGTCGTCGACGGTCGAAACATCTACAACATCGACGACATGCACGCCGTCGGGTTCGAGTATTACTGCATTGGGCGATAAGATTGTCCAATAGATTGCTTACGTCTTAACGAGGTATCTTACTACAATAAAAGATAAGCAAGAAGAAAGCAGCAAGTAACGGATTAAAATGAAAGGAATAGTCTTAGCTGGCGGATCGGGTACCCGTCTTTATCCTATCACGAAGGGAGTAAGCAAGCAACTGCTTCCCATCTTCGACAAGCCTATGATATACTATCCCATCTCGGTACTGATGCTGGCTGGGATACGCGAAATACTTATCATTTCCACTCCCTACGACCTCCCCAGCTTCCGTCGCCTCTTGGGCGATGGTTCCGACTATGGGGTACGTTTTGAGTACGCCGAGCAGCCCTCTCCCGATGGGTTGGCGCAAGCTTTCATCATCGGTGAGCAGTTTATCGGCAATGACTCCGTTTGCTTAGTGCTGGGCGACAACATCTTCTACGGTCAAAGCTTTACACGGATGCTCCAAGAGTCGGTTCGCTTGGCCGAGGAGGAACAGAAAGCCACTGTCTTTGGTTATTGGGTAGCCGACCCTGAACGATATGGCGTGGCCGAGTTCGACAAAGTCGGCAATGTGCTTAGCATCGAAGAAAAGCCGCAGCATCCCAAGTCCAGCTACGCGGTGGTTGGCCTCTACTTCTATCCAAACAAAGTGGTGGAAGTAGCGAAAAGCATAAAGCCATCCGCCCGTGGAGAACTGGAGATTACGACTGTCAATCAACGATTTCTCACCGACGGGGAACTGAAGGTACAACTCCTTGGGCGTGGCTTTGCCTGGCTTGATACCGGCACGCACGATTCCCTGTCCGAGGCCAGTACCTTCATCGAAGTGATAGAGAAGCGTCAAGGTCTCAAGGTTGCGTGTCTCGAAGCCATCGCTTACCGCCAAGGCTGGATAACCGCCGACAAACTTCGCCAGCTTGCCACCCCCATGCTTAAAAATCAATACGGTCAGTACCTACTGAAGGCAGCAAACGAACTATAATGAACATCATACGAACCGCCATCCCCGACGTAGTACTCATCGAACCTCGCCTTTTCACCGACGAACGCGGCTACTTCTTCGAATCCTTCTCCCAGCGGGAGTTTGACGAGAAAGTCCGCCCCGTTTGCTTCGTGCAGGACAACGAGAGTAAGTCGACCTACGGCGTACTGCGTGGCTTGCATTTTCAGAAGCCACCACACAGTCAGAGCAAACTGGTGCGAGTTATCAAAGGAACGGTGCTTGATGTAGCCGTCGATATTCGCCGTGGTTCCCCCACCTTCGGACAGCACGTAGCAGTCGAACTCACAGCAGAGAACCATCGTCAGCTATTCATTCCCCGCGGCTTTGCCCATGGCTTTGCCGTGCTAAGTGAGGATGCCATCTTCCAATACAAATGCAATAACTTCTACGCCCCTCAAAGCGAAGGGGCCTTAGCATGGGACGATCCAGACCTTGGTATTGACTGGCATCTCCCATTGAACCACATCATCCTCTCCGAGAAGGACAAGCACCATCCCCGCCTGAAAGATGCCGAGTGGCTGTTCAGTTACAACGAGGATTTGTATCGGTAGTTCGCATGTATCATCAGATGTTGCATTCTTATCCTTCACTGGTTTCACCGTATCCCGAAGCTACTTGTTGAAGGGCGATAACGGATGAAAGTAAATCAAAACTTTATAGGTTCCACCACTTGGTAATTTGTGGTGTAACGTACCTAAGGTTTGTAGTCCAATCCTCTCGTAGGTTGAGGTACAACTAACCCGTGGTATAGGAGTAATCCTCCCGTAATCTACTGCACTGTAAAAATGGAGAGAGCTAAGCGCAGTGAAAATCATCCAAAAATTGAGTGACAAACCAATAAATAGACCATTCGTTTGTCTACTGGTAATAGAAACTTCATATTTGCTCTATTGGGTACAAAATGGGGGCTATGTGGCGGAGCTTTGCCCTTATTCGAACCTATCGGAAGTTGGTTCTTCTAATGAACTTATACCGTTTGCCTTCTCTTCACACTCTTGGGAATATTTATTCTTTAAAATAGGTTTTTATATTTGGAAAATTCAGCAAACAGTAAACGGATAGCAAAAAACACACTGTTATTGTATATTCGCACTTTTTTTACAATGGCGATAGGCCTCTATGCAAGCCGTGTGATATTAAATGTCTTAGGTGTAGATGATTATGGAATATATAATGTTGTAGGCGGTGTCGTTGCAATGTTCTCTGTAATTTCAGGTGCATTGTCTTCTTCAATCAGCCGATTTATAACTTTTGAGTTAGGGCGTGGAAACATTGAACGTTTAAAAATAATCTTTTCGACGAGCGTCAATATCCAAATGTTCTTCGCCCTTATTATCCTTATAATCGGAAGCATCTTGGGAGGATGGTTTCTAAACCATAAGATGAATATTCCCCATGAGCGTATGCTTGCGGCTAATTGGGTATTATATTGTTCCTTAATCACGTTTTGTGTCAATCTGATAAGTCTGCCTTATAATGCATGCATTATAGCACACGAACGAATGAAAGCTTTTGCGTATATTAGCATTCTGGAAGCAGTCCTCAAATTAGCCATTTTATGCCTTTTATTAGTTTCACCATTCGATAAGTTATCTACATATACAGTATTACTCACATTGGTGGCATTGCTGGTTCGTATAATATATGGCATATATTGTAAACGTAGTTTTGAAGAATGTGACTACAAATTCGTATATGACAAAGCGGTTGTAAAGGCAATGTCGGCTTTTGCCAGTTGGAATCTCTTTGGAAATGGTGCGTATCTTCTAAATACTCAGGGGGTTAATATCTTGATTAACCTATACTTTGGAGTTACAACCAATGCGGCAAGAGGCATTGCTGCTCAAGTAGAAACAGCAGTATCTTCATTCGTAGGGAATTTTACAACTGCGATGAATCCTCAAATTACTAAATCGTATGCGACTGGAAACTTGAAATATATGTTCCAGCTTGTATGCTACGGTGCAAAATAT
>JAISIX010000244.1 GCA_031261805.1 Mediterranea sp. (in: CFB group bacteria)
ATCATCCGAACAACAGACTACCTACGAGATTAAAGATGAAGGGAGCAGTGACCCGCTGCCCAACAATGAAAGTCAGTATGCCAACACATGGAAGTTCTACCTCTCCGAGGAGCACAACCTCAAGCAGGGATGGAGCCTCAACTACGGGGCTACCTATACAAACAGTCTTACCAACATCTACCAAGAAGAGATTAGTATCGAAGACTTAATAATAAACTCATGGAGAATGAGCTATGACTATAGGTACCGTTCACCCAAGCAGAGAGTAGATTCCTACGTCGGCTTGGGCAAGGAGTGGGAGAAGCTCTCCATCCACGCTTCCCTCAACAACAGATACGCACAAGAGACTTGGTGCCACCGGTGGAGCTGGCACCCCACCGTCAACGCCACTTATACGGCCACTCCCGAACACATCTTTATGCTGAACCTCGAGGGTCTCAAGCGGGGAACGACCCACTGGTATAATAATGACGTATGGCTGGGTAATAACAGCTGGGATTATGGTAAGCCCCAAGAAGGACCCTCCTACCAATACGACCTATGGCTATCCTACCTACTGAAGGGGAGCTATCTCTTTTCCGCCTGGTACAGGCATGACGACGGGTACTACCAACGACATATCCTCCATTACGAGGAACAAGACGGAGACTCCTATTCTTTGCAGCAAGGAGAGTATTCCAACCGGATAAACCAAGCCGGACTACAAGCCTCACTCCCCGTTCACGTAGGCCGATGGCTCGACACCCGCCTCGTGCTGACCGGCGTTTGGAGGCATGAGCAGACAACCAAAGAGATAGCCAACCTCTACATGGCATCCACTTTCAGCCAAGTCTGCTTCTACGGAATGGGGCGTATCACCAACACCTTCACACTACCCTCCCTACCCGACCTGAAGCTGACGCTGACAGGATGGATACGCAGTTTTATGCAACAAAGAGGCTACGACCTGCCCACCACCGGAAGCGTAGATGCCAACCTGCGCTACACCTTCCTCCAGAAGCGAGCGACGTTCCGGGTATATGCCGACGACCTCTTCGGCACCTCGCGACGGTCGCTCTACCGTAGCGACTCCCGCCCGAAGGACGACAATAACCGTGAGTTCGGAGCTTCCTTCACATGGAGGTTCAAAGGATGACATTAGCGACTTGCGCACCGAGAGCACTCCACCCGTAAAGACACGGGTGGACTTGCTTTTTTACTCAATCGGCACAAGAATCACATATTTTTATGTAAGTTTGCAGCATCGGACTATGGTAGGCCGACAGAACAAAAAACAACTTTTATGAAGAACCTTTTATGGATGGGATGGCTAAGTGCTTCCTTGTTCGTATGCTCAGCCCCGTGCGCGGCAAAACATGTACCCTCAATAGACCCACCCTTGATGGGGTGGAGTTCGTGGAACACCTATCGGGTGAATATCGACCAGCAACTCATAGAGAAGCAGGCCGACGCCCTCATCTCCCAAGGCCTGAAAGACGTGGGATACATCTATATCAATGTAGACGACGGCTTCTTTGGCTACCGCGACGCTTCGGGCCAGATGCACGCCCACCGCGAACGCTTCCCCAACGGTATGAAAGTAGTGGCCGACTACATCCACTCACTCGGCCTGCGGGCCGGCATCTACTCCGATGCCGGCGACAACACGTGCGGCTCCATCTGGGATAATGACGCCAACGGCGTGGGAGCCGGCCTCTACGGGCACGACCAACAAGACATCGACCTCTACATCAAGGAGTGGGGATACGACTTCATCAAGATAGACTATTGCGGTGGACAAGATCTGGGCCTGGATGAAGAGGAACGCTACGACGCTATCTGCAAGGCAATAGCCAACACCGGGCGCGAGGACGTGTCTATCAACATCTGCCGGTGGGCATTCCCCGGCACCTGGGCCTCGCGCATGGCACGCTCGTGGCGCATCAGCTCCGACATCAACCCCAGCTGGAAGTCGGTGAAATACATCATCGACAAAAACCTGTACCTATCGGCCTACGCCGGTGGCGGGCACTACAACGACATGGACATGCTTGAGATAGGGCGGGGACTGACACCCAACGAGGAAGAGGTGCACTTCGGTATATGGTGCATCATGAGTTCACCACTGCTCATCGGCTGCGACCTCACCACCATCCCCGAAGCCTCCCTCCGCCTGCTGAAGAACAAGGAGCTTATCGCCCTCAACCAAGATTCGCTGGGGCTGCAGGCCTACGTGGCACTACGCCAAAACGACGGCTACGTGCTGGTGAAAGACATTGAGCAGAAACGTGGACTGACAAGGGCCGTAGCCCTCTACAACCCATCGGAGAACTTCTGCCGTTTCAGCGTACCGCTGAGCACCCTGGAACTGGGCGGAAAGGTAAAAGCCCGCGACCTCATCCAACACAAAGACCTCGATAAGCTGAACGGAATGATAGAACAGTCGGTGCCACCACACAGCGTGCTAATATGGAAGCTCACCGGAGAGAAACGCCTCGAACCCAACTCTTACGAGGCCGAATGGGCCTACCTGCCCTGCTACGACGACTTGGGGCAGAAGCCCAAACTGATACACTACGAGACATCTGCACAAAGCTCGGGACAGATGAAGGTAAGCAACATAGGTGGTAAAGCAGAGAACTATATAGAGTGGAACGAGGTGTACAGCGAACAAGGTGGAGCATACGACCTCACCGTGTATTACAGTTGCCCCAAACCCCGCAAACTGGAAATTTGCTTGAATGGCGAGAAACAGACCCTCGACAAGCTAAGCAGCGACAAAGACCAAGTGTCGACAGTCACCATCCCCGTAGTCCTTCGTCCCGGATACAACCAAGTACGGATGGGCAATGACTTCGGATGGGCACCCGACATAGACCGCTTCACGCTACAAAAGAAAGGAAGCGCCACCCAATAAGAGAGCAAATAGAAAGACGGCCGTGAAGTGAACCCACTCATTCACGGCCGTCTTTTTTTATACTACTTCAACAAACGTACGGGCATAAAAAAACGAGCTGATTCTTCATCGAACCCACTCGCCACTGCATCAGAAAAGCCCCAATGGCTTTTCCTTTTTTGCATCTTTCTGAAAACAACCTTCTTAAAAACCTTAAAAAATAAGACTCAATACCTATCTACAAACATTAAAACCAATCTTTCTAACCTTTTAAAAAAACTATCCTAAAAAACTATTCACTAATTTACCTAAAATCCTTTTCTAAACACTATGAAAACATAGTCATCCTTTTCTTTTGAGTCTTTAAAATCTAATTCTAACCTTGTTTAACCAATCAGCAATTTCTCAATTGCGTTGCAAAGATATGGGAAAACTTCGGCACCCGCAAGCATTTTTATGTTCTATAACATTAAATAGACTTCGTAAAGCTTACAGGTCTTTCACGTCACTCAACGCAACAAGCTTATTCACAATGGCATAGATTGTCAGACCAGCCGCACTGTGGATTTGCAATTTTTTGCTAATGTTCCGTCGATGCGTAATCACCGTATGGATGGAGAGGAAGAGGCTTTCGGCAATTTCCTTATTGGTCATGCCTTTCACCACACACACCACGATTTCCTTCTCCCGCTGGCTGAGCGCGTCTTGGCCATCGGCCGCTTCTTCCTCCTCTTCTTCTATCTCCAGCAAGCCAGCCAGCTTGCCGGCAATGGTGTCGAGGCTGTCGAATATAAAGACGGAAGCATCGTATTTGCTGAGCAGGGAGGTGTCGACATACGAGGTGACTAACGCAATGAGGCGGATATGCCTCATCGAGGCATCTTCGCGAAAACGAGAGACATCGAAGAAGTCGCCAAAAGAGGGGTTCACGATGAGGATGTCGAGCGGTTGCGACCGCAGGCAGTCATTCAGCGCCTCTACGGTGAGGAGTTCGATGGGCTGCACTTTGAAGTTGGGCAGGCGTTTGAGTACAGAGGTCAGCCCACTGCGGATGATGACCGATGTTTCGGCAATCGCCACTCTCAGGGTTTCATTGTTCTTCATGCGCTTTCACCCTCCTTTCAAGATTCACGATGGCAGGCACAAAGATGTAATCCTCCACCTTACAGTGAGATTCCAATTCCGCCTCACACTCGTAAATATCGAAAAGCGCAGCGTTCAGGAGGTTCTCGTTATCTTTGGAGGGACAGTACTTGATGATGATGTTCTTTAGCTCGGAGAGCTTCTCGCCCACTTGGTCGTGATGGCGGGAGAATGTATTGATCTTGAAACCTTTGGGTGGTATCTTCCCTTGGAGGAGAGTATCTACGTACTTAAAGACGGTATCGTCTTCGAAGTCCATGTGCTTGCGCACCTCGTTGGTGTATCCATCGAAGAACTTCAATACGAGAAAGGCTATCTCGTTCTGTGGGTCAATGGCTTCTTGCAGCTTCCGTCGGATGCCGGGCAGGTAGAAATCCAAGAAGAAACGGTGCGACTGCTTGAGATAGTCTATCAAGGCCGGTATGGAGATGTCGGCATCCTTGCCGTCCATCTGCGAATAGCCGTCGAAGATGAAGTTGACCACCGCCAGGAAGGTGCGGTAATCCACGTTGTTGAGTTCGCAGACCTCTTTCACGCTCTTCTCGCCAAATCCCAACGAGAGGCCAAAACGGCTCATGACTTGCAACAACGAATAGTTGTCGCTGATAAGATCAATCATCTTATCCGAAGGTTTGTATTTTTGTAGCTTATCCATGTTGCTATAATAATGAGAGTGCAAATAAACGCAATA
>JAISIX010000263.1 GCA_031261805.1 Mediterranea sp. (in: CFB group bacteria)
CAGGGGGTTCCGTCTGCTTCCCTCCCTACGGGAGTTTGTACAGCCCCCCAGCACGTTTTTTTTCGTGTTTTACCATCATACCCTCACTATTTTCGGACAACAGACTGTAAATTAGCGAATTACACCGTGAGGGTAACAGTGAGGGTAACAGTGAGGGTAAAGTTACTCTCACTTCATGGCGAATGAACAGTTCTTCTTCCCCCTAAGCACTCTTTTTGTCCCATTCGGTGGGACTTTTTTCCCAACACAATGGGACTTCTTTCCCACGGCGTTGGGACTTTCTTCCCAACACGGTGGGACTTTCTTCCCAAGGCGTTGGAACTTTCTTCCCAAGGCGTTGGAACTTTCTTCCCAAGGCGTTGGGACTTTTTTCCCAAGGCGGTGGGACTTTTTTCCCAAGGCGGTGGGACTTCTTTCCCGGTATGGTGGGAAAGATGAGACAAAAGGGTAGGCCGCTCAAGGTATATGCTTGCGCAGATTCGACAAAGCAGAGTGGCGGGCAATACCATATTACCCAACTTCAACTTTTTGAGGCGAGAAAGACCATGATAGTAGCTCCTAATATCATACTAATATCATGGCTATTATCATGGCCTTAACATGCTGATTACCACCATATAACAGGCGATAATGAGAATAGTGAGAGTAGAAATGCAAAAAACACGTAGGGGGAGAGCTGGAAATACACCCCAAAGTGTGGAATATTTAGCCTTGGGCCTTTCCTTCCAATTGCGAGGGGCAATCTCTCTTAGGGCACATTTTGCAACGCTATCTTTAACTACATCCCTTTGAGGGTCAATGTGGTAAGTGGTATCATCGTTCGGCAACGACTACTCGTCCCACTCTTCCTCTTCGTACTCGTAGTCGAGGTCGTCGGCATCGTCGTCGGCATCAGCCTCGTACTCGTAACCGAGGTCTTCATCCTCGCCCATGGCCCGGAGTTCCTCCTGGAGGCGGCTCACGTCTTTGGGCCGATGTACGATGCCCTCTATCTTATTGCTCTCCTTGTTCAGCTCCGTCCAGAGGATATCCTTCAGCGCGTCGATGCCCAAACCCGTGACGGAGGAGATAAAAAGATGCGGGATGCCCTCGGGGAGCGTCGGTTCTATCTCGTCCATCAGCTCTTGGTCCAGCATGTCACTCTTGGTGATGGCCAGCACCCGTTGTTTGTCGAGCATCTCGGGGTTGAAGGTACGCAACTCGCCCAGCAAGATTTCGTACTCCTTGCGTATGTCGTCGCTATCGGCCGGCACCATGAAGAGCAGCAACGAGTTGCGCTCTATGTGGCGCAGAAAGCGCAGGCCGAGGCCTTTGCCTTGGCTCGCCCCCTCGATGATGCCTGGTATGTCGGCCATCACAAACGATTTGCCGTTGCGATAGGAGACGATGCCAAGGTTGGGTTCGAGGGTGGTGAAGGGATAGTCGGCAATCTTCGGCTTAGCGGCCGAGATGGCGGATAGCAGCGTGGACTTGCCGGCATTGGGGAAGCCTACCAAGCCTACGTCGGCCAGCAGCTTCAGCTCCATGATGACGGTCATCTCCTGCATCGGCTCGCCGGGTTGCGCAAAGCGGGGGGCTTGGCGGGTAGCGGTTTTGAAGTGCCAGTTGCCTTGCCCTCCACGTCCGCCACGCAGCAGGATGACCTCCTGCCCGTCGTCGGTCACGTCGCAGAGGTATTCGCCCGTCTCGGCGTTGTACACCACCGTGCCGCAGGGCACCTCTATCACCTTATCGGCTCCATCCTTGCCGGAGCTGCGGTTCTTGCTGCCCGACTCACCGTGGCCTGCCATGGCGTGGCGGTCGAACTTCAGGTGGAGCAGCGTCCAGTAGTTGCGGTTGCCTCTCAAGATGATGTGGCCTCCTCTTCCCCCATCGCCCCCATCGGGACCTCCATTGGGGATGTACTTCTCCCGCCTCATGTGCGTAGAGCCTCTGCCTCCCTTGCCGGAACGGCAGTATATCTTTACGTAATCAACAAAATTCGATTCAGCCATTCTTTTAGTAGTTAAAGTAGTCAAGTAGTCAAGTAGTCAAGTAGAATACTCTTGCTATGACTTGACCTTCTAATAATATTTCATTAGGCCTTGGCAATAAGAATTCAGCATACGACTGATTTCTGCTGCCATACCTTTCAATTCAGCATAATCCGATTTGGAGATATAGCCCAAGTCCCTGGAAAGAATCAAGAAGTTACGAGTTTCCTCCAGAGAACCTTGAGATATATTATAAAAGTGTAGTTTATCTTTTTGTCCTATACGGACAAAACCTTCAGCAATATTAGCAGTGATAGAAGCAGATGCCCTGCGCAACTGATTGACAATGCCAAACATCTCTTCTTTCGGATAATGACGTGTGACTCGATAAATACCCAAAACATATTGATGAGCCTTCTGCCACACTTGCAAATCCTCAAACGACTGTGCGGGCATTTCTACTTAACTACTTTAACTACTTACTACTTAACTACTTTCTCCACTGCCTTACAGATGTCGGCGAAGATGCCTTCCATGGTGCCCAGGCCGTTGATGTGGCTGTAGAGCTTCTCGTTCTTGTACCAGTCGATGAGGGGTGCCGTCTGCGAGTGGTAGACGGTGAGGCGCTTCTTGATGGTCTCCTCGTTGTCGTCGGCACGGCCGGAATCCTGGCCACGCTTGATGAGTCGGGTCATCAGCTCCTCCTCGGGCACTTCGAGGTCGAGCATCACCGATACTCCCTGTCCGCGCTCGGCCAGCATCTGCTTGAGGGCCTCGGCCTGTGCGATGGTACGGGGGAAACCGTCGAAGATGACACCTTTGCTACCCTTGAAGCTATCGAATACGCTGGCCAGGATGTCAATCATCAACGCGTCGGGGATGAGTTGCCCCTGGTCGATATAGCCTTTTGCCGTCTTGCCCAGCTCTGTGCCGTTCTTGATTTCCGCACGCAACACGTCTCCTGTCGAGATGTGGTTGATGCCATACTTCGCTACGATGCGCTCGCTCTGTGTCCCTTTTCCAGAACCCGGAGCGCCAAAAATTACAATGTTCAACATATCGTTCTTTGTTATTTATATAAGTAGTTAAGTAGTCAAGTAGTTAGAAGTAGTTAAGTAGAATACTCTTGGTATCATTAACCATTGGTCACAATACATTTCTACTTAACTACTTCTAACTACTTGACTACTTTGACTACTTGTTACTCTACTACTGTATATATGTCAGGGTAGTTGCGTCCAAAGCCATCATAATCCAGCCCGTAGCCTACGATGAAGTCGTTGGGAATCTCCATGGCCACATACTCGATGTCGAGCTTCACCTTCAGTTTGTCGGGCTTCACCAGCAGGGAGGCGATGTGGATGGCGGCGGGGTTGCGCGTGCCCAACGTCTCGAGCAGGCGCTGCATGGTGAGGCCGGTATCCACGATGTCTTCTACGATGACGATGGTACGTCCGGCGATGTCCTCGTTCAGCCCGATGACCTCCTTGATAACTCCGGTAGATGTCACGCCCTGATACGAAGCGAGCTTCACGAAAGATACTTCGCAAGGGATAGTGATATGCTTGAGCAGGTCGGCCGTAAACATGAACGAGCCGTTCAGCACACTGAGAAAGAGGGGGTTCTGGTCGGCAAGGTCGCGGTTTATCTCGTTTGCCACACGAATCACTTCTTTCTGGATGTCCTGCGCCTTGATAGACACAGCAAACTGTTTGTCTTTTATTTGAATGGTATCCATTACACGGAGTTTTTAAGAAATTTGGGGCAAAAGTACTACTTTTATTCCATTCGCCAATAGCTTAGCGGAGTATAACATTGGATAAAATAGTATAAAGGTAGCCCCGCCTCCCCAAGCAGGTAGGCAGATAATAGGTATATTTGCCCCAACAATGTCTAATTTTAATCTAAATCATCATGTGTAAAGCGAAAGGCATCTTAGCATCTCTCTCCGTACTCCTGCTGTCCACCACCATCGGCTATGCCAACAACCGCGGTGTGATAGAATATCCGGCGACGTACGGTTCCAAGACCCACCTCGAAGAAATCAGGAAGATAGAACTCACCGACACGGCCACCGTGTTCTACATGACGGCCTACGAACGGCCCAACGACTGGTTCATCATCCTGAAGGACACCCACCTCACCGACCCGCAAGGCAACCGCTACACCATACGCGGCACCGAAGGCGTACCCTTTGGTGAGCTGTACTACATGAACCAAACGGGCCATATCAGCTTCCGCCTCTTCTTCCCACCGCTCCCTGCCGACGTCACCTCTGTGGACTACTGCAACGGCAACGAGACGGCCACCGACCAGATTTGGGGCATCCGGCTCACCAACAAGCCTTATAAGTTCAAGTTGCCGAAAGGGTTCGAAGAGGCCTCCATCAACAAGAAAGCAACCTTGCCGCAACCTATCATCAAGAACGGCACGGCACACCTCGAAGGGAGCATCTTCGACTATCGGCCCGACCTCGGTAAGGAGCTGAAGCTCTATATCTATTCGGCCTTAGACCCTAACAGCGACAATCGGCAAGTATCGATTCACCCCGACGGCACCTTCTCGGCCGACATCGACCTCTGTACCCCGGCGCAAGTCTACGTCACCTACCAAGGTGGATACATCCCTCCCTGCTTCATTGCCCCCGGCGAAACAACGAGAATCGTCATCGACCCGTATGCCAGCACACGTAAGATTTCACTCATCAGCATGCCGCGCCAGCCCCTGCTGGGAGCACCTGTGCACTACGCCGGATACTTGGCATCCCTCTGCCTGGAGATGGCGGAAAAGGTAACGCTCAAACCCGCACTAAGGACTTACCGGACAGAACAGGAATATATCTCTTTCATGAAAGACAG
>JAISIX010000005.1 GCA_031261805.1 Mediterranea sp. (in: CFB group bacteria)
TAAAAAACAATGGTAGCCGTGCAACCAAAGGGCTTACCGTCTCACCTTCGCACGGCTACTATCATTTTCTAATTTTCAATTTCTAATTTAGTAGGCGAACAGCGGATAACCTTTCATCAGCTCATTGACGTGAGCGCGGACGCGGGCTATCACCTCTTCGTTCTCTACGTTGGAGAGCACGGTCTCTATCATCTCGGCTATTTCAACCATCAGCTCTTCCTTGGCTCCGCGGGTAGTGATGGCGGGAGTGCCGAGGCGGATTCCGGAGGTCTGGAAGGCCGAGCGGGTATCGAACGGTACCATGTTCTTGTTGACGGTGATGTCGGCGGCTACCAGTGCCTTCTCGGCTACCTTGCCGGTAAGGTCGGGGTATTTGCTACGCAGATCGACCAGCATGGAGTGGTTGTCCGTACCACCCGAGACGATGGTGAAGCCACGGTCCATAAGTGCCTGTGCCAATACCTTGGCGTTCTTCTGTACCTGCTTGGCGTACTCCTTAAACTCGGGTTGCAGGATTTCGCCGAATGCCACAGCCTTGGCGGCGATGACATGCTCCAGTGGGCCACCCTGTATGCCGGGGAACACGGCTGAGTCGAGCAGTTGCGACATCATCTTGGTCTCGCCTTTCGGCGTCTTCTTGCCCCACGGATTGGGGAAGTCCTTACCCATCAGGATGACACCGCCACGAGGACCACGCAGGGTCTTGTGGGTGGTAGAGGTCACGATGTGGGCGTACTTCAGCGGGTTGTCCAGCAGTCCGGCGGCAATCAGTCCGGCGGGGTGTGCCATGTCGATGAGCAGGATGGCACCTACCTTGTCGGCGATGTCGCGCATCCGCTTGTAGTCCCACTCGCGTGAGTAGGCCGAGCCGCCTCCGATAATCATCTTGGGGCGTTCGCGCAGGGCAATCTCCTCCATCTCATCGTAGTCTACCCGTCCGGTCTCCTTGTTGAGGTTGTATTCGCAGGGGGTGTAGATGATGCCCGATGTGTTGACGTGCGAGCCGTGCGAAAGGTGTCCACCTTGCGCCAGGTTGAGACCCATGAACTTGTCGCCCGGGTTGAGGACGGCGAGGAACACGGCGGCGTTGGCCTGTGCGCCCGAGTGGGGTTGCACGTTGGCCCATTCTGCGTCGAAGATTTTCTTCAGGCGGTCGATGGCGATTTGCTCGCTCTGGTCTACCACTTCGCAACCGCCATAGTAGCGCTTGCCGGGATACCCTTCGGCATACTTGTTGGTGAGGCACGACCCCATGGCCTGCATGACCTGGTCGCTAACGAAGTTCTCCGACGCAATCAGCTCGATACCTTTCAGCTGGCGTTGGTGCTCTTTTTCGATGATGTCGAAAATCAAGTCGTCTCTTTTCATCATTATATAAGTAAGATTAATGTCTTCTTTTCGAGTTCTCTGTTTCAAGCGCACAAAGTTAGGTATTTATTTCGGGGATAAAAAACAAAATCCCGGCGAATCACTTCGGCGGGATCTGGTCCATTTTTACTTAAATGTGGCTACGTAATAAAATTATGACTAATTAATTCTTTCGTTTTTTGATGTTGCAAAGATAGGGGGTTCCAGCCGCCTGCACAATCACCTTTATGAGGTATATTGTGCGGAGGCTCTCCCTATATATATGTATGTGCAAGGTGCTTTAGGGCACTCGCTCCCATTCTTTTGTATCGAAATTGAATGTTTTGATGGCCTTGGCGGGACTGCCGGCACACACCGAGTAGGGTGGAAGTGAGCGACTTACCACGCTGCCGGCCGCTACCACGGTGTGCCGTCCGATGGTGACGCCGGCAAGGATGACCGTGCCGGCACCTATCCACACATCGTCTTCGATGGTGACGGGCCGTGTCTCCACTCCTTGCTCGTCAATCTGCTGCTCTACGTCGTGGTAGCGGTGGTTGAGGCCGCTCACGGTGACGTGTTGGGCCAGGTTGACGTGATTGCCGATGCCTACCGGCCCTATGAGGGTGCTTCCCAGCCCGATGCGGGTGTGGTGCCCGATGTGCAAGGCTCCCACGGCATTGTTGAGGCAACAGAAGTCTTCGACCACCGAGTACTGTCCCAACGAGAAGGGCTGGAAAGGTGGGAGGTCGCGCCGTACGCTGCGGTAGATGACGGAACCCTTGCCCCGCTTGAGGTAGACGAACGAGAGGAGGCGTACCCACCAGCGGGGGCGGGTGCGGACGGGGTGCATCAGCAGGTGGTGTACCCACCGTTTGAGGCGGGGGTGTTCCTTGATGCGCTGTTGGAGGGAGCGGGGTGTTTTCATATCATATATATAAGGTATAGTGTGTCACGAGTTCTCTTTCTGGATAAAGGCGGTGAAGGTGCGCGCCAAGATTTTCATGTCCATGCAGAAGCCGAATTCTTGGGCGTACTGGCAGTCGAGCTGCTTGCGCTCCTCGGCCGACGGGCTGCCCGTGTTCCGTTGCTTCTCCACCTGCCATAGGCCGGTCAGTCCGGCAGGTGCCATGAAGCGGTCGATGTTCTCGTCGTTGGTGAGCAGCTCCGCCTCGTAGAGGGGGAGGGGACGGTTGCCTATCACTGACATCTCGCCTCGTAGGACGTTGATGAGTTGTGGCAGTTCGTCGATGCTGTACTTACGGATGAAGCGTCCCGTTCGGGTGATGCGTGGGTCGTTCTCCAGCTTCACGAAGCTATTGCGTTTTTCCTTCGTGCGCTGCCTGATGTAGATATGCTCGGGAATGAAATCCTCGTCGGATACCAGCATCGTTTGATTTTTGGGAAGCGAATCCTGGGCCGGTGCTTGGCCGTCTCCTCCCTCTACCGTCTCTTCCTTCAGGTATTGGTTGAGCTGGTTGAACTCCTTCAGCCTCTTGTCGGCATCCACATACATGGAGCGGAACTTGAGGAAGTTGAAGATTTGATAGTTCATGCCTACCCGTTTGGATGCGTAGATGACGGGACCTTTGCTTTCCAGTCGTATCAGGAGGGCCACCAGCAGGAGCAGTGGCGAGAGGGCGAGCAATGCCAAGGTGGCAAAGAGGATGTCGAACCCTCTCTTCCACGCCGGCAAGTGGAAAGACGCGGTGTCTCGCCATTTGTCCTGTCCCATGTATGCGTGATGAAACACGGGGCTAAGAGGTTATAATCTTCTTCACCCGTACCATGAGTTCCATGGGGTTGAATGGTTTCACGATGTAGTCTTCCGCTCCCTCTTCCAACAGCCTGATTCGCTCCGACGTGCTGTCTTCGGCCGAGAGCATGATGACGGGGATGGACTTGAACCGTTCGTTCGTCTTGAGGTAGTTCAGAAACTGGTCACCCGTCATGTATGGCATACGGATGTCCGAGATGATGAGGTCGGGCATTGGAAACTCCTCCTCATTAAGCAAATCGATAGCTTTGATAGGATTCTCCACGTAGGAGAAATCGTAATCAAGGCTTAAATAGACGCCTGCGACCTTTCCTATGGTCACTTTGTCATCAACTAATAATACCTTCTTCTTCATGACCTTGTTTTGTTTGTTCGTTTATCCTGATTCCTGCGGGAAATAAGCCTGTCCCACATTGCAAAAATAGAGATATTTGCGTGAAAAGCAAGCGAAGTGGCTGCTATTTTGCAGCAATTGTTGACCTATTGTGCCGATTAGGCTTTCTATTTACTGCTTTTTGTAATCTCCCCTACCAAAGAGGTGCTCATCTGCTCCCGAATTTCTTTGTAGGACAGCCCGTGGCCAAGCAGGAACATCAGCTTGGTGACGGCGCTCTCGGGCGTGCAGTCGTAGCCGCTGATGACACCGGCCTCGAGCAGGTGGATACCCGTCTCGTAGCGGCCCATCTCCACCGACCCCGAGGCGCACTGGGTGATGTTGACGATGATGATGCCGCGGTCCGTAGCCTCGCGCACTTGCCGGATGAACCACTCCTTCTGCGGGGCGTTGCCCGAGCCGAAGGTCTTCATCACCACGGCTTTGAGGTCGGGCACGTGGAGCAGGGCACTCACGATGCCTTCTTGTATGCCGGGGAAGAGGGTGAATATCACCACGTTGGTGTCGAGCAGGTAGTGTGGCTTGAGGGCGAGGTGCGGCATCACCTTGCGGATGAGCGCCGGCTCGTACTTGATGTGTATGCCCACGCGTGCCAGTGGGGGGTAGTTGTGCGAGCGGAAGGCGTTGAAGTTCTCGGCGTTGGTCTTGGTGGTGCGGTTGCCTCGCATCAGGTGGTTCTCGAAGAAGATGCACACCTCGGGCACGATGGCCGAGCCGTCGGGGTTCTGCGCGGCGGCAATCTCGATGGAAGTGATGAGGTTCTCCT
>JAISIX010000023.1 GCA_031261805.1 Mediterranea sp. (in: CFB group bacteria)
CGCCGACGGGTGAAAGCACAATGCCGGTGCCAAGGATGGGCTTGATTTCTTTATAGCGGGTGTCCATGCCGCCCGAAAAGAGGATGATGCTCAACGCTACCATCCCGATGAATTGGGCATCCTTGGCGGCGTGGAATTGGAGGCCCAGCCCGTCACTGCCGAATACCATGCCCACTACGAGGAAGAGTAACAAGGCCGGTACGCCGAAACGATAGCCCGTCTTTCCCACTACGATGCTGATGAAAAGTAAGATAGAACCAATCAGTAGTGTGTTCTCTGCTGTAAATATCATAGCTTATAATGCTGTTATTAGTAAGTTATAAAGAGATAATATCTTGCTCTTGTTGGCGAAAGTACGCATTTTAGTCGAATAATTTGCTTCCTCCGCCAATTATTCTGACCTTTGCACGGCTTCACACTTTATGTTTAACGTTTTTAGAAACAAGAAAGTTTACCCTATGGAACAATCAAACAAACCTTGGGCGATGCTGTTCGACCTCGACGGCGTAGTGATTGATACCGAATCGCAGTACTCCGTGTTCTGGGACGCCAATGGGCGCAACTACCTCGGCGAGGAGGACTTCGGACGTCGCATCAAGGGGCAGACGCTCCCGCAAATTTTCGAGAACTACTTCTCCGGTATGACGGCGTTACAGCAAGAGATTACTGCCAACGTGGACAAGCTGGAACGTGAGATGTCCTTCGACTATATTCCGGGCGTGGAGGCCTTCGTCGACGACCTGCGTAGCCACGGCGCGAAGATTGCCATCGTGACCAGCTCCAATGAGGACAAGATGCGCCATGTGTACGAGGTGCACCCCGAACTGAAGGTGTGGGCCGACCGCATCCTCACCAGCGAAATGTTCACTCGCTCCAAACCTGCTCCCGACTGCTTCCTGCTGGGTATGGAGGTGTTTGGTGCCACCCCCGCCGAGACGTTCGTCTTCGAGGATTCCTTCCACGGCCTGCAGGCTGGTATGGACTCGGGTGCTACGGTCGTCGGACTGGCTACCACCAACTCCCGCGAGGCTATCGCCGGGAAGGCGCACTGCATCATCAATGACTTCAGGGGGCTGGACTATGACTGGCTGCTGACGATACGGCGGAATCTTTCGGACTGACCCGGAATCTTTCACTGATTTGCTGAAAATAGAAAAGCGGGACATCGAAAGATGTTCCGCTTTTCTATTTTGCCTTTAGGCTGTTGGGGGTGGAAGACCGGACTCGAACCGGCGACATTCAGAACCACAATCTGACGCTCTAACCAACTGAACTACATCCACCATGTAAGGTGCATTTCTCAAATGCGGTGCAAAGATAGGCATTCCGTTGGAACTGCCAAAACAATCGGGCGTTTTTTTACTTGTTATTTTTCGGTGGGCAGGTATTCACTGATGCCACGGTTGTGCTCATGGAGGAGGGCACGGGTGTCTTGCGTGAAGATTTTCAACGAATTGCGTGCGGCTGGAGGCAGGGAATCCTGCGGAAAGGAGGCTGGGAGGAGCTGGAAGTTTTTTCGTCGGCTCTGTGCGGGACGGGCGGTCCATACCAAGCTGTAGTCGCAATGGATGAGGCGGGTGGAGGTGGAGTCCTTTACCAACTCCATGCGGAGGGTGAGGCCTCCGTCGGTGCGGCGGGCCGACATGTTGGATATATAGTTGCCCAAAGAGTAGGCCACGAGGTGGCGCTGGTGGGTGAGGCTGTCGGTACGTACCTCGATGGGTTGCACCACGTGGGGGTGGGCACCGATGATGTGGTCCACGCCTTTGCGGAGGAGCCAGTCGGCCAAGCGTCGTTGTTCGGCATTGGGGAGCGACTGGTATTCCACTCCCCAGTGCATACAGGCGATGAGGACGTCGGGGTGTAGCGCTCGGGCAGCCTCAATGTCGCGGGCGATGAGGGTGGTGTCGATGTAGTTCACGATGGCGGGTGGGGATACGGTGAGGCCATTGGTGCCATACGTGTAGTTGAGCAGGGCGATGCGGATACCCTTCTTCTCGAGCAGCAGCGGGTAGCGCATGACACGCTGCGCGCTGTCGGTGTAAGTGCCGGCGTGTGGGACGTCGAGCGAGTCGAGCTGGTGGATGGTGCGCTTCAACCCTTTGGTGCCTCGGTCAAGGCAGTGGTTGTTGGCGGTAAGCAGGACGTTGAAGCCGGCGCCGAGGATGGCGGTGAGGTACTCGTCGGGGGCACTGAAGGCGGGGTAGCCACGGTAGGGTGTTCCGCCGAGGGTGACTTCGAGGTTGGCGATAGCCCAGTCGGCCCAACGGATGCAGGGCGACACCTGTTCGAAGTAGGGGGAGTAGTCGTAGCCGCCGCTTGGCGTGTGTGCAGCGTCTATCTGCGCTTGATGTTGCATGAGGTCGCCCACGAAGAGCAGGCGTAGCGTGTCGGTGGGCGTTGCGTCGGCCTGGATGGTGTTGACAGACGCATATACAGAATCTCCCCTTGCCTGCGGCTGTGCACCACAGGACAAAGGGAGAATGCTTATCGCTATCAGGATGGTTTGCTTGATGCTCATGGGTAGATGGCTCTCTGTCCGGCCAGCAGCGTGTTCTTCATTAGCGAAACGATGGTCATGGGGCCTACGCCGCCCGGTACGGGAGTAATGAAGGAGCAACGGGGGGCCACCTCGTCGAACTTCACGTCGCCCGTGAGCTTGAAACCCGACTTGCGAGTGGCATCGGGCACGCGGGTGGTGCCTACGTCAATCACTACGGCACCCTCTTTCACCATGTCGGCCTTCACGAAGTTGGGTTGCCCCATGGCGGCGATGATGATGTCGGCTTCGCGGCACTCCTCAGCCAGGTTCTGTGTGTGGCTATGGCATACGGTCACCGTGGCGTCGCCGGGGTAGGCCTTGCGTGCCATGAGGGTAGCCATGGGCTTGCCCACGATGTTGCTGCGGCCCAGTACGACGCACTTCTTGCCCGACGTCTCTATGTGATAGCGGCGTAGCAACTCAAGGATGCCGTTGGGCGTGGCCGATACATAACAAGGCAAGCCGATGGACATGCGTCCTACGTTGATGGGGTGGAAGCCGTCCACATCCTTGCGGTAGTCGATGGTCTCGATGACCCGCTGTTCGGAGATGTGCCTCGGGAGCGGCAGCTGCACGATGAACCCGTCTACGTCGGCATCGTCGTTCAGCTCGCGCACCTTAGCCAGCAGCTCTTCTTCCGTCACGTCCGCCTCGTAGCGGATGAGTGAGGACTTGAAGCCGCATACTTCGCACGCCTTTACCTTGTTGGCTACGTACGTCTCGCTCCCACCGTCGTGGCCCACGAGGATGGCGGCCAAGTGGGGACGTTTCTCCCCCCTGGCTACCATCGCGGCCACCTCGGCGGCGATTTCTTGCTTTACTTGTTCGGAAATAGCTTTTCCGTCTATTAAAGTCATATATCCTTTGGTTTAAATCATCGTTTCATCTTGGGCATCATCTTGCCCATCTTGCTTCCGGTCACCATCTTCATCATCTTGCGCGTCTGGTCGAACTGTTTCAGCAGGCGGTTCACCTCCTGTATGGTGGTGCCGCTACCTTTGGCGATACGTGTGCGTCGTGAGCCGTTGAGCAACTCGGGGTTAGAGCGTTCGGCGGGGGTCATGGAGTAGATGATGGCTTCGATGCTCTTGAAAGCGTTGTCGTCGATGTCGATGTCCTTGATGGCCTTGCCTACGCCCGGTATCATGGAGGCCAAGTCCTTGAGGTTACCCATCTTCTTTATCTGGGCTATCTGGCTGAGGAAGTCGTTGAAGTCGAACTGGTTTTTGGCAATCTTCTTCTGCAGGCGCTTGGCCTCCTCCTCGTCATACTGCTCTTGGGCGCGTTCAACCAACGACACGATATCGCCCATGCCGAGGATACGGTCGGCCATACGGGCGGGGTGGAACTGGTCGACGGCATCGAGCTTCTCGCCCGTACCTACAAACTTGATGGGCTTGTTCACCACCGAGCGGATGGAGAGGGCGGCACCACCACGGGTGTCACCGTCGAGCTTGGTGAGCACTACGCCATCGAAGTCGAGACGTTCGTTGAACTCCTTGGCGGTGTTCACGGCATCTTGTCCGGTCATGGAGTCGACCACGAAGAGAATCTCGTTCGGCTGGATAGCCTCTTTGATAGCCGCTATCTCGTTCATCATCAGCTCGTCGATGGCCAGGCGGCCGGCGGTATCGATGATGACGACGTCGTAGCCCTTAGCCTTCGCCTCTTGTATGGCGTGCTGTGCTATCTCTACGGGGTTTTTGCTGTCGGGTTCCGAGTACATCGGTACCTCTATCTGCTCGGCAAGTACACGTAGCTGCTCCACGGCGGCGGGGCGGTACACGTCGCAGGCCACCAGCAGGGGCTTGCGGTTCTTCTTCGCCTTGAGCATGCGGGCCAGCTTACCGGAGAAGGTAGTCTTTCCGGAGCCTTGCAAGCCCGACATGAGGATGATAGCCGGACGGGCATCTATGTTGATTTCTACCGTCTCGCCACCCATCAGGTGGGTCAGCTCGTCGTGTACAATCTTCACCATCAGCTGGCTGGGCTTCACGGCGGTGAGTACGTTTTGTCCCAAAGCTTTCTCTTTCACCGAGTCGGTGAAAGTCTTGGCCACTTTGTAGTTTACGTCGGCATCCAGCAGCGCTTTGCGCACGTCTTTCAATGTCTCGGCTACATTGATTTCGGTAATTTTGCCTTCGCCTTTCAGTATCTTGAACGACCGTTCGAGCCGTTCGCTTAAATTATCGAACATAGTTTCTTTCTTTTCTTATCCATTCATGCTGAGGAGGAACTCGTCGTTGTCGCGGGTCTTCTCCAAACGGTCTTTTACGAAGCTCATGGCTTCCACGGGGTTCATGTCGGCCAGGTACTTACGTAGTATCCACATGCGGTCGAGCGTGGTTTGGTCGAGCAGCAGGTCGTCGCGACGCGTGCTCGAGGCAATGATGTTGACAGCCGGGAAGATACGCTTGTTGGACAAGTTGCGGTCGAGTTGCAACTCCATGTT
>JAISIX010000043.1 GCA_031261805.1 Mediterranea sp. (in: CFB group bacteria)
CTCTTCAGCCGGGCGCTGTCGTCCAGCGGGTTGTACATCTGCAGCAACGCTTCTTCGTGGCTGTGGGCGTGGATGACTGGACGGGGTGGAGCGGGAGGCTGGATGCTGTACGCCGCCTCAATGTGGAAGAAGCGGCAGAGGGAGTCGAGCGACATACGGGTAGCGTTGGCTTTGCCGTCGGCGGAATAGCCGGCTATGTGTGGGGTGCCTATCAGCGATTTGGCGAGCAACGCGGGGCTGATGTCAGGCTCATGCTCCCATACGTCGATAATGGCGTCCGAGACGAAGTTACTATCCAGCGCTTGGAGCAAAGCCTCCGTGTCGACCACCTCGCCACGGGAGGTATTGATGAGGAGAGGTGACTTTTGCAGGCGACGGAAGAAGTCGCCGTCGGCCAAGTGGTAGGTGCGGTGGATGTCTTCCCTGCTCAAGGGTACGTGGAAGCTGATGATGTCGCACTCGGCGGCCAGGCGCTCCAAGGAAGAGAAAGCGGCTTCGCCCTCCCTCTCGGCTCTTGGCGGGTCGTTGAGTAGCACCTTCATGCCGAAGTCGTGTGCTACCTGCGCCACCTTACTGCCTACATGGCCTGCGCCTACAATGCCTATCGTAAGGCCGGTGAGGGGCTTCTGTCGTTGTCCCTGCCAGACGAGTAGCGCCGACTGTACATACTGGGCTACCGAGGCGGAGTTGCAACCCGGCGCATTGGCCCACCGGATGCCGGACCGCCGGCAGTAGTCGGTGTCGATATGGTCGAACCCGATGGTGGCTGTGGCGATAAACCTCACCCGGCTGCCACGGAGCAACTCCTCGTTGCAACGGGTACGGGTGCGGATAATCAAGGCATCGGCATCGTGCACCAGTTCGGGTGTGAACGCCCGTCCGGGCAGGAACACCACCTCGTCGGCCAGGTGGCGAATGGCTTCCTGGATATAAGGTATCTTATTGTCTACTATTACTTTCATCGACTTATCATCCCCCGTATCTGTTCCAAGCACTCCAGCCCTTCGAAGTCGGCCTCCCGGCCCAGTTCGAAGTCCTCGAAATCGAAGCCGGGTGACACGAGGCAGCTCACCAGCGCATGCCCTATCCCACCCTTTAGTCGGGCACCAAACCAGGCACCGGCAGGAACCACCACTTGCGGATGTTCGCCGTCGGGGAGGTTATTGCCCAAGCGCTCTATGCGTAGCGCACCCTGCTCCACGATGACAATCTCTACCGATTGCCCTTGGTGGAAAAGCCACGTCTCGTCCGAGGCGATGCGGTGCAGGTGCGAGATGTCGTCGTCCTGCATCAGGTAGTAGATGGCGGTGCATACGTTGCGTACACGCCCGTCGGCCAAAGTGGTCTGTGTCAGGCTCCGGTAGGTCTCTTTGTAGTAACCACCTTCGGGGTGAGGAAGCATACCCAACTCGCGGATAATCTCCTCCGAGGTAAAGTTCTCTGTCATGGTCTTCAGTTGTCTCTTCGTTAGGCTGGCAAAGGTAATGAATAAAAAAGCAAGAATCCGTTGCCTGTATGGGATTTATTCCATAGTTTTGCCCATTATATACCCTAACAGTACGTGACAATGATGACATTTAGTAAGCTTTGCAATGAGATTTTCGTAAAAGCGACGGCCGACTATCACCTCACCGATAGCGTCGATGCGCCGATGAACAATCCGTATCAGCCCCTTACCATCGAATACTACCTATACTTGAAAAACTGGATTGATGCCGTACAATGGCACTTCGAGGACATCATCCGCGACCCGCAGATAGACCCGTCCGAGGCGCTCACGCTGAAGCGGAGAATCGACAAGTCGAACCAAGACCGTACCGACTTGGTAGAGCTGATAGACAGTTACTTCCTTGACCGCTACAAGGAGGTGACCCTGCAACCCGATGCCACCATCAATACCGAAAGCCCCGCCTGGGCTGTCGACCGCCTCTCCATCCTCGCCCTCAAGATTTACCACATGAGGCAAGAGGTGGAGCGTACCGATACGACGGAAGAGCATCGTGCTCAATGCCAAACCAAGCTCTCCATCCTGCTGGAGCAGCAGAAAGACCTCTCGCTGGCCATCGACCAGCTACTGGCCGACATTGCCGCGGGTCGCAAGTACATGAAGGTGTACAAACAGATGAAGATGTACAACGACCCCGCACTCAACCCCGTGCTTTACGCCAAGAAATAAACACCTCGATGGCGCGCTTCCTTCTTATCCGCTTCTCGGCCTTGGGCGACGTGGCAATGACCGTCCCCCTACTCCACTCGCTCGCCACGCAGTATCCTCAGCATCATTTCACGGTGCTGAGCCGTGCGGCGTGGCAGCCCCTCTTCGAACGGCTACCGGACAACGTATCCTTCGTGACGGCCGACCTCAAAGGGAAACATAAAGGTATTCCGGGACTAAACCGGCTTTACAACGAGCTGAAGACGCAAGGCTACGACTATGTGGCGGACCTGCACCGTGTGCTCCGTTCCCACTTTCTCGGCCTGCGCTTCCGTATGGCTGGCATCCCGGTCGCTACCCTCCACAAAGGACGGAGCGAGAAACAGAAATTGGTGCGCCGCCGCCACAAGTTGCTCCATCCACTGAAAGACTCCTTCCAGCGCTATGCCGACGTGATGGCACGCCTCGGCTTCCCTGTGCAACTGCAAGCTTCGCCGCTCTATCCTGAAAGGAAGGGCGACGGCCCGGCTATCGACGCCATGGTAGGCGCTAAAGGCAACCTGACGTGGGTGGGCATCGCCCCTTTTGCCAAGCACGAGGGCAAGATTTACCCGTTGGAGTTACAAGAGCAAGTGGTCGCTCATTTCGCAGCCCGTCCCGATGTCCGCGTCTTTCTCTTTGGAGGCGGGCGGGAAGAACAGGCCGTGTTCAGCCGTTGGACGACTAAATATCCCACCGTCACCTCTCCCGCCGGCAAGGTAGACCTGGGCAAGGAGCTGCTCTTGATGAGCCGCTTGGACGTGATGCTTTCCATGGACTCCGCCAACATGCACTTGGCCTCGCTGGTCGGTGTGCCGGTAGTTTCCGTATGGGGAGCCACCCATCCGTATGCCGGTTTTATGGGCTGGCAGCAATCCATCGACAACGCTGTACAGCTGGGTTTGCCCTGTCGTCCCTGCTCCGTATTTGGGCAGAAGCCTTGCTGGCGAGGCGACTATGCCTGTTTGCACGGCATCGACCCGCAGTGGGTGATAGAGAAAGTAGAAGAAGTGCTATTAGAAAAGGGACGAATATGAAAGAGTATGATTATCTCATTGTCGGTGCCGGTCTGTTCGGCGCTGTGTTTGCCCGGCAGATGACGGACGCGGGCAAGCGTTGCTTGATTGTGGAAAGGCGTTCCCACTTGGGAGGTAACATCTATTGTGAGGAGGTGGAGGGCATTCACGTGCACCGCTACGGGCCTCACATCTTCCATACCGACAACCGTGAGGTGTGGGAATATGCCAGCCGCTTCGTGGAGTTCAACCGCTATACCAACACTCCCATTGCCCACTACCAAGGGCGGCTTTACAATCTCCCCTTCAACATGAATACCTTTTACCAGTTATGGGGTACGTGTACCCCACAAGAGGCCAAGGCGAAGATTGAGGAACAGACGCGGGAGTACGCCCACATTGTCGAACCGGCCAACCTCGAAGAGCAGGCCCTCAAGCTCTGTGGGAAGGACATCTATACCACCCTCATCAAGGGCTACACCGAGAAGCAATGGGGTCGAGCCGCCACGGAGCTTCCTGCCTTTATCATCCGTAGGTTGCCATTCCGTTTCAAATTCGATAACAATTACTTCAACGATGCTTGGCAAGGCATCCCCAAAGGTGGCTATAACCAGCTGATAGAGCATCTGTTGGAAGGTGTGGAGGTACGCCGAAACGTCAACTACCTAAAGCATCGCCAAGAACTGGATGCGCTGGCCACAAAGGTGCTCTTCACTGGCTGCATCGACGCCTATTATGACTTCCGCTTCGGCCGCTTGGAGTACCGTAGCCTCCGCTTCGAACAGGAACGCTTGGAGATAGACAACTACCAAGGCAACGCCATCGTGAACTACTGCGAGCGCGAGGTGCCCTATACGCGCATCATTGAGCATAAGCATTTCGAGTTAGGCACCCAGCCCCACACCGTCATCACCCGCGAGTATCCAGCTTCCTTTACCTTAGGCGATGAGCCTTATTACCCTGTGAACGACGAGCGCAACGCGCAACTCTATCAGCGTTATCGTGAGTTGGCGGCACAATCGCCTTGCATTCTTTTCGGCGGGCGCTTGGCTCAGTACGCTTACTTCGATATGGACGACACCATGGAGGCTGCGCTGAAGCTAAGTGGCGAGGAACTAAAAAATGAGCAGGTATGATTTGTTATTTGTCAAGAAACTATAAGGGGGTAAACAGTGCGGGCAACAAGGCGAAGGCCGATGTAGAACAATTGATGCAAGCACAAGGATTCCGCAATGTGGGCAAGCGGCAAACTCGTTACACCCATACGCTGCCCGCATTCTTCAGTACGTTGCTAAGCGTAGTGAAAGGCGTTTGCTGCCTTCGGCGAGGAGATCTGTTAGTGTTGCAATATCCGCTCAAGAAATACTATACCTTTGTGTGCAACATGGCGCACCTTCGAGGTTGCAAAGTGGTGACGCTCATCCACGACTTGGGCAGTTTCCGTAGCAAGAGGCTCACTATTCCCCAAGAGATAGAGAGACTGAACCACTCCGACGCGCTCATTGTGCACAGCGAAGCGATGAAGGAGTGGCTCGCCCAGCATGGCATACGGGGCAAAATGGAGGTGCTTGGTCTATTCGACTATCTCTCGGAAAGTCAGCCAGCGACATCCCTTACTCCAACTCAAGGCTGTCCCTACCGTCTCCTCTTTGTCGGTGTCCTGTCCGAACGCCACAATGGCTTCCTCTACAAGCTGGCCGCTGCACCCCACTCTTACGAGATGATGCTTTATGGCGGAGGATTGGAGACGGACAAGCTGCAATCTCCCGTCAACGACATGGGCTTCGTACCTTCCGACCAACTTATTGCTACCTCCCAAGGCGACTTCGGCATCGTGTGGTACGGTATGGAGTTGGAGGGTGGCATAGGTCCGCTGGGTGAATACCTGCAATACAACGCTCCCCACAAGCTATCGCTCTACCTCCGCTGCGGACTGCCTGTCATCATTTGGGACAAGGCAGGGCAAGCGCCGTTCGTCAGGCAACACGATATTGGCATCTGTGTCTCTTCGCTGGCCGAGGTGGAAGGGGTACTGGCTAAACTGACTGTCGACCGGTATTTAGAGATGAAGAAGAACACGCTCGACATCAGCCAGAAGCTGTCGGAGGGCTTTTTCTTCTCACGTGCCCTTGCACAGGCCTGCAAAGATTTGGACATCCCTAACAACAACGAGCAATGAAGAATAAGTTCCTATACAAACTACGTAGCGGAAAGCGGCCTAAGTTCATCTATTACGGAAAGAACCTATTGTCAATGTTGATACCCAATATCTTCTTCCAGATGAGGCTGGAGGGAGCATTGTGCGCAGCCTCAAGGAGAAAAGACATCGACTACCTCCGCCAACGAGTCGATTATTACAACCGGCTTGCGCCGAAGGCCAGCCTACCTGTCGATGCCCCTGCCCTATCGGCGCACAAGATGGGTAGGCAGAAAGTGTACTTCTTCGATACCTACCAATACACCCGTTGGTTTCCTAAGCAGCTGCATTGGGGGTTCTGTCCGGGCGACGTGACCTACGTACCCGCATATCCTTCCATCGTAAAGAGCCGTCCACTTACCGAGCATAATGAAAACTCGGTAGTGATGAAGCTGGACAAGATACGGCATTTTATCTTCGTGCACGACAAGAAGAGCTTTGAGCAGAAGCAAGACAAGGTCATCTTTCGTGGCAAAGTGAAAGGAAAGCCCTCCCGGCGGCAATTCATGCAGATGTATTTTCATCATCCGATGTGCGACTTGGGCGATGTGAGCAAGCATACCGACGACCCCGAGGAATGGCGTACGGAGAAGAAGACCATTGGCGAGCACTTGGACTATAAGTTCATCATGGCACTTGAGGGAAACGACGTGGCCAGCAACCTGAAATGGGTGATGTCTTCGCACTCCGTGGCCGTCATGCCACGCCCTACGTGCGAGACTTGGTTCATGGAAGGGACGCTTATCCCCAACTACCACTACATAGAGATCAAGCCCGATTTCTCCGACTTGGAGGAACGGCTCCACCACTACATAGAGCACCCCGAAGAGGCGCAGCAGATTATCAACCACGCCAATGAGTACGTTGAACAGTTCAAGAATCGTAAGCGTGAGAAGCTAATCTCCCTGATGGTGCTGGACAAATATTTCAAAAGGACCGGGCAAAGGAAATAAGGCATGAGAATAGAGATGAATCCCGCCTACGAGTCGATGCGCCCTGCCATCGAAAGTATCCCGCAACGTTTCGAGCAGGAAGGAGAGGTCGTCTATAAAGGACGGAACCTCATTAAGGTGATGGAGCTGGAGGGGCGGCAGGTCAACGTGAAGCGATACCACGTGCCCTCCTTGCTCAACCGCGTCGTCTACTCGTTCCTTCGAAAGCCTAAGGGACGGAGAGCCTTCGAATATCCGCAACGCTTGTTGCAGAAAGGCTTCGAGACGCCTGAGCCGATAGCCTACCTCGAAGAGCGTCGGGGCGGACTGATACATTACTCCTACTTCGTCAGCGTGCAGTCGGCCTATCGCCGCAACTTCTACGAGTTTGCCGAAGCCACGCCGGAGCAGTACACCGAGGTAGCCATCGCCTTCGCGCGCCATACCGCCCGGCTGCACGAGGCAGGCATCCTGCATCGCGACTACTCGCCGGGCAACATACTCTTCGACCGCATCGACGGCACCTATCACTTCACGCTGGTCGACATCAACCGGATGAAGTTCGGCAAGATAGGCCTCGAGGAGGGATGCGCCAACTTCGCCCGCCTGTGGGGGCCTATCGCCTTCTTCGAGCTGATAGCCCGTGAGTATGCACGGGGTAGGCAGGCCGACGAAGCCTATTGTACGCAGCAGGTGTTGGCCTGCCGTAAGAAGTTCTGGACACGTTTTGCCAAGAGACACTACATCAGTTTTAAACTCGAACTATAAACCACACCTTGCCCAATGATTCTCTTCGATTGCGAACGGATGAAACATCCCTATACAGGCCTCTTCACCTTCTGTGACTGCTTGGCCGGAGCACTGCAACAACAAGCCATGTTGCACCCCGAGCATGCCATGGGCTTCTATGTGCCCCGAGCATTTGTGGGACGTTGGGGAAACAAGTGCCGGTATGCCAAGATGAACCTCGTACACCCATTCTTCTTCTACAACCCGGACATTGAGCTGTGGCACTCGGCCAGCCAGTTCACGCGTTACATGCCCGTCCACACCCCCGTAGTACAGACGGTCCACGACCTGAATTACCTCTACGAACCACTTACGGAGGGGCAGAAAGAGCGACGAAACCAGATAGTGGCCAAGCACTTGAAACGGGTTGATTATATCGTCGCCATCTCCGAAGCAACGAAGCACGACATCATGAAGCATTTCGACACAGGCGACACACCCTTACGCGTCATCTACAACGGCTGCGACAGGTACGAAGGTGAAGTGACCCAACCCCGGTGGATACCCGGGCGACCGTTCCTGTTCTCCATCGGCGTGATACACCCCAAAAAGAACTTCCACGTACTGCCCTGCCTACTCAAGGGCAATGACTACGAGCTGGTGATAGCCGGCATGTATCAAGTTCCTGCTTATGCCGAACAAATCCTGTCGGAAGCCCGTCTGTGGGGCGTGGCCGACCGAGTACGCCTCGTGGGTCCCATCCCCGAAGCCGAGAAGCATTGGTACTTGTCGCACTGCGAAGCCTTCCTCTTCCCCTCCATCGCCGAAGGGTTTGGGCTGCCTGCGATAGAGGCCATGCGTTATGGCAAGCCCACTTTTCTCTCCTCCCACACCTCGTTGCCCGAGATAGGTGGCGCGCAAGCCTACTATTTCAACTACGACTTCGACCGCGCAGCCATGCAGCGGGAGTTTGAAGAAGGCATGGCGGATTTTAAAGGCGGGCACAAAACGCCTGAGGCCATCCGAGAGAGGGCATTAAGCTTCTCGTGGGAGGCAGCGGCCAAGCAATATTGGGAAGTGTATAACGAAGTACTCCAACATAGAAGATAACAGATGAGAATAGGATTTGACGGGAAAAGAGCCGTACAGAATTACACAGGTTTAGGCAATTACAGCCGCTTTGTAGCCGACATACTGTCGCGCTACTACCCTCACAACCAGTATATCCTCTATGCCCCCAGACCGGGTGCTAATCAGGACTTATCCCTATTATTGGAACGTCCCCAGCTCTCGGTGGCCTATCCACCTAACCACTTCTGGCAACGGTTAAAGTCGCTATGGAGGGTATGGGGTATCGTGCGCCAACTGAAGAAGGAGAAGATAGACCTCTTCCATGGCCTTAGCAATGAACTCCCACTGCCCATCTCCAAGGGCGGAGTGAAGAGCATCGTCACCATACACGACCTGATTTTCCTCCGTTACCCCGAGTATTACCACCGCATCGACCGCTGGATATATACCTACAAGTTCAGGAAAGCTTGTGAGCATAGCAACCGCATCATTGCCGTCAGCCAGACCACCAAACAGGACATCGTCCATTTCTTTGGTATTGATGAAGCCAAAATCAGCGTGATCTACCAAGGCTGCAACCCACTGTTCAAGCAACCCGTTCCGGTTGCACTTCAAGAAGAAGTGCGGCAGAAGTACCGATTGCCCGCTCGCTACATCCTCAACGTGGGCAGCATCGAAAGCCGGAAGAACCTGCTCCTCATCGTGAAGGCGCTACCCTACCTCGCCGAAGAGGTGGAGGTGGTGGCCATTGGCCGCCGCACCCCTTATACTGCCACGGTGGAAGAGTATGCCCGAACGCACGGCTTGCAAGGCCGCCTGCACATCTTCCATAGCGTCCCGCTCCACGAGCTGCCTGCTTTCTACCGGCAAGCCGCCGTGTTTGTCTATCCCTCTTTTTTTGAAGGATTCGGCATCCCCATTATCGAGGCCATCCACTGCGGTGTCCCTGTGATAGCGGCTACAGGCTCTTGCTTGGAGGAGGCGGGAGGCCCCGATTCACTTTATGTCCACCCCGAAGACGAAAAGGCGTTGGCCAATGCCATAGACAACATACTCTCTTCGCCCGGCTTGGCCCGGAAGATGATAGACAATGGCCGCCAATATGTACAACGCTTTTCGGACGAGACCATTGCCCAACAATTAGTCGAGATATACCAGGAAGTCCTTCGCTCATCAGACTAAGGAAAGCCACACACTCCCTTACGAGCACTATATACCCCCAAAAAACACTCTTTTCCGAGCCGAATCCTTGCCGTTATGCCAAGAGTTTCATAGTTTTGCATATAGATTACATTTTATACCTATATCTAAGCTCATTGATTACTCTTTATACGTATAAACATATTATGTTCGCAATGAAAAGAAACATACTGCTATCTCTTTGCATCCCCACTTACAATCGGTCAGGGGTATTGTCACAAACGCTCGAGTGCTTGGTGAGGGACCCGGCCTTCGACGAAGAGGTAGAAATAATAGTATCAGATAATTGTTCTACCGATGATACAGAAATGCAGGTACGTCGCATCGCCTCCACACATCCAGGTATCAAGTACTTCCGCAACGAGAAAAACGTCGTTGACCAGAACTTCTACTTAGCCCTCTCGCGCGGGAGCGGCCTCTATCTGAAGCTGATGAATGATTATGCCTACTTCAAGTCCGGCGGGATGGAAGGCATGAAAGAGCACATCCGCCGCTACCACGGGCAAGGAGTCAACCTTTTCTTCTATTCCAAGCTCCGCAGCCCCTACCACTCCACCCCCGAGGTGCATCTGGCAGATGTAGACAGCTTTGTGCGGGCAGTCAACAACCGTGCCGTGTGGAACGTCAACTTTGGCGTATGGCGAGAGAACTTTCCGGAACTAATCACCTCCGAGGAAGTAGCGACCCGTAAAGTGCCTCAGCTGGAATGGTCGTTGCAGGAGGCGGCGCTGCGCCCCACAGTACTCATCAACTTCCGTCTGTACGACCAGATAGATGTGCCGGGGAAGAAGATGGACTATCTCTTTTACGTTCCTCACGTGGTGAACTATTATAAGGCTTTCGAGCCTTACGTAGAGAAGGGACTCATCTCGCAAGCTACGCTCCGGTACGACAAGTACCGCATCCTGTCGCACTACGTGGGTAGCCGCATCGTCGAATACCTCTACCTGAAGAAAGAAGTCTCTTTCGACAAAGCGGAAGCATGGAAAGTGCTCGATGGATACTTCAGTGACATCCCATACTACAGATACCTCAAGCTGAAAGGATGGTTCCTCCACCTGCTTCCATGGAAAAGGAAGTAGCGCTTATAAAGATGTTTCTGATTAAAAGGTATCTATCGGGAGACGTTTCTTTCTGCTCTATTGAGGCTTGCAGAGCCGGGGACGCAGAACGAAGTACGCTAAAAGGCTGGCCAATACGGCTCCGGTGGAGTTGGCGGCGAAGTCGAACCAGTCGCCCGTACGATAGGAAGTGGCGTACTGTTGCAGCAACTCTATACAGCCACTGAAGAGAATGGGGCAGAGCAAGGCTCCTATCCAAGCGTGCCACAGGGGTGCGTGGTCGCGGCGATGTGCCCGCAGGAATTCTATCCACAGGATGCCCGACATGCCGAAATACATGCAGATGTGCACTACTTTGTCGAAGTCGGGGATATTGTCAAGTTCCGTCTTGGGAGGGCGGAAAAGCGAAAGATAAACGACTGTCAAGATAACAAGAAACGACAGAGGGTATTTTTTAATCAATGTCAGCATACGCAAGTTTGTTTGGATTCGTGCGCAAAGATACGCACTCTTTTTTCTATATTTGCAGTTTCATTGGCCAAATTGCGCCAAAATGATAGAATAAGACTTATAATATGGTAAAAAATGACAGAGCGAACTTCGGCAGTAAGCTGGGAGTAATTCTTGCTTCCGCCGGTTCGGCGGTGGGACTTGGTAATATATGGCGATTCCCTTACGAGACGGGCAACCACGGTGGGGCGGCGTTTATCCTTATCTATTTGGGGTGTGTATTGATATTGGGGCTTCCGGTGATGATTGCGGAGTTCTTGATAGGCAGGAGTTCGCAGGCCAACACGGCGGGCGCTTACCGCAACTTGGCACCCGGCACGCATTGGCGGTGGATAGGTCGGCTGGGGGTGCTTACGGGCTTTCTCATCCTGGGCTACTACTCGGTGGTGGCCGGCTGGACGCTCGAATACATTGGCGAGGCCGTGACGAACGGTTTCGTGGGCAAAGATGCCGAAGGCTTCAAAAGCGCCTTCAACCAGTTTGCCGCCAACCCCTGGCGTCCGATGCTCTGGATGATTCTCTTTATGCTGGCTACGCACTTCGTCATCGTGCGGGGGGTGGAGAAGGGCATTGAGCGCTCCTCCAAAATCATGATGCCGGCGCTCTTCATCATTGTGCTCATCCTGGTGGTATGTTCCGTGAGTTTGCCGGGAGCGGAAGCAGGCATTGAGTTCCTGCTGAAGCCCGACTTCAGCAAGGTAGACGCCAATGTGTTCTTGGGTGCCATGGGGCAGGCGTTCTTCTCGCTAAGTCTCGGCATGGGCTGCCTCTGCACGTATGCCTCTTACTTCAGCAAGCAGACCAACCTGACGCGGACGGCGCTCAGCGTGGGCGTCATCGACACCATTGTGGCCATCTTAGCGGGCTTTATCATCTTCCCCGCTGCCTTTTCGGTAGGCATCAGCCCCGACGCGGGTCCGAGCTTGGTCTTCATCACCCTGCCCAACGTATTCCAACAGGCATTCAGTGGGATACCGCTGTTGGCCTACCTCTTCTCGGTGATGTTCTACGTGTTGCTGGCCATGGCGGCGCTCACCTCCACCATCTCCATGCACGAGGTCTCCACGGCCTACCTGCACGAGGAGTTCAACCTCTCCCGCAAGAAAGCGGCCCGCATCGTCACCCTCGGATGTATCTTCCTCGGCATCTTCTGCTCCCTCTCGTGGGGCGCGCTGAAAGGATACACCCTCTTTGGGATGACCATCTTCGACCTCTTCGACTACGTGACGGCGAAGATCATGCTCCCCGTAGGCGGGTTCTTCATCTCTATCTTCACCGGCTGGTACTTAGACCGGAAGATAGTGTGGGCCGAAATCACCAACAATGGTTCCTTGCGAGTGCCGGTCTACAAGCTCATCATCTTCATCCTGCGTTTCATTGCCCCCATCTCCATTGCGCTGATATTCATCAATGAGCTGGGCCTGTTCAAGCTGTTGTAATGTGGAAGGACTTCTTTTACTTCACCAAGGCAGAGCGGCGGGGAGTCATCGTACTGGCGGTATTGGTCGTCGTCATGTTTATCGTCAACCTATTCCCTACGTCCGTCCCCGCTACCGACACCCAAGAAGCGCAAGCCAAGGGAGCCGATGCCAACCTTGAGCGGAAGCGCCAGGAGTTCGAAGCTTCGCTGAAGAAGAAGTATCCCGGCCAGAGAGGCTTTGCTCCCAAGCAGAAGCCTGCCGTTCGCTTGGCGACATTCGACCCGAACACCGCCGATTCCGCTACGTTCCTTTCGCTCGGCCTACCCCCTTGGATGGCGAAGAACATCCTCCGCTACCGTGCCAAGAAGGGGCGGTTCCGGCGTCCGGAGGACTTCCGGAAAATCTACGGCTTGACGGACACGCAATACCAAACGCTTCTGCCTTATATACAGATAGTGGAGCAGGAGCCTCCTCGCCGGGATACCGTCAGCCTCTTGGCCGATAGCCCTGCCGTCCTCCCTCAGCCTGTGTTCAAGTACAGTCCCGGTACCCTTGTCGACCTCAACCGGGCCGACACCACCGAACTGAAGAAGATTCCCGGTATCGGGAGCGCCATCGCCGCGCGCATCGTCAGCTATCGCGAATGCTTGGGAGGCTATTACGACATCGGCCAGCTACAGGACATACGCTTGAAGGCCGAGCTGCTTCGCCCGTGGTTTATCCTGAACGAAGCAGACATCCGCCGCCTCCGTCTGAACCATGCAGGGGTGGAACGCTTGGCGCGCCACCCTTATATCAACTTTTACCAAGCGCGGGTAATTGTGGAGCATCGGAAGAAGAAAGGTGAACTGAATGACATCAGCCAGCTGTCGCTCTACGAAGAGTTTTCGGCCGAAGACCTGGAACGGATTGGGCACTACATCGACTACCAATAGACATAAAAAAGATGCATTCCTCTTGACTTCGTCCATGCGCCACCCCAATCATTTCCTTTGATCTCTCCCTCCCAGAATGTTTTTTTTCGTCTTTTACCCTCATACCCTCACTGTATATAGCGTAACGCATTATAAACAAGATGGTTAGTGCGTGATGGTAACCGTGATGGTAACCGTGAGGGTAAAGTTACTCTCACTGCGTGTCTCGTCCTTCCCACCATGCTGGGAAAAAAGGGCTGTAGTTAAAAATAGCGTTGCAAACTGAACATAATCATAAGGTCATAAATGGAGGTTAGGGGAGGATATTGTCGTCTTATAGCAGGGAGGCCTGTAAGGCCCAAGGTGGCTGAAAGCCTTTGCCTGAAAGGCTCCTATCCCAGCCCATCGCAAAGCGAGGAACGAGCGACGCGTTGGGTTCTGGTTGGGGTGTGTGACAAATCGCCCTTTTAAGGGCAGCCTAATCATCTCCGAATTAAGCTGCCCTTAAAAGGGCGACTACGTAGGGGTGATATGACATAAACCCAACGCGTCGCTCGTTCCTCGCTTTGCGATGGGCTGGGATAGGAGCCTTTCAGGCAAAGGCTTTCAGCCACTTTGGGCCTTACAGGCCTTCCGATTGCGAGGGGCATCTCTCTTAGGTCACATTTTGCAACGCTATCTTGAATTACAGCCGTGCAGCCTGGTAATCCATAACATTTCCACCTTAATAATACCATACCTATTATTAGGTATATCGGATAGTTAAAAGTATCTTAAATAACAAGAGGTAGGCATTGCTATCTCGTTGGGTTTTAGTTACTTTTGCACAAATAATAGTTATGAGGGTTTTTACATTTATAGCACTAATAACAGGGCTGTTATTTATACATTTCCCATCCGTTTCCGCCGCGCCGACCACTCACTCAGTCTCTGGCCGCGTGACCGATGCCAAAAGCCACATCTCCTTGCCGGGTGCCACCATCATTATTCGCAGCGCATCGCTGTGGGCTGTCACCAACCAGCAAGGAAACTTCACCCTCACCGGGGTGCAGGCGGGACAATACGTGCTTGAGGTCTCGTACGTGGGATACGTCACCAAGCAGCTCCCCGTGGACCTGCGCCGTGGAGACATCCGCGACCTGCGGATAGAGATGCAAGAGAACACCTTGGCGTTGGACGACGTGGTGGTGACCGCCCAAGCGCCCAAGAACGAGGTGAATACTACCTACACCATCGGCAACAAAGCGCTCGAGCACCTGCAAGTGTCCAACATCAGCGATATAGGGACGCTGCTGCCGGGTGGCAAGACGGTGCAGCCGGACCTCACCAAGAACAATGTCTTCGCGCTCCGTAGCGGAGGCTCCACCGCCGGCAATGCCGCTTTCGGCACCGCCATACAGGTGGACGGCGTACGCATCGGCAACAACGGTTCCTTCGGCACCTCGCTGAATAGCACTACCAACGACCTACGGGGCGGCATGAGGGGCATCGACACCCGTAGCATCTCCCTGGCCAACATTGAGTCGGTGGACGTAATGACCGGCGTGGCCTCGGCCGAGTACGGCGACCTCTCCAGCGGCCTCGTCAACATTCACACACAGAAAGGACGGACGCCGTGGCAAATCGTCTTCACCATCAACCCCCGCACCGAGGGACTCTCCTTTGCCAAAGGTATCAGCCTGCAGAAGAACCGCGGCGTGATAAACTTCAGCGGCGACTGGGCACACGCCGTGGCACAGCTGGAGTCGCCCTACGACTCGTACACCCGCCGAGGCCTTACCTTTAATTATAAGAACACTTTCAACCGCGTGCTGACCTTCAACATCGGCGCGGCCGGCAACATAGGCGGGCAGAATACCAAGGACGACCCCGACGCCTACGTGGGCGAGTTCACCAAGGCACGCGACAACACCTTCCGGGCCAATACCTCGCTGCTATGGCTCGTCAACCGCCCCTGGGTGACCAACCTCTCGCTGGAGGCATCGGTCAACTACGAGGACAACCTGCAGGAGCAACAGAAGCTCAACACCTCGGCTACCAACCAGCCCGGCGTGACCGCCACCGAGGAAGGATACTTCCTGGCCACGCAGCTGCCCACACGCTACTACTCCAACCAAGTGATAGATTCCAAGGAGGTGGACTACGCCGCCTCGCTGAAGTACGAGTGGAACCGCCTCTTCGGCCCCCTACACAGCAAGCTGAAGGCAGGCCTGCAATGGAAGTCGACCGGCAACCTGGGTAAAGGCTATTACTACCGGGACCCCTCCCTGATACTGCCCGTAGGGACGGACAACAAACGTCCGCAGGACTACTCCACCTACCCCTTCCTCAACAACCTCTCGGCTTACGCCGAAGAGGACCTGACGTTGCCCATCGGCACCACCCGCCTCAACCTGCGGGCGGGCCTGCGCTGGAACCGCCTCTTCATCAGCGACACGCAGTACCGCAAGCTGCAGTCGCTCTCGCCACGCCTCAACGCCAAGTGGCAGCTCACCCCGCGCCTCGCCATCCGTGGCGGATGGGGTATCGCTAACAAGCTGCCGTCGTTCTACGTGCTCTACCCCGTGCCCACGTACCAGGACGTGCGTACGTTCGACTATAGCTACCCTGACGGCACGTCGTCCTACGTGTACTACACCCGCCCCAAGACGCTGGAGTACAACCGTGACCTGAAGTGGCAACGGAACATCAACTCCGAGGTGGCCGTCGACCTCACGTTGGGCCGGACGAAGCTCTCGCTCACCGGGTTCTTCAACCGCACCAAGCACCCCTACAAATACTCCAATTACTACACCCCCTATACGTACAACGTGCTGCAACTGCCCACGGGATACGCCGCCCCTGCCCACCCGCAGATACGGGTGGACCAGCAGACGGGCATGGTGTACATGCGGGGCGACGACCAGAGCTACTGGACACCGATGGACGTGCGGGTGGCCAACCAGTCGTTCCTCGAGACCCGCTATGCCGACAACGGCGGCGACGTAGTGCGACGGGGAGCGGAGCTGGTGGTGGACTTCCCCGAGATTCCCATCATCCGCACCCAGTTCAGGGTAGATGCCTCGTACACCTATACCAAGAACTTAGATAACGCCCTGGAATATTACTACCGTAGCGGAACGGCCTACGCAGGCACCGACGTGCCCAACTTCTCCAACCGCTCGTACCAATACGTGGGCATCTACGCCAATGGCGACCCCGGTTCGTCGACGGTGACCAACGGGCGGACCACGAAGTCGCTGGACGCCAATATCACCGCCACCACCCACCTGCCGGAGGCTCGCCTCATCGTCTCCGTCAAGCTGGAGGCGGCCTTGCTGCGCCGGATGCAGAACCTGTCGGAGTACAACGGAGGGGAGTATGCCTTCAACAGCAGCGAGGATAGCAACGACCCCACGGGCGGCAGCATCTACGATGGCGGACGGTACGCTACCATCTGGCCGGTAGCCTACATGGGCCTCGACGGGCAGACGCACCCCTTCACCGCCACCGAAGCTGCCGACCCACGCTTCCAGTACCTGATTCTCAAGTCGGGCAACGCCTATACCTTCAGCCCCGACGGCTACGACCCCTACTTCTCGGCCAACCTCAACGTCACCAAGGAGATAGGCAACCACGTGTCGCTCTCGCTCAACGTCGTCAACTTCACCAAGGCACGCCCCTACGTGAAGTCGCACGCCAATGGAGTGAGTACCGTGTTCACCCCTAACTTCTACTACGGCCTGACGTGCCGCATCAAACTATAACGCATCATGAAGAGAACCATCTATTTCATCGCCGCCTCGCTGACCCTCGTCTTGACTGCCCTCACCGGCTGCACCGACGTGAACAAGGAGACCGCCTACGACGGACAGCTGCATAGCCTTGTCGTAACGGCCGCCTACCCCGCCGAGTATGCCTCTTTCGCCCGGGCCGGCGTGACGGTCAAGGTAGAAGACATCAACCGCGGCAATAGCTACCAAGCTCCGACGGATGCCGACGGCGTGGCCCGCTTCTCGCTCACCAGCGGCCTGTACCGTGTGGGCATCAGCGACCGCGACGGGCAGGACGTGTTCAACGGCGTGGCCGACCTGGTGAAGCTTACCCCCGCCACCCTCTTGGCCGACGGCACCCTGCCACTCAGCGTGCCGCTCACCCACTCCAAGGCAGGCAGCATCGTCATCAAGGAGATATACAGCGGCGGCTGCTCGCGTGCCCCTCTGCAAGGTACCTACCAGTTCGACCAGTATATCATCCTGCACAACAATGACTCGCAGACGCAGTATTTGGACAGCCTCTGCCTCGGCACGTATGCCCCCGGCAACGCCTTCGCCAACAACGACTGGGCCAAGGATAACGTACTGCCCGACTTCGCACCTATCTACGGAGCCATCTGGCAGTTTGGCGGTACGGGACAGAGCCATCCGCTGGCACCGGGCGAGGACGCAGTGATAGCCATTGGTGGAGCCATCAACCATGAGACCAGCTTCCCCCTCTCCGTCAACCTCAACAAGCCGGGCTACTACGTATGCTATAACAGCGTGCTGTTCAACAGCTCCAGTTACCACCCCGCTCCCGGCGACCAGATACAGACCGACCACTACCTCAACGTAGTGGTGAAGATAGGCATAGCCAACGCCTACAGCCTCAGCATCACCTCGCCTGCCGTGGCGCTCTTCAGGGCGCAAGGACAGACGATACAGGACTTCGTGAACACCACCGGCAACATTGTACTCGAACCCAGTAGCGGAGCCAAGGTGCCGCTGGACTGGATTGTGGACGGCGTGGAGGTGTTCTCGGGCACGAGCAGCAACAACAAGAAACGCATACAGGCCGGCATCGATGCCGGCTACGTGACGCTCGACGTCACCTACATGGGGCACGTGGTGGCCCGTAAGGTCGACGAGGACGCCACCGCCGAGGCGGGTTATGAAGTCTTGGAAGATACTAACAACTCCTCGTCCGACTTCGAGAAGCGGGACGTACAGACGCTGCACGAATAAGGAAGGAGGGAGCAGATGAGTATGATGAATAGAATAAGGAATAAAGGACCAAAGAATAGGAGAATAGGGACGCTGGCAGCCGTGGCACTGCTCTGCCTTGCCCCACAGGCGCTGATTCGGGCGCAGAAAGTGGCACCCCGCTACGACGTGGTAGAGCACCGCAACGCCTGGAACGCGGGCGAGAACGTGACGGGCATCCTCACCGACACCACCAGCGTGGCCTACGCCGAAGCCTACGGACACAACGTCCACGGCGGCTTCCACGATGCCAACGATGCCGGCAAGACCTGGAGTGCCGGGGTGGAGACGAAGTCCATCACCCACCTGAAGAGGCTGTCGCTCATCGGCTCCTTCGGCTTCGACAACACCTCGGGGCGTGAGATGGCTGGCTCCATGTTCATCCATCCGGGCTTCTACCCTGTGGACGCCATCGAGTTCACTCCCGGACGGAAGGACAAGCAGACCTACGCCTTCATGGGCGGCATCGCCGGGGAGGTGGGCAGCCATTGGCGCATAGGCGGCAAGGCGGAGTTCACCTCGACCAACTATACCAAGCGGAAGGACATCCGCCATACCAACTACCGCCTCGACTTTAAGATAGCCCCCAGCGTGGCCTACCACCGGGGCGATTACACCATCGGCCTCACTTACCTGCTGGGTAAGAACAGCGAGACGATGACCGCCAAGAAAATAGGCACGGCCGAGAACACCCCTTACTACGCTTTCCTCGACAAGGGGCTGATGTACGGTACCTACGGCACGTGGGACGGCAGCGGGCTACACCTCAAGGAGACGGGTATCAACGGGTTCCCCCTGCGCGAGGTGTCCAACGGCGCGGCCCTGCAGCTGGCCTGGCGAGGGGCGTATGCCGACGTGGCGTATAGCCACGCCTCGGGCGAGGCGGGCGAGAGGGAGAGCATCTGGTATAAGTTCCCTTCCGACCGCGTCAGCTCGCACCTCAGCTATCACTTCACCATCGGACGGAGCCGGCACTTCGCCCGCCTCAACCTCGATTGGGCGCGACAGACCAACCGGGAGGCGGTGATGAACTCGGAGACGGCGAACGGCATCACCATCGTGCATGTGTACGCCTATAACCAGATATTTGAGCGGAAGTCGCTCACCCTCAACCCCGAATATGAGCTGATGAATCGCTGGGGCGAGTTCCGCATCGGCACGGAGTACTCCATCACACAGTCGCTGGTGACGCAGATGTACCCCTACACCGTGTCGCAGAAGCTACAGCGCAGCAATTCGTACTTCGACGTCACGCTACACCTCGGGCGGGTGGACCTGCTGGCAGCCGGTAGCTTCGCCATTGGCAAGCGCACCGACAGCGACCAGACGCTCTCCACCGACCAGCAAGCGGGCGAGCCGCCCTATCGCCTCACCGACTTCTACAACCTGCAGATGGAGTATGCCACGGCCTCAAGGGCCGCCCTACGTCTGGGGGCACGCTACAACTTCCGCATCGGCCTGTATGCCGAAGCGACCGTGGAGGGCACGCACGGCTTCAACCTGCGCTACATCACCGGCGGCAACAACCGCTGGAACGAGACGCTGCGGGTGGGATACGTCTTTTAAAATGGTAAATTGAGAATTGAGAATTAAAAAATAATAGTACGACTAAGTAAGAACTGCAAGGATGAAGAAGCTATTGACCTTGACGCTGGCCGCGGTGCTGTTGGGTGCCTGCCAGCAAGACGAGAACAACGTGGGAGCGGGTGGGATGCCGATAAGCATCAGCCCCGTCATTACCCGCGCTACGGAAGTAGACTTTGAGACAGGCGACAAGATTGGCCTGAACATCACCAAAGCCGATGGGACGGCGTATGCCACCAATGCCGAGCTGACGTACAACGGAACCTTCAAAGGGAGTCTCGACTGGTATGCCGAGGGGAACGACAAATCGACCTTGATGGCCTACTATCCCTACGACAGCAACGGCGTGCCTACCACCTATACCGTACAGGCCGACCAGAGCACTACCGGCTATGCCGCCTCCGACCTCATGGCAGCCACCAAGACGGACATTCTGCCCACGGTGAACGCCGTCACCATGGTGTTCAAGCACCTGTTGGCACGCATCGCCATCAACGTGGACAATGAGAGTGGCTCGGAAGTGTCGGCTGTCACCCTGCAAGGGGCACTGCCTACCGCCACGCTCGACCTGGCCAACCTCGGTGCCACCGTCGATGCCACCTCTACGGCCACCGACATCACCACGCACCCCATCGTGGCCAACAACGTGACGGCCTACTACGCCATCGTGGTGCCGCAGACCGTGGCCTTCACGGTTGTGGTGAAGACGGCCGACGGCAAGTCGTTGGCACAAAAGCTCGTATCCACCGAGCTGAAGAACGGATACCAATACAACGTAGGCATTCGTGTGCTGCCCGATAACATCAAGGTTAGCCTCACCGGCGAAATATCGCAATGGACGGACGGCGGAGCCATCGGCCCCGACACGCAAGGCCCTTCGTACGAGGAACATGAGACGTACTTCCTCTACGACGGCGTACAGTACAACTTCACCACCCTCGCCAACGGCAGCACTTGGATGACCACCCCCATGCGCTACGTGCCCGCAGGGCTGACTCCTTCGAGTGACCCGACTGACGATAACGCACACATCTGGTATCCCTATTCCAGCGACGGGACCAACACCACCGCATTGACCGATGATGCTTCGATAGCACAATATGGTTACCTGTACGACATGCAGGCAGCATTGGGGAAGGAGATAACAGCAGATAACTTTACGACCTTTGAAGGGGCGCAAGGTATTTGCCCTCCCGAATGGCATATTCCTACACAGTTGGAATGGTACAATCTGGTCGGTGCTACTGTAGGGACTGCTCCTTCCGGTGCCGATGCCAACCCTCTCTTCTATGATGCTACTATCAAAGGAGCAAAGGCAACATCTTTGATAGATGCGATAAACTATCAATTCACCGGTTTCCGCTCAAAAAATTCTGCTACCACAGCGGGGTCGTATAATGCAGGTATAATTGACACAGCCCCCCTTGCCCAATGGAGCGGTAGACCTAAAATGAGCTATTATATGTCCTCTACCGCATACGCAGCGTCAAAAAGTCAGCAATTCTTCGGAGTGATGAGCACTATCAACGGATCATATCCGGAAGGACGTTTGACGTTGTCGTATTCAGCGCCAAGCAATGGTGTCCCCCTCCGCTGCGTGAAGAACCCCGCCACCACTACGAACTAACAACAAACAATCCATAATAACAATTCAAACTTATGAAAACAAAGAATTTAGTATTCGCGGCCGCCCTTGTGGCGACCACCTTCGTAGCCACCTCCTGTGGCAACAAACAGAAGAGCAACGCCACAGCACAAGCCACCGAGCAAACCAACGGGGTGATGTCCGTCGATACCCTGTTGGCCGATGCCGACCAGCTGGCCGGCAAGGAAGTGACCTTCGAAGGGGTGTGTACCCATACCTGCAAGCATGGGGCCACCAAGATATTCCTGATGGGTAGCGACGACACGCAGACCATCCGCGTGGAGGCCGGTAAGCTCGGCTCCTTCGACCCCAAGTGCGTGAACTCCATGGTGAAGGTCACCGGCAAGCTGGTAGAGCAACGCATCGACGAGGCTTACCTCCAGAACTGGGAAGCACAGCTCAAGGCTAAGACCGCCAAGGAACACGGCGATAAAGGCGAAGCCGGCTGCGACACCGAGAAGAAAGCCCGTGGCGAGACGGCCAACACCCCCGAAGGGCGCATCGCCGACTTCCGTGCCAAGATAGCCGACCGCCAGGCAAAGAGCGGTAAGAACTATCTGTCGTTCTACTACGTGGAGGCCTCTTCGTATGAAGTGGAGCAGTAGCCTGCGCAAGTGGAGCCGCACGATACACCGCGACGTTTCCTTTTTCTTCTCTGGGATGGTGCTGATATACGCCATCTCTGGGATTGTCATGAACCACCGCGACAGCATCAACCCCAACTACTCCATTGAGCGGCGCGAATACCGCATCAGCCAGCCCCTGCCCGGCAAGGAAGGGATGACCCGGGAACAGGTGATCCAGCTGCTGCAGCCCCTGGGCGAGGCCGACCACTACACCAAGTTCTACTTCCCCCGGCCCGACGAGATGAAGGTGTTCCTCAAGGGCGGCTCCAACCTCGTGGTGAACGTACGCACGGGGCAGGCCGTCTACGAGTCGGTGTCCCGCCGCTGGTTCCTCGGCTCCATGGCACGCCTGCACTACAACCCCGGCCGCTGGTGGACCTACTTCGCCGACGCCTTCGCTGTGGGACTCATCCTCATCACCCTCACCGGCTTCCTGATGATGAAAGGCAGCAAGGGCTTATGGGGACGCGGGGGCATCGAACTGGTAGCGGGCATCTTGGTGCCGCTCCTCTTCCTATTTTTCTTTTGAGAACAGAACGTAATAAACATATTGACTGATTACAGATATGGAACAGATTATCGAATGTAAGAACCTGACGCACTACTACGGCAAGCGGCTGATCTACGAGAACCTCAGCTTCTCGGTGCCCCAAGGACGCATCCTGGGGTTGCTGGGCAAGAACGGTACCGGCAAGACAACCACCATCAACATCCTGAGCGGATACCTCAAACCCCGCTCGGGCGAGTGCCGTATCTTCGGGCAGGAAATCCAGACCATGGACCCCGCCCTGCGCCGCAACATCGGCCTGCTCATCGAAGGCCACGTGCAGTACCAGTTCATGAGCATCACCCAGATAGAGAAGTTCTACGCCGCCTTCTACCCCGGACAGTGGCGCAAGGAGGCCTACTACGAGCTGATGAAGAAGCTCAAGGTTGCCCCGGGACAGCGCATCTCGCGTATGTCGTGCGGACAACGTTCGCAGGTGGCCCTCGGCCTCATCCTGGCACAGAACCCCGAGCTGCTTGTGCTCGACGACTTCTCGCTCGGCCTCGACCCCGGCTACCGCCGGCTCTTCGTGGACTACCTGCGCGACTATGCCCGCTCCGAGGGGAAGACCGTCTTCCTCACCTCACACATCATACAGGACATGGAGCGCCTCATCGACGACTGCATCATCATGGACTATGGCCGCATCCTCACGCAATGTCCTGTCAGCCACCTGCTCGACGACGGGCTACGCTACACCTTCAGCGTGCCCGAGGGCTACCAGATGCCTGCCTGCTCCGACTTCTACCATCCCTCGGTGCTACGAGGCACACTGGAGACCTTCTCCTTCCTCGCCCCCGACCGGGCCGAGGCCAGGCTGAAAGAGCTGGCCGTGCCCTACACCGACCTCAAGAGCGAACATGTAAACCTCGAAGATGCCTTCATCGGCCTGACAGGAAAATACTAAAACCCCAAAGATTATGTACGCCATATTTTATAAAGAATGGATCAAGACACGGTGGTACTTCCTGCTGGCCGTGCTCACTACCCTGGGCTTCTCGGGCTACTGCATGTTACGCATCAGCCGGGCTATCGAGTCGCAGGGCGCCGGACATATCTGGGAGGTGATGCTGCAACGCGACGTCATCTTCATCGACATGCTCCAATACATCCCCCTCATCATAGGCATCCTCATGGCCGTGGTACAGTTTGTGCCCGAGATGCAGCGCAAATGCCTCAAGCTCACCCTGCACCTGCCTTACCCCGAGCTGAAGATGACCGCCGGCATGGTCCTCTCCGGGCTGGTGCTGCTGCTGGTATGCTT
>JAISIX010000051.1 GCA_031261805.1 Mediterranea sp. (in: CFB group bacteria)
GTGGAGGAAGTGGACGGTAAGAATGTGTTGGCGATTTGGGTGCCCGCCGGTACTAACCGCCCTTACGATGTGAAAGAGAGTGTGGCGGCAAAGCAATCTGTTTCCAAATGGTACATTCGTTCGGGCACGAGCAGCATCGAAGCGAAAGGCGAAGTGTTGGACGAATTGCGAGAGATGGCATCGCGCGTACCTTTCGACGATAGAGGCAATCCCGACATCAAAATCTCCGATTTAGACCCACTTCTGGTACAAGACTACCTAAAGAGGGTCAATAGCAAATTGCTGAAAGACTTCCGAACAAAGTCGTTCGAGGAGATACTCGACCAAATGGATTTGTTCGTCGGTCCGACGGAGCGGCGCATGATTAAGAACGTGGCAGCCATGATGTTTTGCGAAAATCCTGCGAAGTTCTTTCCGACTACACAAGTCGATATTGTCATCTTCCCCGAAGGATTGGAGAAGAACCCCAACAACATGATAGAGGTGCCGAAGATAGTGGGTCCCGTGCCTTACATGATAAAGGCGACCCTTGACTACTTGCATACCGTTGTCGTCAAGGAACGCATCATCAAACCGAAAGACCGTGCTGAGTCAATCCGCTTCTTCAACTATCCGTATCAAGCATTCGAGGAAGCTGTGGTGAATGCCCTGTATCACCGCGACTACCAAGAACGCGAGCCGGTAGAGATAACAGTAGAACCGAATATAGTCAGTATCTTGAGCTATACGGGACCCGACCGTTCCATCAGCATGGCTGCCATCAAAGAGGCAAAGAAGTTGAAAGCCCGGCGGTATCGCAACCGGCGACTTGGCGATTTCTTGAAAGAATTGGAACTATCGGAAGGGAGAGCCACCGGCATCCCGACGATACAAGACGAGTTACATAGAAACGGCTCGCCCGACGCAAGCATTGAGACCGATGATGATCGCTCTTATTTCTTGATAGAGATACCTTGTAGGGAGGGGTTTGAAGGATTGAATGTCCCCAATGGACCCATAAATGTCCCCAATGACCCCAAAAATGATACCGAAAATGACCCAATAAATGACCCCAATGATACCGAAAATGATACCAAAAATGATACCGAAAAGCGGTTAATTACGAATAGACAAAAACTTATTTTGAGTTTGATTAAAAGTGAAGCAACTATCTCTAATAGTGCAATGGCTGAAAGATTATCTGTGTCCATTATCACTATTAAGCGTGATATGAACAAACTTACAGAACTTGGACTTATTCGACACATCGGTCCTGCTAAAGGTGGTCGCTGGGAAATCATTGCTAACAAACGGGATATGTAATGTATTTAGGATGAACTATATATTATGCGCATGAGATTAGGATATGAAAATGTTAAGTTACCTTGGACGATAGCCCTGACACTATTGATACCAGTATGGATAGGTCTTGCTCCTGAGTGGTATTTGTGGTATGGAGGAAAAGAGAATGGGCTGTGGATGAAATGGCTCTATGATTTGCTGGATGACCGTTGGTTGGTGAATATACCTATTTGTGTCATACTTGGGTATTTTGTCTATCGTTGGTATCTTAGGATTCGGGAAGATAACGATATTCGATTGTTTAGACCACTGTTGACCGGGATAGGATTGTTTTTCCTCTACTGGGATAGTCAGGTTGTTTATGCCAAAGTTGTATGGTGCATTGATTACAGAATACTTTTGACGATACTGTTGTTACCTCCGCTGTTAATGATGCTGATTAAAGGAATTAGAAAGGCGAACAGTAGGAAAGAAACAAAACAGGGAGATAGCAAAGGGAGTGGGAATCATGGGTCTAAGGGTTTCTCTACCGACGATATCGGGAGTGAGGATATTCCTGAAAGTTTGAAAAGTTATATTTCATTAATAGCCAAGAAACTGACAGCCACCAATATCAATGAGCAATCATCATACGCCGTTGGCATAACAGGAGAATGGGGCGTAGGAAAAACCACGTTTTTAAAGTCGTTAAAAAAAGAGATAGAAGACAAAGCTGAAGTAATAGAGTTTAACCCATGGATGTGCCGTACGCCAGAACAGGTAACACAAGACTTCTTCGCATCGTTGAGACATCAGTTGTCTTCTAAGCACAGCACGTTATCAAAATCTATTAGGGAATATGCAAAATATGTGAACAACCTAACACTTACGCCACACACCACTTTTAATCTTGATATGATGCTGCCAGTAAGAGGAGAAAGCCTTTATGAGAGAAAGCGCAGCTTGTCAGAGAAGTTTTCGTATCTTCCCCGCCCAGTGGTAGTCATCATTGACGATATAGACCGTCTTGAGAGGGAAGAGGTCTTCGAGGTTCTTAGACTGATAAGAAACACCGCAGATCTTAGCAATACTATATATATAGTTGCATACGATAAGGAATATGTGACATGTGTTTTGGAAGAAAAAAAACATCAAGGATGCGTCGTCGTATCTGGAGAAGATTTTCCCCATAGAAGTACATCTGCCCAAGGTGGAGGATTATCTTATTTGGGATACGCTATATTCTGACATTGACGCTCAGAATAGTATCAATGGAAACTTTACCCAATCGCTATTTGAGCAGTTTAATAATAATGAACGTGCTCTAATACTACGAATACTCGACAATTACCGTCGAGCTAAACGATTTGCTCGGCTCTATATGTTGAATCTCAGCTATCTGAGCGAACAGTCACGTGGTGAGATTAAGCTATTAGATTTATTTTGGTTAGAACTCCTGCAGATGTATGACAAGAAGGTCTATAATAAACTCGCAAACGAGCCAAACAGTTTGCTGTATTATGATAATGCGAGGTACAAGATTCGGAATGGTGTTTTGCGGGATGCTACAAAAGGAGATAAGGATGTATATGCAGGTGACAAATTCTGGAAAGAAGAAACCCCGCACATTCTTGAAATGATGTTTGGGAACTATATCAAAACGAGGAAACAAAGCATTTGCTATACAGAGAACTATGAGAAATACTTCACATTGGGCGTATCTCCATACAAACTGTCAATCAAGGAGATGAAGAATTTGTTTGCAGATGATACCAATCCTGACGAAGTGGTAAACGAGTGGGTGGATAGTGGTAAATATCTCAACTCCATTGCCTATCAACTGAAGCAGGTAAATGTGAATCAACTTGAAGAGAATCAACTAAAAAGATTCTTGTGCTGTATATTATGTTTCGGAATAAGAATTGTACATTACCGCAACAGTCCAGTGTGGACAGTGAAGGAGATGTTACGAGAAGAACAATATGACAAAGACGTAGAGAAAATCGCGCATGACACAGTGCTATCTTGGGTAAGAGCGAAATTGGGGAATGAAGAAGTGTTGTGTTATCTGAGTTCTCTTCTAAACATGCTTTATGTGCCTATAGAATATGATGAACAGAATAATAAGAAGAAATCTTTTCCGTTAGTGATTAGTAATGAGGAAGTGGAGACTTTGTTGAAGGAAGTGATGAAGAGTCATCTTGAAAAACATCCAGAATTTACAGCTCTCGATGTGATGAATGAAAAGGGAGTATTGGGCTATATATTTAGCAAGTGTTGCGTACATGTGGAATGTGAGAATGTCCCATATAATAGTATCTATAAGCAATTTGCCTTTGATGTAGTAATCGCTCATTTTGCCAATAAAAAAGAAACACCAACCCAAAAGGAATATAAGGAGGTCTACAATGCTATGTTTCAAGTAAATATTCCTGTATTTGATAATCCTGAAGATGAATTTTTCGATTGGGATTATTATAGGAGTGAGGAGCTTGACCAAAAGATGCAAGAATATTTTGGTAGTTCATACGACAATAAATTAGAGGAATTTAGAACAAAGTGCTTTGTGATAGAGTAGAGATGATACAACATGCAATAGGGCTTCTATATAGAGTATGGGTAACTGAAAAGGCAGAATATCTCCGCCCGCAAATAGCAAAAAGCGGAAGGTTGGGAAATCATCATCGACAAGCATTCATAGCTTTTCTTAGTGCAAGGTGCATGTCCCTATATATATAGGGGACGTGCACCTTGCACCAAGCCTAACACATTTATACTCAAACCCCTTGTCATTTCCGAAAAACTACCTACCTTTGAACCCACGACAAATGCTGCCATTTGTAGCGCGCATGTCGTCAAGAAACGTTCTTTCAAATCGTTACCAACTCATTACCGATGGAGCAAGCTGCTTCTCGGAAACGTTGAGAATGAATAATATAGAGGCTTAGGTTCACGTCCCTGTCTCTCCGCTGATTAGTTTAAAAGCCTGCAAGAGAGAAATCTCTTGCAGGCTTTTAGATATCATTATGCATAATACTCGAGGCATGTCAACACAGAAAATATCGGGTCAAAACCCGAACTTCACCTCTATCGGATAATGGTCGGAGATATAGGTGACACCGTTGTAGGCTTGCTTTATCACTTTGTATTCGACGGCAGTGAACGCACCGGGGGTATAGAACACATTGTCAATAATACTACCGCCTGCCCCCCATGCGTTGTACGTACCGCTCCAGTCAGTTACCGGAGCTTCCTCACGGGCATTCTTCAGACCAGCGTCGGTGAAGGCTTTGAGCACCGAACTACTTCCGGTGTTAAAGTCGCCTACGACAATCATGGGCAAGTTTCTCTTATTGACATCATTCTTGAGTTGCTGCATGACCACATTGGCCTCAAACTGGCGCACGTTGTCATTACTATGGTCCAAGTGCACGCTCACGAAGTAGAACTCCTTACCACTGGCTTGATGCACGAACAATCCCCAAGTGATGACCCTCCTACAGGAGGCATTGGGCGAGTAGCTCGGCCTGCTGGGTGAGTTGGAAGCCCAAAACACGCCCCAATCATAACGTACCAACCCGTTTCTATTCTGGTATATAGGAGTGTATTCGCCCATACCCAGCGTGATGCCAAGTGGAGCATCTTCGTAACCCATATCGCGGTCTTTCCCTATCACGGCATAATTTTTAAGATTATCGGTCAGGTACTTCTTCTGTTTGTACTTCACCTCTTGCATACCAACGAGGTCGGGGTTGCGGTCACGCATCATGGCCACTACGGCATCCCGGCGCCTGTCCCAGCTACGTTCGTTCTTATCGTCTGAATTTTCGTTTCGGATGTTGAACGACTGTACAGTGAGCGTATAGAGATACGTCTTCCCTTTCTGCTCCACCTGTATCTTCTGATCAGGCATCCCGCTGGCGCTGATGATGATACTGCCCGAACGCGAGGTCATAACTTGGTTGGCATCGACCTTCACCGCTACCGTTCCGTTGCCGCCACCCGAACGGGGTGACACGCTGATCCAACCGACATTGGACGATGCCGTCCAAGGCAAGTTGGCTTCAATGCCTACCGAATAGTTACCCCCATTCGCGTCGGCATTGACGATGGAAGGCGACACACTCAATACACGCAACAGGGCAGCTTGCTTTATCACCACGGGATAAGCCACACCGTTGGCACCGGTTATAGTAAACCTGCCTTCCCGTGAGTCAAACTGCGTATTGGGGGCTACCGATACACTGACAACAGACGAGGCGTTGCCCGACGTGGGGGTTATGGTGAGCCACGGGCTATTATTACCAGTGGCTTTCCAGCCGATATTGCTGGTCACCGCCACCTGACTGTTTCCTCCTTGGCTGCCCATAGAAATCTGGCTTGGACTGACGTTGAACACCTTTTCTTGTCCAGCTTGCGCCACTTGAATCCTTTGCGTCTCTACCCCTTTGCCTTTTACCAAGATGTCGGCCTGTCGGCTATCGGTCGTCGCATTTCGGGACAGTGCCACAGTCAAACGGTCCGCGTTGGCACCAGATTTTGGGGTGACTTGGCACCAATCAGCTGTTTGCTCTACCGTCCATGGCACGTTAGCCTTCACTTCGACCGAGTATGAGCCGCCTTCTACGCCACCCTCTATCTTGCCACTCGAGTTGAGCGTGAGATAGGGTACGGCACCCGACTGTACGAACGTGAAGTACTGCTGTTCCACCCCTTCTCCTTCTATCGAAATAAGGCATGAGCGTCCTTCTGTCGACTCGTTGGGTAGTGTAGTCAACCTTATCTCTTTCTCCCCTTGCCCTTTGGTAGAATTGATGCTAAGCCAATTGGGGATGCTGCCAATAACCCACGACGTATTGCTCCTTATGGTGAATGTGTGCACATCCGCCTCCGGCCCTACCGTCAAGCCTGGTATAGAGAGATTGAGATACTTCTCTTCAGGCTTTGCCTCTTGCCGCAGGCTCACTGTCGGCATTGGTACCACCTCGCTCTCAAACTGTATTGAAGCGGTGCGTGCGGCATTGGCTGGATTGGGTTCGGCCTTGACCGTGACAGTGGTAGAAGCAGTACCCGAGGAAGGAGTAACCGAAAACCATGAGCCACTGCCATTGGCCGCGACACGCCACCCTACGTTGCTGGTTACCTCTACTTGGTAGCTTCCCCCTTGACTCTTCATCGCTATCTCGCTTGGGCTGACGCTACACACCTTTGCCTGTCCCGTTTGAGTGACAGTAATACTTTGCGCCACAAGGCCTTCGCCTGTTATCCCTATGTCGGCCTTCCGAATGGCGGTAGTTGTATTCTCAGCTACCGTTATCGTGAGGTCACTTGTATTTATTCCCATTCCGCTGGAGCTTATCCGACACCAGCTGGGTATATCCCCCATCTGCCATGGCACGTTACTTGTCACATTTACCACAAAGGTTCCCCCACGTGGGTCCGCATTGATGTTCTTCTCGGAAAGTTGCAACGAGGGGACGACTCCCTCTTGCCTGACCGTAATGCTTTGCGCAAGCTCTCCAGCCCCAACAAAACTTATAATGGCAGAACGTGGCACAAGGTCGGCATTGGGAGCTACCTCTATACTAATAGACCTCGGCTCGGCTGCAGGCACTCCTTGGCCGGGAGAGACAGTACACCAAGGAGAAAAGGATGGGGTGACGTTGGTGAGTGTCGTTTGCCACTCCACATTCGACGACAGGGAGACCGAATAGCTGCCTCCAGCGGCATCGCAGGCGATATCGTCGGAGGACGACAAGGTGAGATACTTCTCCTCTGGCTTGGCATCTTGCCGCAGATGGACAACCGCCGGGGGCACTCCATCACTTTCGAACTGAATAGAAGCGGTCCGCACGTCGTAGGTGGGATTGGCATATATCTGGATGGTGATGGGCGTATTGCCTTCGCCCGTGCGAGGTGTTATGGTGTACCACGAGGCGCTCTCGTCTGTTTCGTCTGGCTCCTTTACCCGCCAAGTCGCGTTCGAGAGAATGTGGTAAGAGCACGTATCTCCTACGAAAGAAGAACTGATGTCTTGCACGTCCAGCGCCATATAAGGGGTAGCCCCCGCTTGCTCCACAACGAAGTGTTGCGAGTCCAAGCCTTCACTGGCTATCACTATTTCTGCACGACGTTGGGTAGTAGAGACATTGTTCTGCATTGTAATTGTCAAGCGGGCATCTTTGTCACCCTCCATCGGACTGATGGTACACCAGCTTGCGGAGGTTTCGTCCATTACCACTCGCCAAGGCACGTTCGAATTCAGTTGCACCGTATAGTCTCCCGGCACGCTCTTGCCCGTTACCTCCGAGGAGTCGATCGATAATACTGGCTTTACTGTCTCTGGTTCAGCACAACCTGCCAGCCATATCGCAAACAATCCTATCGTCCATAGTAGACTTCTTATCTGTTGCATAGTCATCATTCACACATATTTTGTCGACACAAAGGTAAGCAAAGGACGACGTAGAATAGTTGGCGATAGAGCAAGAATATGTGTCACTGCGTACAAGAGCATGTAGCGTTTCGTACAGGGGCATGTAGCATTATGTACAAACCTGAGTTCGGGATAAGCATCTTTCTTATCTCGGACTCAGGCCGGTAGAGAAGTTGGATTGATTGCTTACTTTTATGCCAGGATTCAAATAGGTGTTGAGGAAATTGTCCCTGCCTTTCAGCCGTAATGCCTCCATCATTTGTCTGACGGACATTTGCCTTTCTCCCATTTGTAAAATCAGCGCATTTATAAATTCAGTCGAATGCTGCAGATTTTGATGAACTTGTCCTACTTGTCCTGTTACTTGTCCTGTTACTTGTCCTGTCTCGTCGATTTCGCTGTTCCATGTTTCCGGAGGGTTGATAACCATAAATCGGCTCTTGAGTTCATTCTTCTCCCCCATCAGGAGGTTGCGGAAGAATTTCAGGAGGAACTGGTTGCCCGGTTCAATGCCCTTCCTGACGTTGCAATAGTTAGCCCTCACCAGCGCATTGCGAAAGAACCATGAATGTTCGGCAAGATAATGAAAATGCTAATGGGGATTACAGTTAATCAACTAAAATTTCTTAGTGACGGCACTCACTGTTGAGACAATACCCAGAAACTGGCATTGATAGAAAGCCTCGACTTCCTCCATCGCATTGAGTGTAATTCGCTACGTGGAAGCTTCCAAGTAGAAAGAGTGTGGTCGAACAAACAGAAGAGGTAAAAGGCAAGAAGAAGTATAATGAGAGGCTGTATTCTTAACAGGATGCTGACCGACGGCAAAACAAACGACAACGAAACCTGACAATCTATCATACAGTATCTATAGCGACTCACCTCCTCCGCAAAGCAAGAACATGGCACTCCCACACTCCGAACAAAGACTTATATTTCAGACATTTAGGTGCACATCTATTTTCTATTCCAGCGAAGTTTTTTTTCGCTGTAGCGAAAATTAATTTTCGCTGCAACGAAAAACAATTTTCGTTGGGGCGAAAAAACATTTTCGCTGAAGCGAAAATATTCGCCCGCTTGAGAAAGGCTAAAAGGGAGGGTGCTAATGCATCAGAAAAGATTTACAATCTACCTTTTAGCATGAGTTCGAAATACTGTTTCTCCATAGTATGCAAAAGAGCCGGCAAGAGATAAGTCTCTTGCCGGCTCTTTTGCATACTATCCTATCAGATAGAGATAGAAGGTCTATTTCACCAAGTAGCGGTCACCTGTTTGCTTCACGTATTCTTTCAAGAACTCTTTGGGGTAGCCCACACGCATCACGCCGGCAGGCTGGCCGATAGCGTTGCGTTCGAACTCGCCGTCTTTCACACGGCGTACCACGCCGTCGTTGTACTTCACGAGGAGGAAGGTACCCAATTGTTTCCAGGTGTCGAAGGTGGTTTGGGCGGCCATGTTGGTGTAGTTCGTCAGGAAACTGACGGCAGACGCTTTGTCTTTGGCCAACAGCTTGGCGGCTGCCTCTTCGATGCCCGGCTGGGCTTGGACGAAGGAAGTCTCTATCTCCTGCTGCGTAGCACGGAGGTCGCCAATCATGAGGTCGTAACGAGGATACACCATGTTGGATACCCAATTGAAGACCCAGAAGGCGGAGTTCCATGAGAAACGCGCATAGTCGGCACCATCCACCCGGGTGAAGCAAAGGGGCGACTTGGTGGCGCAGCAGTACACGGGCACGAAGACCGTCATGTTGGCATCGTCAACACCAAACCACAGCACACCGCCGATGGCATCGGGCAGGTTGGCACGCATCTGCGCCACGAACACAAAGCCCGTTTGCTGGGTAGAGATAGGGCGTTCGTTGAAGTACTCCTTGCCATCCACCTTGAAGGTAAGGGGCGTGAGGCGGTAGGGAGCTTTGTAAGGGCCTGCGCCCATGTCCTTGGTCAGGTCCAACGGGGTGCCTTCGTAGTGGTCGCGCATCATACGTTGCACATCCTGCACGGAGACTTTGCGGTTGGGCTTTACATAGAGGGGCATGGGGGTGTCGGTCTGCCCTTGGATATAAGGGAGATAGTCCTTGCCGTGGTCGGTGAAGTGATTGAAGTAGCTCCATACACGGGCCTCGCAGAAGCGTCGGGCGCTGAAGTCGAGCGGGGCGTAGGCATTGGCAAAGCTGAAGTCCTTGTTCACGCCGCTGAAATAGCCCTTCTCACGGGCAAAGGAGATGACATCGGGGGCATAGAGACAATTCTCCTTGTCGTTCATGTCGAACTGATGGATGCGCGACTGGTTGGCATGGGCGGAGATGCAGTCGTCGGGCACACGCACGGCTACCCATACAGCGCCGCGTACGCCAGGACCTTTCCCTATCATCTCCATAATCCACACCTCATTGGGATCGGCGATGGTGAACGACTCGCCTTCGCTATAGTAACCATAGTACTGCACCAGGTCGGTCATCACCTTGATGGCCTCACGTGCCGTACGGGAGCGTTGCAAGCCGAGATATATCAAGCTGCCGTAGTCGATGATACCGGTAGAGTCGGCCAGTTCGGGACGTCCGCCGAAGGTCGTCTCACCGATGGTGAGCTGAAACTCGTTCATGTTGCCGATGACGTTGTACGTTTGTCGCGCCTCTTCTATCTGGCCCAGGTACTTGCCAGTGTCCCATTCGTGAATGGGGCGCATGGCACCCTTGGGGTGCATCCCTGCCGGATAGTGGTACAACTCGCCATACAAGCCGTAGGAGTCGGCGGAGTAGGACACGATGGTCGAACCGCCGGCCGATGCGTTCTTGCCGACAATAAGGTTCGTGCAAGCGAATGTGTTCGCTGCGGCCGCCAACAACAGGGTGGCGGAAAGGAGGAGTCTTCTCTTCATAAAATGTATTTCTCTTTTAATCATTGACTTATATTGTTTCTTATTTTTCGAGGAAAGGGGGAAACGACGTTACCAGACGAAGCTTTCCCGCACGGTCGACGTATTGCCACAGCGGTCGGTGACCGTGAACACCACCGTATGCCGCCTGCCTTGCGTCACGTGCCTCGGACTGAATTCGCACTCCCAGAAGCTCTTCGTCAGGTTGGGCCGGCCAAAGAGGGCGAACTTCCCGTCTATCGTGCCACGGTAGGAGGCAATGCCTGAACCATCGTCCTTGAGGCGAAAGACGATTCGTCGGGTCCGCGCCCACATACTTTTATTAATAGGTGTAATCCGCGGGGCTACCGTGTCGATGGCAGCCGTATAGGTAGCCAGCTCCAGAATAGAAGCCTTCAGGTAGCCGTCGCTATAAGTGCTTTCCAGCCCATAAGTCTTGCCACTGGGCATCACCCGGGCGATGTAGTACTTGGTGCTGTCGGCCACCGGCATCCGGCGTAGGCCTATCTGCAGCTCGCACCCTGCCTGGAGGGGGATAGGTTTATCATTCAGCTGATAGGTAAAGGCCACGGCATCGCTGTCCGTCGACGCCTCGTAGTGGAGCGGCGCGTCGTCATACAGCATCCCACGGGGCACCACAAGGTGCAGGCCGGGTTCTTGCAGGTAGTTGGTCCGGTCCCAGGCGAAGAAGTACTTCTCCCGATGTTGAGGCGTAGTGATGGGATGCCGCTTGCCCCGCACCACAAAGGCGTAGTGGGAGGTGTTGCCGAATGCATCTTGCAGCGTATAGGCGAAGCGGTAGTCGCGTTCTTGGTCGATGTTCACCCAACCCCGATTGCCGTTGGAGGCTTTCAGCAGGCGAAGCGTATTGCCGGGGTCGATGAAAGACTTCATGTATTTGCCGTACATCCAAGAATTAATCATCCGGTTCTCGGCCTGCGAGAAACGGTCCACCGTGCTGCGGAACACCTCCTTCCCGTCCACCTCGAGGACAACGGAGTAGACACCGTAGTGATTGAGCGTACCATCCATATAGTCGTACGCCTTGATAGCGGCGCCCACCTCTCCCCAAGCTTCCACCGGCTGCCGATGTCCTACAGCGATGACCTTCTCGGCCTCCTTGCCTTCCACCACTCCCCGTCCGGGTTTGGCGAAGAGTAGGAATCCGTCGGCCTTCGGCGCACGAGTATCTTTGATGTTGGTACGGAAGAAAGGCATCGGGTCTACGTAATCGCCCGTGGCTGTCTCCAGCACATCAAGGTGTAGGTGCGGGCCAAAAGAGTAGCCGGTATTGCCGCTCCAAGCGATCTGTTGTCCGGCCTTTACCGGATATTCATCGGGTCGGGGAACGATTTCCACCTCCCAGCTCTCCTCCTTGTATTGCAGCTGCTCCACCCGCCGGGCAATGGCAGGCATGAAAGCGCTCAGGTGACGGTTGATGGTGGTGTAGCCGTTGCGATAACACACGTCAAGGACATGCCCCGAGCCATTGGTCACACGGATGCGGGAAATGTAGCCGTCGGCCAATGCCCTGACAGGCTTACCAATGGCCCCTCCCGTCTTAAAGTCAAGTCCGCCGTGGAAATGGTTGGCACGAATCTCCCCAAAGTTGCCGCTCAACGTAAGCGGCGGAGTGAAAGGAGGCACAAAGGTGCCACGTGCCTTCTCCTGCCCATGCCCCGTAGCTATGATAGAAAGCAGCGCGATGGCTGCGATGGTTCGTTTCATTCTTCAAATGCTCTTTCCGGCAAAAGTAGCTTATTCCGCCTAAACTACGAAACATCGGCAAAGAAAAAAGCCTAAATCATTTGCCGCCACCAGGAAAAGGCGTATCTTTGCGCCGCTATTACGAGT
>JAISIX010000055.1 GCA_031261805.1 Mediterranea sp. (in: CFB group bacteria)
TTGTGCGCCACTTTCTTCTCGTGTACGGACATGGTGCCTACGCGTGAGGTTCGGCTGATTGATTCGCTGAACGGCCGTTCGTACGACTACCGCTACTCCAACCTCGACTCCTCCTACAAGTATGCCCGGGAGGCCTACCGGCTGGCACGCTTCTATAAGTCGGGCAAGGCCGAAGCCTCCAACAACCTCGCCTTTTATGCCTTCATGCAGATGGATTTCGGTCGTTCGGAGGCCGAGTACAAGTCGGTGTACCGGCAGACGACGAATGAGCTGGAGTTGCTCATTGCCGACATCGGCCTGATGCGCATCTGCCAGCGTACGGCCATGAACAAGGAGTTCTACGACTATCGCAACAGTGCCCTGCGCCGTATGAAACGTATCCGGGAGGACAGCGACCTCTTTGCCGACCGCCACGAGGCACTTCGCATGAATTATGCCTTCTCCGAGTTCTATCTCGTGTCGGCCATCTATTACTACTACCTGCAGCAACGCCAGGAGGCGATGCGCGCCATCGACCAAGTGCCCGAAGAGGAGGTGGAGGCCGACACCAACCAGTTGCTCTACTACCAATACCTGACGGGCATCGCCTCGTTGGTGAAGGATGAAAAGCCCGAGGAGCGGAAGGTAGAAGAGTTCGATAGGCTCTACCTCGCATGGCGGATAGCCATGCAGAGCCACCACCTCTATTTCGAGGCAGGCACCCTGCAGGGTATCGCAAGCTTGCTCATCTCGCCTTCCGACATGGAACTGTTTGCCTCCCGCCGCATCCATGCCCTGCAGCAATTTGGCTATCCTACGGACACGTTGCTCTCCCTTCGGCTGGCCGAGGAGGCGTTGGCCAAGTTTCGTAGCTATCATGACCTCTACCAAGTGGCCGGCGCGTATGTCACCATCGGCAAGTATCTCAACTACCACGGTCGCTATGCCGAAGCGCTTGATACGCTGGCCAAGGCGTTGGACTGCGTGAACCTCCACCACACCCTCTACTACCATTCGCACGCCGACAGCATGGACCTGCTCCGCCCATACTCTGCCCAAGATACGACCTATACCGGTGTTCCTTGGATTGCGCAAGACAATGTCAAGACTGTGCCCGAGTGGATTTCCCGTATCCGCGAGCAGCTCAGTGTGTCGTATGCCGGGCTGGGACAGAAGGCCGCCTCGGACTACAACCGCAACGCCTACCTCGACATACTGAACTACACCCGGCAGGACAAGGAACTGGAGAGCCGCTACCAATCCTTGGAGGCCGACGCGCGGCAAACCACCCTCTTGCTCCTCTTCGTCCTCGTCGGGTTGGTGCTGCTGGGCTTCCTCTGGTGGCTCTTCAACAGACGCTCCAAGGCCCGAAACAAGATGGACATCGAACGCCTTGGACAAGTACTCGCCCTCTGCCGCAACATTACCTTCTCCATCCCTATGGACGTGCCGCTCATTCAGTCAGGCCTCGACGATCTCTTCGGACCCGGACGATTGAAGTTGGAGACACCGGCCGGTGGACGGCCCTCCTTGGTACCCACTCACCGACTTGGCCGAGATGAGCAAGCCTTGGTCAAGGTGCTGATGCCCTACGTCGACTGGGCGGCCGACAATGAGCAGAAAGCCGACCTCCTCACCGAAGAACGGCGCTACCTGGAGAAACGGCGCTATATCTTCGAGCAGCATATCGCCGAAAACAAGCGGCAGAACCTCGTGAAGAAAGCCTGCCTCGCCATCGTAAACGGCATCATGCCCTATATAGACCGCATCCTCAACGAGGTGCACAAGCTCACCGAGAAAGGATATATCCACGATGAGCAGATAAAACGGGAGAAGTTCCAGTACATCGAGGAGCTGGTGAACACCATCAACGAGTACAACGACATCCTCGCCCTCTGGATACAGATGAAGCAAGGCTCCCTGAGCTTGAACATCGAGACTTTTGGCCTGAACGACCTCTTTGAGTTGCTGGCCAAGGGGCGACGCGCCTTCGAACTGAAACAGCAGCAACTGGAGATAGAGCCTACCTCCGCCCAGGTGAAAGCCGATCGGGCACTGACGCTCTTTATGATCAACACGCTGGCCGAGAACGCACGCAAGTACACCCCCCAGGGAGGGACCGTGAAGGTGTATGCCCGCCAGGCGGAGGAGTACGTGGAAATATCGGTGGAAGACAACGGACATGGCCTTTCGCCCGAAGATGTGGAGATGATACGTGGCCAAAAGGTGTACGACTCGCAAGCGATTGGCCTGAAGGAGGCCGAAAACCCCGAAGAGCTAAAGGAAAACAAAGGGAGCGGTTTCGGGCTGATGAACTGCAAAGGCATCATTGAGAAATATCGGAAGACGAACAAGCTCTTTGAGATATGCCTCTTCGATGTGGAGAGTGAGCAGGGCCGTGGAAGCCGTTTCTACTTCCGCCTGCCCACCGGTGTACGCAAGGCATTGGGCGTGTTGCTTTGCCTGTTGCTGCCTCTCTCCATGTCGCTTAGCTCGTGCGGCAAGATAGCCTCTGCCGAACCAGTCGCCGCGGTGGCCGATACCATCGTGATACATACCGACTCCGTCTACGCCGCCCTGCTCGATACCGCCTCGGCATACGCCAATGCCGCCTATTTTGCCAACGTAGACCGCAACTACGAGGCGGCATTGCACTACATCGATACCGCCATGACACTGCTCAACAGGCACTACGAGAAGTACGCCCCGCCCGCCAAGACACATCGTGAGCTGGCGCTCACCGGTGAGGGGGTGCCGGCGGAGATAGGGTGGTGGAACAGCCTGTTCGATACCGACTACCACGTGATACTCGACATACGCAACGAGGCTGCCGTAGCCTTCCTCGCCCTGAAGCAGCTGGACGCATACAGCTACAACAACGCCGCTTTCACAGACCTCTACAAGCTTCAGAGCGAAGACAAGACACTGGAGAGCTACTGCCGGGAGCTGGAACGTTCCAACACCAACCGCATCGTGGGCATTATCCTCTGCGTCACGCTACTCACCGCCGCCCTGATAAGCTACTACTTCCTCTACGGACGGAAACGGTGGCAAAACCGCTTTAACCTCGAGCAGGTGCTCGAAATCAACCAGAAGGTCTTTGCCGCCTCCCTGCCCGAGGCTACGCCCAGCTCCATCCCGCAACACATTGTCGATGAGGCTTTCCGTCCGGTGGATGAGTTGCTGGCCATCAGCCGGATGGGCATCGCCGTCTATAACGAGGACTCGCACCATCTGGACTATGCTTCGCTTCCCCGCCAAGAGGAGTGTCCGGCATTGGTGCAACGCTGCTTCGACGAGGATGTAGCGCTCACCGAGCACCAAGCCCAAGCCATCCCGCTGGTGGTGGAGGTTAGTGGAGAACGACGTAGGGTAGGGGTGCTTTACTTGGAGCGCAGGGAGCGTTTCGCCGCCACTACCGACCGCTTGCTGGTAGAGTTGCTGGCCCGCTATGTGGCCATCGTAGTGCTCAATGCCGTAGTGAAGCTGGCTACTCAGTACCGTGACATCGAGTCGGCGCACGACGAGGCCAACCGTGCCTCGCACGAAGACGGCATCCTGCATGTGCAGAACATGGTGCTCGACAACTGCCTCTCCACCATCAAGCACGAGACGGTGTACTACCCCAATCGTATCAAGCAGATTATCAGTCGACTGAATACACAGGCCCTCCCAGCGGCTGAGGAACGTGAGGCGGTGGCCACCATGACGGAGTTGATAGAGTACTACAAGGGAGTCTTCACCATCCTTAGTTCCTGTGCTTCCCGTCAGCTTGAGGAGGTCACCTTCCGCCGTAGCACCATTGGCGTAGATCAGCTGATGGAGGCTGCCGCCAAGTACTTCAAGAAGTCGACAAAGAACTTCCCCGCCAGCCTCACGCTTGAGACCGACCCCATTGATGCCAAACTTATTGGCGACTTCAATCAGCTCTGCTTCCTACTCGAAAACCTGATAGACGAAGCACTGGCGGTGAGCCAAGAGGGTGTCCTCCGCCTCACTGCCCACTCGGATGGGGACTATATCCGCTTTCTTTTCACCGACACCCGTCGCAACAAAGGGCGCGACGAACTGAACCGCCTCTTCTATCCTAGTCTTTCGCAGATGACAGCCGGTACGGGAAAGGGGCGCCTGCAGGGTACCGAATACTTGATATGTAAGCAAATTATTCGCGACCACGACGAGTTTGCCGGTCGCCGTGGCTGTCGCATCAATGCCGAACCGGCCGAAGGCGGTGGCTTCACGGTCTACTTTACTGTTCCTCAAAGACCTCTTTGAGGAAAGCGATGTTGTCGCCGTAGTTCTTCCGCACGTTGTGCACGTCGTTCTTGTCGCGCGAGCGTTCCACCACCAGCCATCCGCTCCAACCCATCTTGTCGAGGGTCTTCTTTACCTTGGACATGTCAAGTCGGGTGTTGTGCCTCAACGTGGTGCCATCGGTATCGGTGCAGTGTATCTGGCAGATGCGTTTCCGCCCCAGTGTACGTAGCTCCTTGCAGAGGTCACGTCCGTTCTCGAGCGCATTCTGGAACTTAAAGTATATCTTGATGCCCGGCGAGTGAATCTCTTTCAGCAGCTTCACCTCACCCCGTGCGTCCAGTGGCGTCTCAATGCCTATCACCACTCCGACGGCGTGGGCCATGTCGCCCACCTCGCGAAGGCGTCTTACCACCTCCGTCCGTTCGGCCATGTTCTCCGTCCATCCGGCGGGTATGCCCCCCAAGGGGAGGAACGCCACCTTGGCCCCCATCACCTTCATGGCATCCAAACACTCCTGTGTCAGCTCCTTGTAGTTGGCACGGGCCAAGAATGACTGTCCGTAGAAGCCCGACATCGTTACCGAGGGCACTTTCATCCCTTGCTCCTGCGCCGTTTCCCTAAAGAGTTGCTGGAAGTGTGGGTCGCGTAGTTTGTTGTCAAACCGCTCTCGCTTGCCCAAGCTACCCATGTCCAGCTCTACGCCGTCGCCGCCCAGCTCCTTGACCAACTGGAACGAGCCAATCTTCTGTCGTTTCAGTATCATCCAGTCACACACGGCCACTTGGTACCGCTCGCTTTGTTTTCTTTCCCGCTGCTTCGCCGAAGCGTCAAGAGGCAACAGCTCCATCAGGAGCATCGCTATCAGCAATAGGTGTATCCCGTTCTTCTTTTTCATCTTCTGTCCTTTTTCTATGTGGTGAATACAGGATAAAGACGCGCTAAGAGGTAGCTTGTAACCATGCCCATGCGCTCACGAACCATTCCCCATCCTCTTACCCTGAGTTTGTGCCATATCCCCTTCCACACCTTCGTGTCAGCTTTCCTTTTCCGCCGCCTTCACCTCCTTCTGCCGTTCGGAGATGAGCAGTAGCTTGTCGCCGGCATGCAGCTTCAGCGTGCCGTTGGGGATGAGGAACTCGTCGCGGCGCTTCACGATCATCACCAGCGTGCCGCGGGGGATGTTCATGTCCTTCAGCGTGTCGGCCTTCTCGAGCATGTCGGCGGTGATAGTGAGGTCGCGCAGGTCGGTGTCAATCTCGTCGGGCAGCTCTACGCCGAAGTCGTTGCCTATCTTCTCCATGGGTTGGGAGAGATGGAGCAGGCGCGCTATGGCGGAGACGGTGGTGCCTTGTACCACCAGCGATACGATGGTGATGAAGAACACGATATTGAAAATGACGTCGGAGCCTTCGATGCCAGCTACCACAGGATAGGTGGCGAAGATGATGGGCACGGCTCCCCGCAACCCCACCCATGCGATGAAGTGACGTGATTTGGCCGTGACCTTACGGAAGGGCAATAGGCAGAGGTGGACGCTGAGGGGGCGGCCGACGAATATCATAAAGAGGCCTATCAGGAGGGCGATGACGGCCACGTCGAGCAGCTCGTGCGGGTTGACGAGCAGGCCGAGGCAGAGGAACATGATGATTTGGAAGAGCCACGTCAGTCCGTCCATAAAGGTATAGATGTCCTTGCGGTGCATAATCTTGTTGTTGCCTACCATGATGCCGGCGATGTAGACGGCGAGGTAGCCGTTGCCCCGTAGCAGGTCGGTGATGGAGAAGGTGAAGAAGACGAAGGACAGTAAGAGGATGGGGTAGAGGGCTTGGTTACCGATGTTGAGCTTGTTGAGCATATAGATGGCCAGCTTGCCCAGTCCCCAGCCGGCGGCGGCACCCACGATGAACTGGATGAAGAAAGAGGTGATAATGGTGCCCACGCCCATGGTGGACGACTGTATGACCTGTATGAGTACGATGGTGAGCATATAAGCCATGGGGTCGTTGCTCCCGCTCTCCAGCTCGAGCATGGGGCGTAGGTTGTTCTTGAGGTTCATGCGTTGCGAACGGAGGATGGCAAACACCGAGGCGGAGTCGGTAGACGACATGGTGGCTGCCAGTAGCAGCGCGGTGAGCAACGGGAAGTGGAATGTGCACCAACCCAGTCCTGTGAGCCACCAGATGAATAGCCCTGTGAAGCAGGCGGTGAGCAGCACGCCGACGGTTGAAAGCACAATGCCGG
>JAISIX010000149.1 GCA_031261805.1 Mediterranea sp. (in: CFB group bacteria)
ATCCGTACGACAACGCCTATTGGGCCGAAGCCTACACGGCTGCCAAGGAGGCTTACGACTTCGCCAAGGCACACGGTAGCGCACTGACGGCCAGCTACGACAACATCTTCCTCGTGGAGGGTGGCCCCGAGGTGCTCTTCGCCGTCATCAACTCCTATCCCAGCAAGACGGGAAGCTGGGACTGGTACCTCCGTCCGCAGTCGCTCAGCACCGGCCAGATACAGCGTGGACCCACGTGGGACATGATCAAGTCCTTCCCCATGGCCGATGGCAAAACTTGGGACGACCCCACGGGCAAATACTACGTATCCTCCGAGGCCCTCCTCATGCAAAGCTTCTGGAAGAACCGCGACCCGCGTTTCTATAGCTCCGTCACCTGTCCGGGACAACTCTATCCCGTGGCAGGCAGAGATGCAAGCTTCCGCATATACACCGCACTGGGCCTGGCCGACGATGCCGATGCCTACGGCACAAACCCCCACTCGGGCGGAGCTGTATCTACCAAGAACGACTCTTACGGCGGTTTCTTCGTGCGCAAGGCCATCGACTTCTCCCTGACCCCCGACCAGTCCGACGAATACAGCATCGACTGCGTGAAGATGCGCTTTGCCGAGCTGATGTTCATCTATGCCGAGGCGGCCAACGAGAATGGACACTCCGACGTGGCGGTGCAGATGCTCAAGGAGATACGCCAACGGGCCGGCCTGGAGGCGGGCGACGACGGCAACTACGGTTTGCCGGCCAATCCCACGCGCGATCAGATCCGCGACCTCATCCTCGCCGAACGCAACACGGAGCTGTGCTTCGAGGGTTTCCGCTTCTGGGACCTGCGCCGCACGCGCCACCTCGACAAGCTCTACGGACTACAAAAGTTCGGTTTGGAGAGCATCGCCATCAACGCCGACGGAAGCGAAATGGACATCAACGACGCCAAAGCCAAGGCAAAGGCCTTCGAGCTGACGCCCGACAACTTCAAGTATGTGAAGCAGATGTGCCCCTACACCCCGTCGGCCGAGAACACTTTCGTGGTGAACGAAAGCTTCTACTTCTTCCCCATTCAGCAGACACTTCTCGACGAGAACCCGAACCTGGAGCAGAACAACACCTGGGGAGGTACCTTTGACCCCACCATGGAGTAGAGTGGAATAAAGAAGAACGTTTGTAGCCAGCCAGCACCCTGCCGAAGGAAGGGACTCCCTGACGGGCCGCTGGCTGGCTCTTTTGCGGACAAGCAACAATCGTGTTTAATCATAATCAAAATTGAGTAGTCGATGACAACAAGAAGACAATTTCTAAAGACCCTCGGCGGGTCTTTAGCCCTGACCATTGTGCCAAGGCATGTGTTAGGCCGGGGATTCATACCTCCGAGCGACCAGCTTACCAAAGGAATCATAGGGGTAGGGAGCATGGGACGAGGCCATGTGAACTACGGAGGCACACGCTTAGTGGCGGTATGCGACGTAGACAAGAAGCATTTGGAATTGGGGCTGAAGCTCTCCAAAGACCGAATCGCCGCCTACCACGACTTTAGGGACCTGATAGCCGACAAGAATGTGGACATCGTTCACATTGCTACTCCTCCACACTGGCACGGTATCATGTCCGTTGAGGCCGCCAAGGCCGGCAAGGACATCTGGTGCGAAAAACCGATGACACGTACCATTGGCGAAGGAAAGCGGGTGATGGAGGCCGTGCAGCAGTATGGCCGCATGTTCAGACTCAACACCTGGTTCCGTTTCAAAGACCCCTTCTACGGGCTGGGTACGCCCGTCAAACCGCTCAAGAAACTGGTGATGAGCGGACTGCTGGGCTGGCCGCTCAAGGTCACCATCAGCAAGCATACCGGCTTCGACTGGAAGTTCTACTGGGTAGGGCGTGACCATCTCACCCCGCAGCCCATACCTCCCGAGCTGGACTACGATATGTGGCTCGGCCCGGCACCCGTGAAGCCTTACAACCTGCACCGCACGCACCAGACCTTCCGAGGCTACTGGGACTATGACAGCGGCGGGCTGGGCGACATGGGGCAGCACTACATCGACCCCGTGCAGTACATCCTGGGCAAGGATGAGACCAGTCCGGTGAAGGTGGAGGTCGACGCCCCCCAACAACACCCCGACGCCGTTGGCACTTGGCGCTCCATCACCTACACCTACGACGACGGTTGCCAAATCGTGCTCTGGGGAGGCGACTACGGAAACCCCAACACCCCCTACATCGCAGGTCCCAAGGGAAACGTCTACAAGAACTTCGTATGCGACATCCCCAACTGGGAGAAGAAGCTCGCCGCCTACCCCGAACCTACGGAGCAGGTGACCGACTTCATTGGTCAAAGCGTGCGCTTGCGCAAGCCTTTTGCACTGAACGAGAAGAATGCCTTCCGCTCGGCCACCATCGTCAACATGGGTGCCGTGGCACTGCGGCTGGGTCGTTCCTTGGAGTTCGACCCCATGAAGTTGGAGTTCGTGAACGATGAGGCCGCCAACCGGCTGCTGAACCAGCCCATGCGTGCTCCGTGGCAGATATAGTGCGAGGATGACAAGGTGTATTAACGAAAGAAAGGAAGATAAGATATGAAACGTATATTGTTAAGCTATGCACTGGCGTTCCTCACGCTGCTGGCCGTCCTGCCTGTCCAAGCGCAAGGACCGCAGGGACGTACGGCGCAGACGGTCGTGGCCGACGTCTTGGCACAGATGCCGGCACAGAGCGTCCGCCGGGCCAACGCGCAGATGAAAGACCTGGCCGGTGCCGGCGAAGAAGCTATCCTGCAGTTGGCGGGTATGCTCACCCCCTTCAGTGCCACCGACGACTCGAAGGTGGAATATGCCCTCAGTGCCTTGGCGCATTATGTGACGGCTCCCGGCAATGAGGCGCTACGCGCTCCCGCCGCCCGTGCTTTTGTCAAGGCGCTCTCGCAAGTCCGCGGACACGAAGCCAAAGCATTCCTCATCCGCCAACTGGGCTTGGCGGGTACCAACGAGACGGTAGCCCCCCTGGCCGACCTACTCACCGATGAGGCCTTGTGCGCCCTCGCTGCCCGTGCCTTGGTGTCGATAGGCACCCCCTCGGCCGGCAAGGCTCTGCTTGCCGCCGTGAGCACGGCTCAAGGCAAGCAGCAAGAAAGCTTGGTGCAAGCCATCGGCGAGCTGGCCCCTGAGGGCAGCGAAGAGATATTGCTGCCTCTGCTCACTACGAGCGGAGCCAATCTGCAAGAAGACCTGTACTACGCCTTGGGGCGTACCGGGACCCTGAAGTCGCTCAACCCCTTGGCAGCTGCGGCCGCCAAGGCTGGTTACACCATGGAGCCTAAGGGTGCCGCCGACGCTTACCTCACCCTGCTGGGTCGTCTCTCGGCTCAGGGCGAGACGAAGGAGGTGCTGAAAGCCGCCAAGAAGCTGCAGGCCGATGCCACCAAGGCTGGCAGTGAGCAGATGTGCGAAGCCGCCCTCGGCTTGCAGATGGAGGCCGACCCTGCCGGTGTGGACAAGCTGCTCTACAAGGCATTGAAAGACCCTAATCGGGAATACCGCCATGCCGCCCTCACCAACCTCCCCAAGACGTGGGCTGGCTACGGGGCGTTGATACAGGCCATGGGCAAGTACGATGCCGCCACGCAGACCGACATCCTGAACTGGCTGGCCGACCAATGCGCCGACCCCACCAAAGCACAGCAGATACTACCTGCCGTAGAGGGTACTGCCATCCGCCTGCTCTCCGCCTCGACCGACCTTGACGAGAAGAGCGCCGCCGCCCGCCTGCTGAGCCTGACCGGTGGTTCGGAAGCCGCTACCGCCCTGGCTGCGCAACTCACCTCCACCGATACGCCCGTCCTCATGATGGCCGACAAGAGCCTCGCCTCCATGAAGGGCGACATCGCCCCGGCCCTGATAGCTGCCATGGACGGTGCCAGCGACACCGGCAAAGAGGTGGCCCTTAGCCTCCTTGCCGGACGTAAGGCTACCACCGCGGCACCCACCGTCTACGGACTGCTCGCCTCCCCCTCGCCTCAAGTGAAAGAGGCTGCCTACACCACGCTGAAAGATGTGGTGGCGGCTACCGACCTCGACAAGCTCTGTGCCCTTCTGGAGCAGGGGGCAGGCACGCCTACCGAGACCTTAGCACTGCAAAAGGCCGTGACTTCCGCTTTGAACAACTACCCTGCCGGCGAGCGTTACAACCTGGCCTCCGCACGGATGCAGAAAGCCGGCGCCAGCCGTGGATACCTCTACTATCCGGTGCTGGTAAGTACCGGCGATGCCCGCGCCCTCACGTTGGTGTCCGAGCGTTTCTGGTCCGAGAGCGGCGCGGCTCGTGAGTGGGCTTTCGTAGCCTTGATTTCCTGGAAAGGTCAGGAGTCGGCTCCCGCACTCCTCAAGATATGCGCCAACCCACCTGCCACTACCGGCCAAGGCACATCGTTCGCCGGGCAAGCGTTGGCCCGATACATCATGCTGGCCTCCGAGCCTACCCTCACGGGCGAGAACCGTCGCCTGATGTTGGAGCAAGCTCTCGGCTATGCCCATACCGACAAGCTGAAAGCTCGTATCATCAACTCCTTGGGACGTACGGGTTCATACGTAGGTATGCTGATAGCCGGCCAGCAACTAAATGCGGGTGGTGTCCTGCAGCAAGCTGCTGCCGGGGCAGTGATGACCATCGCCTTGGCCAACGCTGACTATGCCGACAAGACTACTGCCGGATTGTTGAATAAGGTCGGCGCCGTGCTGAACAACTCCGATGCCGACTACCAACGCAAAGCCATCAGTAAGTACCTCGACGAGAACAGCGCCGCCGCCGCACGCCAAGGCTACACCGCCCTCACGAACGGAAGCACGGCCGAGGGCCTGTTCGCCACCGCAAAGCCTTATGCCGACTTTGAGCTGTACATCGACTGGAAGGTCGATCCATCGGCCACCAACGTCCCCGTGGAGCTGACCCTCCGCGACACACCCTTGGCGCTTAGCAAGGACACCGCCTACAACAAGCCCGGCGAGTGGAACAACCTATACGTTAAGATGGTGGGCGACCGCGTCAACGTCCGTCTCAACGGCATCCTCGTAGTGAAGAACATCATCCTGGCCAACGCCAAAGACCCCTCTAAACCCATCCCCCTCGAAGGCATCATCAAGTTGCAGGCTCCGGGGAGCAAAGCCTCCTTCCGCAACATCTACCTCAAGGAGCTGGAGAGCGTGAAGCCTTATCAGCTTTCGGCCCAGGAAAAGAAGGAGGGTTTCACCGTCCTCTTCGACGGTACCAACATGCACCAGTGGCAAGGCAACACTGCGGATTATCAGATGGACGATGGCTGCATCTCCCTCCATCCCAGCATGAGCTTCGGCGGAAACCTATACTCCACCAAGGAGTACGGCAACTTCATCCTCCGCTTTGAGTTCCAACTCACCCCGGGCGCCAACAACGGCGTGGGCATACGTGCCGAGATGGGTAAGGACGCCGCCTACTACGGCATGGAGATTCAGGTTCTCGACTATCAGAACCCCATCTACCGCAACATCACCAAGTA
>JAISIX010000198.1 GCA_031261805.1 Mediterranea sp. (in: CFB group bacteria)
ACGTTGATGCTGCAAAGGAAAAGCAAAACGAAAAGATTATGAGAGCGGCAAAACCTTTACAAGGTAGGACAAAACAGGCTGTTTGGCAGCCAACAGACTGCCAACGGCGGACAAACTTCACTTACTTGCGTTGGTTTGTCCGGCTTTGACATCCTCCAACTTATTGCTTCTATCCGGTCCGCCTTGATTGATGATCTCGATGCGGTCGGGCAGAACTCGTATTTCTATTGGTTCACGTACCTGATAATCTTTATGATAGGTCGAGTTGGTAATAGCTTCTTCCAATGCACGATAGGGATAGTTCCATATCCGTTCGGCTTCGGCTCGGTCTTCCCGCTTGTAGATGCGCTCTTGTAAAAGATTAGTGCGTAGAAGCTGCAAGGTCTGCTGTATTTGCGAATCTATTGGTCCTGTTATTGCCGGTCGTTCAAAGAATGTCGGGTCATCTACCCCATTCGGAAACTCGACGACTTCGGTACGAGTATAAGGGAAGAACTTCTCTGGGTGGTGATTGTTGTCGCCAAATCACTATGCCCAAGAATTTGTGAGATTACTTCACGAGGAATTTGGTTGTCTTGCAACGTCATCGCCATGGTGTACCGACTGACGTAACTTGTCAGCTTCATATCCGTAATCTCCAATTTCTCTGCTAAAGTACGCAAATTCTTGTTATTGCGACTGAAACGACTTCCGTTTTTCATTGCTGCTTCTTCCGTTTTTTTCTGGTTGCTATTTTGTACACTGCATTGAATAGAGCTGATGCGGAGCTTATGAGGACAACGGCGAATGCTAAATTGCCCATAGATTGGAAGAGCTGCCAATAGAAAGCGAGGAATACGCCTATGATGATCACTAAGATTGGAATATAGGCGGCGGGAGTGCGGAATACGTGGTCGACGGCTTTGCGCAGCGGCGATTTATTCTGCTCCTTTGTATAGCGTTGACTTCCGGGATACTGCATCCACTGCCGGAAGTAGGTTTCAACGTAATCATCTCTGTTGTTCCAGTTCATCCCCGGCCAGAGTCCTTGTTCCCCTTCTTCTTTCAACTCCATATAGGCGGTGTAGAGGAAGGGGAGGTCGTAAAAGAGGATGCTGCCGGTGACTGTGTACACGACAGGATGTTCATCTTATAGATGGCTATGTGAGCCGTGCTAGGAACGTCTTTGAATATTTGGTCATTCATACTATGATGTATCTATATAAGGTTGGAATACGTCTGTGTTATAGGACGAAGCTGTTGAGGAACTGATAATCTTCCTTGAGTAGCGCCTCTATGCACTTGCGCACGTCGGCCTCCGACCTCCCTACTATCTCGGTTATGTCCGTCAGGCTGCTCTCGCCCAGCAGCCCGAACAAGTATTTGACGATCTTGGGGCGTATGTAGAGGATTGTCCACTCAATGCCTTGGTTGCCACCGTCAGCCGACAGGGAGATGGCATGGTTGGTGACAACGTCTTCGAACTGCAGCGTTGGAGAGTAGTGGATTTTGTTTGCATCGGTATTCTCCATCTGTTTCAAGTACTCTTGCCATGGGGTCTTTTCGAAGAGTTCCATCACTTTCGAACTCTCTACCTTGCCTAAGTCGACTATATCATCCTTGAATGGGTCGCAAAATGATACATTATACATATTCTTTTGTCTTTTGGTTTATGATAAATTCTTGTTGTTGTCGAAATCTTTGCGCTAAGATACGAATCATTTTGGAAATAATGCATAACTTGGTAACTCTTTCTGCTGAAAAAAGCATATCTTCGCCTCGCATTCTGGAAACGGAACGAACTGATGGAATAACAATTAATCTATAACGATACATGGAGAAAAGTGTAAATGGCAAGAAAGGCCGTAAGAAGGTTAAGAAGCCTGTGGGTGAGAAGGTATCTTACACCTACAAGCCCGATAATATGACGCTGGAAGAATGGCAAATAGCCTTGCGACGCGATGCGGCGGAGAAGGGGACGTTCGGAATATCGGAGGTGAGCCGGAAGGAGCAGCCTGGATACTATAAGGTGGATAGTCCCAACTCGCACAATGAATATCGAGTGGTATTCCGCGGGAAGGACAATCCGTGGAACTACTGTTCCTGCATGGACTTCAAAACCAGCCAACTGGGTACCTGCAAGCACATTGAGGCGGTGGCGCTATGGTTGAAAGCGCATCATAAAGGCGTGTGCAAGGCTGTGCCTCCTTATACATCCGTGTATCTCTCTTATCGGGGCGAACGGGAGGTGCGCTTGCGCATCGGAACCGATAATGCGGACGAGTTTCGGGAGCTGGCCAAACCTTACTTCACGCCCGAAGGGGTGATGCGTCCGGAGGCCGTCACGGCGATTTCGGACTTCCTGCGTGATGCTTTGAAACTCAATGATACGTTCCGTTGCTACTCCGATGCGTTGGGCTTCATCTTGGAAAAGCGTGACGGGCGGCGGCGAGAACAGATGTTGCCGACATGGGCCTCGGACGGTGAACTCGACCGACTGCTCAAGGCCAAGCTGTATCCTTACCAGAAGGAAGGGATTCGTTTCGCTTTCCGGGCAGGCAAGTCCATCATCGCCGATGAGATGGGGCTTGGGAAAACCATCCAAGCCATTGGCACGGCGGAGCTGATGCGAAAGCGTAAACTAATCTCTTCGGCGCTTATCCTTTGCCCTACTTCACTGAAGTATCAGTGGAAGAAGGAGATAGAACGTTTCACCGATGCCGATGCCATCGTGGTAGAGGGCAACCACTTGGTGAGGAGGAAATTGTACGAGGATGAGGCGTTCTATAAGATAGTCTCCTACAATAGCGCCTGCAACGACATCAAAATCATGAGGTCGCTCTACACTGATTTCCTGATTATGGACGAGGTGCAACGGTTGAAAAACTGGAACACGCAAATCTCGAAAGCAGCCCGGCACATTGAATCGGAATACTCGGTGGTGTTGTCAGGCACGCCATTAGAGAACAAGCTGGAGGAACTCTATTCCATCATGCAGTTTGTGGACCAATACTGCCTTGGCCCTTACTACCGTTTTATGGACAAGACGGTTGTACGCTCGGACACGGGGAAGGTGATTAGCTACCAAAACCTGAATGCGATAGGGGAGCAGATGAAGGATGTACTCATCCGCCGACGGAAGCGCGACGTAGCCTTGCAGCTGCCCGAACGGATGGACAAGGTGCTGTTTGTGCCGATGACCAAAGAGCAGATGACGATGCACGAGGAGTGCGCGACATCCGTCTCTCAATTGGTGACCAAATGGACGCGTACCCGCTTCTTGAGCGAGAAGGATCGCAAACGGCTGTTGTTGCTGCTTAGCCAGATGCGGATGCTGTGCGACAGCACTTATATTCTCGACCAAAAGAGCCGCAACGACACTAAGGTGGAGGAGACGATGAACATCCTGCGCAACGTGTTTGAGAGTGGCGATGAGAAGGTCGTCATCTTTAGCCAGTGGGAACGGATGACACGCCTGATAGCCCGTGAACTGGAAGCGATGGGCGTACGCTACGAGAACCTGAACGGTAGCGTGCCGGCTGCCGCCCGCAAGAAACTGATGGATGATTTCTGCGAGTTGCCCGAGAGCCGTGTGTTCTTGTCGACTGATGCCGGTAGCACGGGACTGAACCTGCAAGTGGCTTCCATCGTCATCAACCTCGACCTGCCGTGGAACCCCGCCGTCCTGGAGCAACGCATTGCCCGCATCTATCGTATCGGGCAGAAGCGGAACATACAGGTCATCAACTTGGTGGCCAAAGACACCATCGAAGAGCGGATGCTGTCGACGTTGAACTTCAAGTCCTCCTTGTTTGAGGGCATCTTGGACAATGGCGAAGATGCTATCTTCCTCGAGAACAGCAAGCTGGATAAGATTATGGAGAGCATCCAGGTGATGACAACTGTAGGCGAGGAGGGCGTAAGTTCGCCCGTCGACAGCGGTTTGGCACCTGGCGAACAGGAAGAAGTGGTGACCCGGGAAGAAGGAATGGCCGGCGCTTTTGTCGGTGAGCCGGATGAGCCGTCAATGCCGGATACGGCAGAACCGCACGTCGTGGCAGAGCCTGAACCCTCTGAGTTGCTCCAGCAGGGCTTCTCCTTCTTGAGTGGCTTGGCCCGTACGCTCAGCTCGCCCGAGGCGACCCGCAAACTGGTCGACGAGCTGGTGGAGGAAGACAAGGAGACGGGACGGACGACGCTTCGCATCCCCGTGCCCGACAAGGAAAGCGTGTCGGGCGTGCTGAACCTGATTGGGAAGTTGCTGTCGCAATCGTGAGTCTGGTGCCCCTCACGGGCGGCCTCCATTCTCCTTTATCTCAGCAATTCGTCTATAGCCTGCACCAGTGAGGCGAACTCCACCTTGTTGTATAGACGGGTCATCTTTACGATGCGCCCAGTTTTGTCTATCAGGACGTTGCGTGTGATGCCGGCGTCGCGTACGGCATATTTGGCAAAGATGTCGGCTCCGGGGTCTAACCCCAATGGATACGTCACCTTTGTGGCTTGGATAAAGCTCTGTACCTTCTCCAGCGGCTCGTCTCGGTCCACGCCCATCAACACGAAGTCGGGGTTGCCCTTGTGCTTCTGCCATATATCTCTCTCGATGAAAGGCATCTCCTTGCGGCACACTCCGCACCAACTTGCCGTGAATTGCAGCATCACCACTTTGCCACGCAACGAAGAGAGTGTCACCTCTTTGCCGTCAGTCAGTGCCATGGTGAAGTCGGGAGCCATGTCGCCCACCTGCACGATGTAGCCTACACTATCGGCCTGAACGGTGACGGAGTTGTTCGTCGTAGTTAGTGCATCCGTCGTTGCGGCGCTCTCGGTGGTCTCCGCTTTGCCGGTCTTCTGTCCGGCACAGGCCATCAGGCTTGCGGCGAGTAGTGTCAGGGCATATATGCCCCATCTGTTCTTTCTTGTATTCATTGTTTTCTATACTTTGTATTCAAATCCGGCGCTAAGGTACGAATTATTGTGAGAAAGTCATTCGTTATTTGTAAAGATGGGATGTCGCGTATCAACTATTGGTGAATCGGTTCACCACAGTTGTCTTCCATCCTGTTCTTTGATGAAGTTACGCATCTCGTCTTGGTCGAAGCTGGAGAAAAGAACTTTGATGATTTGCTCGGAATTGCGTTCCCCGCGGATATAGGGGTATAGCTTCTTGGCTATCTTCAGTTGGTCGATGGTGGGCGTTTTGTCCACTATCTCCGCGCATTGTTCCGAGGTGAGGTTGTGCTTTTGCAGCATTCCGTCCAGCATCCGAATCCGGCTGTCGCGATCTATGGCGAAGCGATATTCCCGTATAAAGTCGTTGTGCTCTATGCCATTCATCAACGTGGCGTGGCGGAAGGCGGAGGGCGTAGCAGGCATCACCGGGATGACAGCTGCAGGGGCAGGTGTTTGGCTGACTGGCGTAGCGAAGGAATCCATGCCGGTTACTTTGAAGTCGGCGAAGGAGACAAGAATGGTGCGAGCCTTTTGAAAAGTGCCGTACTGTCTGTATTCCCACTCTTCTACACCATTGTTGAAGCGTCGGAAGTCCGGGGAACCTAACAGGTTTGTCACATCTTGCTGCGTCATACCTTCGTGTATTCTCATGATGGCAGACGCTTGATACGTTTCACAACCGGCCAAAACAATGGCCATGCCCAGCACGACGGCTTGGTGCAGTGTTCTCATGCTTTTCAGCGTGTTCTTGATTTTGTTCATCTTTGCTCTCTTTTTGTTGTTTAGAATGTCGAATATCTATCCTGTATATATCGTGGTAGTACACATGGTGAAGGGACAGCTCCCCCGCTCCGTCAACGGGAGCGGGTGCTGCTTCCGGAACTCTGGCGGCTATGGTTCTCGGAACGATTCGCCGAGGTTGAGGCCGACCGGTCACGGGAAGTGGAAGCAGACGAGCGAACGGTCGTGCTTGGCCTGCTTGGAGTAGTAGTGCTTGGCCTACGACTGGGAGTGGTCGTACTTGGTCTGCTTGGAGTAGTAGTGCTCGGCCTACGATTGGGGGTAGTGGTGCTTGGTCTGCTCGGAGCGGTGGTACTTGGTCTGCTCGGAGCAGTGGTACTTGGCCTGCTTGGAGCGGTAGTGCTCGGTCTGCTCGGAGTAGTAGTGCTGGGTCTTGTCGAAGGACGAGTATTAGGCCTGCTGGGTACAGTACTTGGCCGGTTGGGCCGGTTGGGCCGGAGGAGGTACGAGCCTTGGTAGGGGTTACGGTTGGGGTATCGGCCGCGGTAGTAGCTCGAACTGCTGAAGGATTTGCGTATGTGCGCTCCACGGTAGGTGTAGTAGAGCGTGGGCAGCCCCATAAAGAAGAGGTTGCGGTTGGGGTAGTTGAGGTAGACACCGAAGGCCCAAGTGTTGCCCGTACGATAAAGGGGGCGGTAGAAATAGTCTGTCTGCAAGAAGCGGCTATACTGCGCGGCGGTGAGCACCCATCGCAGGTCGTCGTTGCGGAGGTCCAAGGCATGGTAGTAGGCATCGGAAGCCCAAGAGTAGCTAAGTGCCAAGTCGTCTAAGTAGTCTTGGACGGAATAGATGAAGTTGTAGTTGATTTCATACACATCGTTGTACTGCTGATTGTTCAGCGCCAGCTCGTAGCCCATCTTGTCCGAGAGGAAGCGGGCGTTCTCACTAATCTGGCTCAGGCTCATGGCGGCCTTTGCGTTCGTTCCGCTCATCAGAGCGATTACGATTCCGAATATCCACATTTGCTTTTTCATCTTCTTAATCTCCTATATATATTAAGGTGGTACATCTGTCATTATTGACACTACAAAGATAAAGGGAGAAAAACATACGTCAATGCTTTTCTCCCTATTCTTTGGTAGGTGATTTCCTAAATCGTGCAGGTTTTGCCTTCGGGAAGGGTTACATGCGTTCGGGCACTTCGATGCCCAGCAGCGCCATGCCTGCCTTCACCACCTTGGCTACGTTGGCCGAGAGCACGAGGCGGAATACTTTGAGGGCTTCGTCGGCCTCGCGCAGGATGCTGAAGTCGTGGTAGAACTGGTTGTACTCCTTCACCAAGTCGTACACGTAGTTGGCGATGATGGAGGGGCTATAGTCCTGTCCGGCCTGGCGCACGATGGCGGCAAAGTCGGCCACGAGTTGTACCAGCCCTTCTTCCTTGGCGCTCAGTTCCACGCCTGCGGGGAGTTCGGCGGGCAGGGTGATGCCAGCCTCGGCGGCCTTGCGCAGCACGGAGCGGATACGGGCGTAGGTGTACTGGATAAAGGGGCCGGTGTTGCCGTTGAAGTCAATGGACTCCTTGGGGTTGAACGTCATGTTCTTGCGGGCATCCACCTTGAGGATGAAGTACTTCAGGGCGCCCAAGCCTACGATGCGGGCGATGTCGTCGGCCTCGGCCTGCGTCAGTCCGTCCAGTTTGCCCAGTTCCTGTGAGGTCTCCTTGGCGGTGGCTATCATCTCGTCCATGAGGTCGTCGGCGTCGACCACCGTTCCCTCGCGCGATTTCATCTTGCCCTCGGGCAGCTCCACCATACCGTAGGAGAAGTGCACGAGGCTTTTGCCCCACTCAAAACCGAGCTTGTCGAGCAGGATAGAGAGCACTTGGAAGTGGTAGTTCTGCTCGTTACCCACCACGTATATCATCTTGTCGATAGGGTAGTCGGAGAAGCGGATCTCGGCCGTGCCGATGTCCTGGGTCATGTACACCGTGGTGCCGTCGGCGCGGTGTAGCAGCTTGTGGTCGAGGCCTTCGGGGGTGAGGTCGGCCCATACGGAGCCGTCCTCCTTTTGGTAGAAGAGTCCTTTTTGGAGGCCTTCCAGCACCTTCTTCTTGCCTTCGAGGTAGGTGTCGGACTCGTAGTATATCTTATCGAAGCTGACGCCCATGCGCTGGTAGGTCTGGTCGAACCCGGCATAGACCCAGTTGTTCATCTTCGTCCACAGGGCACGCACCTCGGGGTCGCCGGCTTCCCACTTCACCAGCATCTCGCGGGCCTCGCGCATCAGGGGCGAGGCCGCTTCGGCTTGTTCCTTGGTCATCCCCTCGGCTATGAGTTGGGCCACTTCGGCTTTGTAGTGCTTGTCGAAAGCCACGTAGTAGTCGCCCACGAGGTGGTCGCCCTTCTTACCGGAGCTTTCGGGTGTCTCGCCGCCTCCGTACTTCTGCCAAGCCAGCATGGACTTGCAGATGTGTATACCGCGGTCGTTCACGATGTTGGTCTTCACCACCCGGTTGCCGTTGGCGCTGAGGATGTTGGCCAAGGCCTTACCCAAGAGGTTGTTGCGCACGTGTCCGAGGTGGAGAGGCTTGTTGGTGTTGGGCGAGGAGTACTCTATCATGGCCAGCGGTGAGGAGGGGGTAGCCTCCTGGAGGCCGTAGTGTGCGTC
>JAISIX010000226.1 GCA_031261805.1 Mediterranea sp. (in: CFB group bacteria)
TAAAACAGGAAAAAATCTCTCGCAGAGGGATTGGAGAAGTTTGGGCGCATGCCCATCGGCTCGTGGGCGGATGGGCATGCGCCCGTACGCAGATGGGCACCCGCTCGTCCGCGCATGCCCATCCGCGTACCGTCTCCCCTAAACTCCAATTTGGCAACAAGTCCCATTGCACCAACCCATCCCGAGCACAGTATAATCTGTACGATTCGCAACAACTTGCGTACGATTCGCAACAACTTCGGACGAACTGCAACAACTTCGGACGCATATACTCTTTACCTTTGGGGCCGCATAACTATTAGTAACAGAAACATGAGAAAGAACATTGTTTTATGGAGCTGCATAGCAGCTTTTGCTTGCGTCATCGCTTCGTGCGGTGACGATAAGGATGAAAAGAAAGAAAAGCATCCGGACAACTGGGTGGATCCTACCGAGGTTTTCACGGGGAAACGCATAGCGAAGATGCTTGAGGGGGAGGGGACGGATATGTATTCTACAGCCGAATACGACGCCAATGGATTCCTCACCAAGGTTAGTTCGGACGGTATCCAGTATGCCTTTACGTATTTGCCGCTCACACGTATAGGCATGCAGGTGGGAGAGGTGACTATCGTTGGCACTGCCACCGATCCGGATTTAAAGGATGGCGAGGTATCTCTGTCACTCGTGATTGGAGCGAATGGGTTCTGCAAGCAAATGACAACCCCAAATGCCGTTGTAAGTTATGCCTATAATGCCGATGGGATGCTTGTCGAAAATAAGTCGGTAGGTCATGGTGTGAACTTTTCGGGGACAGAAACTGTAACGTATCAGTATGAGAATGGAGACTTGGTGAAGACCGTCATCACTCACCAAGAAGGCGCTGTGACAAATGAGGCGGTTCTTACATACTTTTACACCAACTCGGAACACCCAACGAGTATTGACAACAAAGGTGCCCTCATGCCCTATGGGATACTTCTTGCGATGGAGAGCAGGATGATTGGTCTATGCTATTATGCAGGACTTCTGGGCAAGAGCATGAAACATCTGCCGGTAAGTGCCTCTCTCGCACTTCCCGGCGCTCCTGAACCTATCAGGATTCCCATAAACTATGTGCTCGACAAAGATGGCTATCCCACAAAGGTTAAAACGGATAATGAAACTTTTGATTATAGCTTAGGCTTTACGTGGAAATAGGGCTGTAGTTAAAGATAATGTATTATCATTAGGCCATAAGTGGAAGTTTAGGGGAGACGGTACGCCAAAGGGCATCTGCGTGAATGCCGATGGGCACACTCTCAAAACTCCCCTCTGTTCGTCTGCATGCCGTATGCCGGTCTGTCTCCGCCCGGGCGCTAAAGCACCCAGCGTATGCAGACCGGCATGTTTAAGGGGATGGCCGCATCGGGTTTCTCGGTAAGCAGGCCGGTGTCCGGGTTGCGTTCGAAGACTTGGATGACGTTGCTGTCGCGACAGGCTACCAGCAGGTAGCGACCGTTGGGCGTGAGGATGAAGTTGCGCGGATGGATGCCGGTGAGCTGGTAGCCTACTTTGGTGAGCGTGCCCTTGCTGGGGCTGACGCTGAAGATGGCAATGCCGTCGGCCTTCAGCCGGTTGCTGGCATAGAGGAAGCGGCCGTCGGGGCTGAGGTGTATGTCGGCGCTACCGCGGGCGTCTACCGTGTCGGCTTGGATGGTCTGTAGCTCTGCCAGCTGGCCATCGTTGTAGTCGAAGGCGGTGACGGCGCCCGACAGCTCACTGATGAGGTAGGCATGGTGGCCGTTGGCCGAGAAGATGAGGTGGCGCGGGCCGGAGCCGGGTGCTACGCTGATGGCGCTGGGGTTGGCGGCGGTGAGCAGGGAGTCCTTGTTGCTGGCGTCGGCCTTGGCGTTGAGGAGGAACTTATGGATTTGGTCCGTCCCCAGGTCGTCGGCCAAGAGGTACTTGCCGTCGGGGGTGATGCGTACGCAGTGCAGGTGTGGCTGCGACTGACGTTCGGGGTCGGCACCCGAGCCGCTGAACTTGATAACGGCATCGGCCGGTAGCAGGGAACCGTCTTTGGACACAGGGAAGGTGGAGATGCTCCCGCCGCTGTAGTTGGCCGTCACCACATACTTGCCGGTGCTGATGATGTAGCAGGGGTCGGCGCCTCCGGTTTTCTGGCTACCCAGCAGGCGGAAGGTGCCATCGAGTTGGTCGAAGGCAAAGGCATAGACAGCGGCACGGTCGTCGCCCAGCTCGCTGACGGCGTAGACAAAGGCCCCGTCGGGCGAGAGGGTGAGGTAGGAGGGGTTCTCCACTTTGGCATGGCTTAGCGCGGTGGACTTTCCTGTGTCTTGGTTGAAGCGGAAGCTGTAGAGGCCTTCGCTGCTGCCGGAGGTGTAGGTGCCTACCAGCATGGTGAGGTCGGGGTTCATCGTTGTCAGGTTTTCGTTTTTTGCGCTTTTCTTCGACGAGCAAGCCGCCAAGAAGAGTAGGGAGGACAATCCGGCAGCGCAGAGGATGGGGAATACTTTTCGCATCTTTTTTGATAGGATGTAAAGAGAGAGGGCAGGTTCACCACAGATGAACCCGCCCTCTCTTTTGGTGATTACTTTTTCTTCTTCAGCTCTTCGAAGATGAGGCCTTCCAGCTCTTCGGCCAGCTCGGGGTTGTCGGCGATGCACTGCTTGGAGGCGTCGCGCCCTTGTCCCAACTTGGTGTCGTTGTAGCTGTACCAGGCACCGCTCTTCTTGATGATGCCCAAGTCGGAACCGAGGTCGATAATCTCGCCGGCATGGGAGATACCTTCGCCGAACATGATGTCGAACTCGGCACGGCGGAAGGGGGGAGCGACCTTGTTCTTCACCACCTTTACCTTGGTCTGGCGACCCAGAATCTCTTCGCCGTCCTTGATTTGTTGGCCGGGACGGATGTCGAGGCGGACGGAGGCGTAGAACTTCAGGGCGTTACCGCCGGTGGTGGTCTCGGGGTTGCCGAACATCACGCCAATCTTCTCGCGTAGCTGGTTGATGAAGATGCAGGTGGTGCGTGTCTTGCTCACGGCAGAGGTGAGCTTGCGCAGTGCTTGCGACATGAGGCGTGCCTGGAGGCCCACCTTGTTGTCGCCCATGTCGCCTTCTATCTCGGCCTTGGGGGTGAGGGCGGCCACGGAGTCGATGACGATGATGTCGATAGCCGACGAGTGGATGAGCTGGTCGGCAATCTCGAGTGCCTGCTCGCCATTGTCGGGCTGTGAGATGAGGAGGTTGTCGACATCCACGCCCAACTTGGCGGCGTAGAAGCGGTCGAAGGCGTGCTCGGCGTCGATAAAGGCGGCAATGCCGCCTGCCTTCTGTGCCTCGGCGATGGCGTGGATGGCCAAGGTCGTCTTACCCGACGACTCGGGACCGTAGATCTCAATGATTCTGCCTCGTGGGTATCCGCCTACGCCCAGTGCGGCGTTGAGGCCGATGGAGCCGGAGGGTATTACGTCTATCTGCTCCACCTCGGTGCTGCCCATCTTCATGATAGAGCCTTTGCCGAAGCTCTTCTCTATCTTCTCCATGGTAGCCTGCAGGGCTTTTAGCTTTTGGGCGGCAGCCGACTTATCGTCTGCCTCGAAGTTAAGTTCGTCTTTCTTAGCCATATAGCTTTATTCCATTACATGTTTATTGATTCAATATCTGGGAGGCGTGCTCCTTGGTCTTTATCTCCTTGGGGGGGATGATGCGCTCGATGACACCCTCCTCGTTGATGAGGAACGTGGTGCGGAACGTGCCCATGTACGAGCGTCCGTACATCTTCTTCTCGCCCCACACGCCAAAGGCTTCCACGAGCTTCTTGTCCGTATCGGCTATCAGGGGGAAGGGGAGCTGGTATTTGTCGATGAACTTGAGGTGCGACTTTGCGTCGTCCACGCTCACGCCTATCACCTCGTAGCCGGCCTTGCGTAGCTCGGCATAGTTGTCGCGCAGGCTGCAAGCCTCGGCCGTGCAACCCGATGTGTTGTCCTTCGGATAGAAGTACAGCACTATTTTGTGCCCTCTGTAGGCACTCAGGCGAATCTCCTCGCCTTTCTCGTTGATGCCCAGTATCTCGGGCGCTTTATCTCCTACGTTCATATTTGGAAATTAAGAATTAAGAATTAGGAATGAAGAATCTTGGGAAATGATGGAATACTGGAGCGTCTTGCGCAATCCATTCTTCATTCTTGGTTCTTCATTCTTCATTTTTTAAAGTTCCAAGTCGCCGTCCAGCACCTCGTGCCACGGCAGTCCTTGTTTGTTGAGTTGCTCCATGAAGGGGTCGGGGTTGAACTCCTCGACGTTGTTCACGCCGGGGCGTCGCCACTCGCCTTTGAAGAACATCAGGGCACCTATCATGGCCGGTACGCCGGTGGTGTAGCTCACGCCTTGCATGCCGGTCTCTTTGTAGGCGGCTTGGTGGCTGCAGTTGTTGTACACGTAGTAGGTACGTTCCTTGCCGTCCTTCAGTCCGCGGATGCGGCAGCCGATGGAGGTCTCGCCCTCGTAGTTCTCGCCCAGGTCCTGCGGGTTGGGCAGCACGGCCTTGAGGAACTGCAGGGGCACTATCTTGGTGCCGTTGTAGTCCACCTCGTCGATGCGTGCCATGCCGATGTTCTGAATAACGCGCAGGTGGGTAAGGTACTCCTGTCCGAAGGTCATCCAGAAACGGGCGCGCTTGATGGTGGGGAAGTGCTTGACGAGCGATTCCAGCTCTTCGTGGTAGAGGAGGTAGGAGTCGCGCGGGCCGATGTGGGGGTAGGTGAGATCTTTATGTATCTCCAGCGGTTGGGTGGTCACCCACTTGCCGTCCTCGTAGTAGCGGCCGTTTTGGGTAATCTCGCGGATGTTGATTTCGGGGTTAAAGTTGGTGGCGAAAGCCTTGTGATGGTTGCCGGCGTTGCAGTCTACGATGTCGAGGTACTGTATCTCGTCGAAGTGGTGCTTGGCGGCGTAGGCGGTATAGACACCGCTCACGCCCGGGTCGAACCCACAACCGAGGATGGCCGTCAGTCCGGCTTCCTTGAAGCGTTCGTGGTAGGCCCACTGCCAGCTGTACTCGAAGTGCGCCACGTCTTTCGGCTCGTAGTTGGCCGTGTCGAGGTAGTTCACGCCGGCCTGCAGGCAGGCTTCCATGATGGTAAGGTCTTGGTAAGGCAAGGCGACGTTGATGACCATTTCGGGCTTGAAGTCGTTGAACAAAGCCACCAGCTCTTCTACGTTGTCGGCATCGACCTTGGCTGTCCGTATGGCGGGGTTCCCAATGGCCTCGACAATCTTGTCGCATTTCTCCTTGGTGCGGCTGGCTATCATGATGTCGGTGAAAACATCGGCATTCTGCGCCACTTTGTGCGCCACGACGGTGCCGACACCGCCTGCGCCAATGATAAGAACTCTACTCATTTTTCTTCTGTATAATGCTTCTAATTGATAAAAATAAGGATTGTTGATGGGAACAAATATACGGCAATATTTCCATATTACGGCGGAGGGAGTTAGATAATTGTTGTTAACGTCTGGCGGGCGTATGAATCTTTTCCATATCTTTGCCTCGATTTTAACTTTAAGCAGAACAGAACATGAAGAAATTATTTGTTTCGATGTGCATGGTACTCGTAGCGTTTGCCATGTCTTCTTGTCGCACTTCGGAGAAGGCGACTTCCTTGTCAGCCTTGGGTGGCGATTGGGATATTGTGAAAGTAAATGGCGAAACCATCTCGGCCAGCAGGGGCAACCAGCCTTATATCGGCTTCGATGTGGAGCAGAAGGCTATCCGTGGTAACGCGGGTTGCAACCGCATGGGTGGCGAGTTCACTACGGCTGCCAAGAATGGTATCTCTTTCTCGCGTGTGGTGACCACCAAGATGGCTTGCCTCAACCCTACGGCCGAGGAGAAGGTGCTCAAAGCCCTCAACGCCGTAGAGACATATAAGGTGTTGCGCAATGGCGACGTAGCCTTGCTGGATGCCAACAAAGCGCAGGTACTTCTCTTGATGAAGAAGAAGATGGCGCGATAAGGAAACATAGAGGGTTGTTCCTTTATGGCTTAAAAATGGATTTAATAATATTGGTGCGTGAATCTGCCGCCTTTCTGTGAAGAAGGTCGTCAGTGTGCGCACCTTTTTTTATGTCCTTTTCCCACCGTATAGCTTATCTACCAAGTCCATCCTCCCGATGCGTCGCAGCTCGCTGACGATGTGTTTTCGCTCTTCGGGCTTGTACCAGAAGAAGAACTGTCGTTGTGCCAGCTTCTCCCGTTGGCTCTTGGCACTGAACACCGGCTCGAGGGTGTAGGGATGTACGCCGCTGTACCACGCCTCGGTGGCCACGGTCATGGGGGTGGGGGTGAAGTCCTGCACCTGCTCCAGGTGGAAGTTGAGGCGTTTGGTGATGACGGCCAGCTCGGCCATGTCCTCTTCCCGGCAGCCGGGATGCGAGGAGATGAAATAGGGGATGAGCTGTTGCCGTAGGTTCTCCTCCTGATTGATGCGGTCGAATATCTTCTTGAACGTCTCGAACTGGCTGAACGGGGGCTTGCGCATCACTGCCAGCACCCGGTCGCTGGTATGTTCGGGGGCTACCTTCAGGCGGCCGCTCACATGGTTCACTATCAGCTCGCGGGTGTACTCCTCGGCGGCATGGTTCACGGCGGGGTCTTGGGAGCGGTGCAGCAAGAGGTCGTAGCGCACGCCGCTGCCGATGAATGACTTCTTGATGCCCGGCACGGCGTCGACGGCGTGGTAGATGTCGAGCAAGGGCCGGTGGTCGGTGTTGAGGTTGGGGCACACCTTGGGATGGATGCACGAGGGGCGTTTGCAGCGGTGACAGAGGTCGGTGTCGCGTCCGCCCATCTTGTACATGTTGGCCGACGGCCCGCCGAGGTCGCTCAGGTAGCCTTTGAAGTCGGGCAATGCCGCTACTTCCTTCACCTCTCTCAGTATGGAGGCTTTGCTGCGGCTCACGATGAACTTGCCTTGGTGGGCGGAGATGGTGCAGAAGGCACATCCGCCAAAGCAGCCGCGGTGGATGTTGACGGAGAACTTAATCATGTCGTACGACGGGATGCGTTTGCCCTTGTATTTGGGATGGGGCAGGCGGGTGTAGGGCAGGTCGAACGAGTGGTCCAGCTCCGCCTCGCTCTGGGGCGGGATGGGTGGGTTGACCACCACCACTTTGTCGCCCACCTCCTGCGTGATGCGGGCGGCGGCGTATTTGTTCGATTCCTCTTCGATGTGCCGGAAGTTGGCGGCCTCCTTCTTCTTGTCGGCCAGGCACTCTTCGTGCGAGGCCAGGCGCAGGTCGTTGGGGGCGGATGTCCATTCGGCGGTCTTGCGCAGGTAGGCTATCTGTGGAATGTCGTCGATGAGGCTTTGCAGGGCCTGGGAAGTGAGGAGGGCGTGCTCGTCGGGCAATGCTTGGCGTATCTTCTGCACGAGGGTGCCGACAGGCTGTTCGCCCATGCCGTAGATGAGGAGGTCGGCACCGCTGTCGTACAGCACGCTCTTCTGCACCTTGTCCTGCCAGTAGTCGTAGTGGCTCAACCGGCGCAGACTGGCTTCTATGCCACCCAGCACCACGGGTACGTCGGGGAAGAGGCGTTTGAGTATCTGGCTGTAGACGATGGTGGGGTATTCGGGGCGCATGTCGGGTCGACCGTCGGGGGTGTAGGCATCTTCGCTGCGCAGGCGCTTGTTGGCGGTGTACTTGTTCACCATGGAGTCCATGCAGCCCGCGGATATGCCAAAGAAGAGGCGGGGACGCCCCAGCTTCTTGAAGTCGCGCAGGTCGTCGCGCCAGTTGGGCTGTGGTACGATGGCCACACGTAGCCCTTCCGCCTCGAGGATGCGTCCTATCACGGCGGCGCCGAAGGAGGGATGGTCCACGTAGGTATCGCCGCTGAAGAGAATCACGTCGGGTTCGTCCCATCCGCGCAGTTCCACCTCTTTCTTGGTGGTAGGCAGCCAATCAGTCAGTCGGTATTCTTTCATCATGGCGCAAAGATACGGATATTCCCGATTACTTCACCGTAAACTGCAGCGTCATCTCTTCGCCGTCGTATATTTCGCGGAAGCCGATGCCCTCCTCGGCGAGGTACTCCTTGAGGTCGCGGAACGCCTCGCCTTGGTTCATGGTGATGACAATCTCCTCGCCCGGCGGGCTTTCACATATCAGCTTCATGGCGGGGATGAGCGGACTGTAGTTCGTCATCCCGCAGGTATCAAGCGTCTTCATCTGCTGTTCTCCTCTTTTAGTCTTTTATTTCTTATTCTTTTGTGCCTTCCTCCTCGTCATCCTCCTCGTCGGTGGCGAGCCACTTGAGGTAGAGCATCACGAGTTGTTGGAGGCCGAAGGCTTTCATGTTGTTGTGGTAGATGACGTCGATGCAGAGGTCGAGCAGCTCTTTGCTGTCTTCCTCTTGGCTGGCGATGAGGGAGCGGATGTTGAGCCGTAGCTTATCGAGCACGTTCTCGTCCACGATGCCGTTGCTGTCGATGAGGTGGCTGAAGAGGGCGTACTTCTCGATGGTCCGCAGGTTCTCGGTCGATACGTCTATGCTGCGGGTACCGCTGGGGTTGGCTTGTATGGTATACATCATTATCTTAGTTTAAAGGTTCTTTTACTTGGTAGCAAAGATAAGCCTTTAAATGGAACAACGGTTATCAACAGGCAGTTTTTCTTTGTTGGGGGTGGCTTTTAGCGGAGGAGGCGCAGTATCTGGGTCACTGTCGTCTCGATGTTCCTTTGGGTTCGGCTTTTCTCCATCGCCTCTTGGAGGGTGGCGGCGCCTTGCTGGATGGAGAATATTCCTTGGAAACCTTGCTCGTTTAGTAGCTTCGCATCCTCCACTGCCCCGGCAATGGCTACTACGGGTATCTGCTGTCGGCTGGCATGTCGCAGTACGCCGTAGGGCACCTTTCCCATCAGCGTCTGTCGGTCTATCTTCCCTTCGCCGGTGATGACGAGGTCGGCTCCCGCTATCTGCCTGTCGAAGTCCAGTGCGTCCAGTACTATCTCTATGCCGGGCTTCAGCGTGGTGGGTAAAAAGGCGAGGAAGCCGCCACCCAGCCCACCTGCCGCCCCGGCACCGGGTGCTGTGTCTATCTGCCGTCCATTGTAGGCTTCGACGACGTTGGCGAAGTTCTTCAAACCTCGGTCCAATGCCTGTATCATGGCATCGTCGGCT
>JAISIX010000009.1 GCA_031261805.1 Mediterranea sp. (in: CFB group bacteria)
AAAGTAGAGCGAGTAAGCTATGATATCATCACGCCATCTGCGGCCCGAGCCATCTTCGAGGCCATCTTTTGGAAGCCAGCTATCCGCTGGGAAGTGACGAAGATTGAGGTACTGAATCCTATACAGTGGACTTCGGTGCGACGAAATGAAGTGGGTGCAGTAGGTTCGCCACGAACTTCTTGTATTTATATCGAAGAGCAACGTCAACAACGGGCAAGCTTGCTGCTAAAAAATGTGCGCTACCGCATCTACGCTAAGCTACGTTTCATTCGTTCTTCCGAACGAAAAGGAGAAACAGAGCAAAGAAGTAATCAGGATGAGAATCCGGGTAAATATAAGGCTATCTTTGAACGACGTGCCACCCAAGGACAATGCTTCAACCAGCCCTACTTGGGAACACGGGAGTTTGCTGCCTCTTTCCGATGGATAGAGCATCCTGAAGAAGAGGCTGACAAGCCAATTGATGAAACGCGCGACTTGGGCATTATGCTTTACGACATTGATTTCAACGCCGACGGGAATCCATCCATGTACTTTCGTGCCAAGATGGAGAACGGTGTGATACTTGTTCCATCCAAAGACAGTAAGGAGGTACTACGATGATACTGAAAGCGCTCTATGACTATTACCAGCGGTGTGGAGATTTAGCACCGGAAGGATTTGAGGATAAGGAGATTCAATTCATTCTTCGAATAGACAAGAATGGTAAGTTCCTGAATATTGAAGATAATCGTCCTGCCAATAAGAAGGAGAAAGGAAAGACATTTCAAGTGGTGAGAAGTGTAGGCCGTACAGGTACTAAATTTGAGTCCAACATTTTATGGGATAATGAGGAATACGTTTTGAACTACCTACCCGGAGAAAATGAAGACGCAGCACTAAAGTCTCAAAAGAAGCATGGTCTATTCGTAGACAAAGTAAAAGAGCTGTCGAAACTTTATCCTTATAACGAGAAATTTCTTGCTGTACAGCGGTTTTATGAGCTGGATCAAAAAGATGCTATCAAAAGCGATACCTACTGGGCTGAGATTGTGAAAAAGCCAGCAGTCAACCTCTCCTTCCGCCTCAATGATGACCGAACTATTGTTGCTGAAGAAGATGATATAGGAACTTATATTCGCGCTGCAAAAGGAGTAGATACTTTAGAATATGTCTGTCTTGTTACGGGAAAGAAAGGGAAGCCTATTTTAACTCATCCGAAGATAAAAATGGGAACTAAGACACAAACAGTCTTAGTCGCCTTTCAAAAGGATTCAGGTTATAATTCTTTTGGTCATTCGCAAGGTATGAATGCTCCAATATCAGAAAGTGCGGTATTAGCCTATACTACTGCATTAAATCATTTGTTAGAATCTGGTTCAAAAAACAAATTTTATGCGGGAAATCGTACTTTCCTCTTTTGGGCATCCTCACATACTGAGGCTACGCAAAAGACAGAGACAGGAATATTCAACATGTTTAGCAACAATGAGAATGACGACCCCAACCGTCGGATAGACCAAGTAAAAAAAGTCTTTTCTGCTATTGACTCAGGTACTTTGAAAACTACTTTGGAAGACAAATTCTACATCCTTGGTTTAGCGCCCAATGCGGCCCGCATAGCAGTAGTCTATTGGGAGGAATGTCCTCTACGGGATTTCGCAAAGCGCATCTTGAAGCACTTTGAGGATATGGAGATCGTAGACAGGCGGAAAGATAAGAAGCCATACTTCGGTCTACACTCTATCCTAAGCGCAGTGGCCTTACCAGGAAAAGAATCGAAGGTCCAACCCAATTTGCCAGAGGCCATCATCAAGAGTATACTACAAGCCACCCCGTACCCTTATACTTTGTTTATGGCATGTATCAATCGCATCAGGACGGAAGTAGGAGAAAAAAAGAAAGAGGCAGTCACAATTACCCGTGCCGCCATCATCAAAGCATATCTCAACCGATTAAACAATAACTATAAAAAGATAGAAACAATGATTGACAAAGAGAACCCAAATCAAGGCTATCTATGCGGACGATTGTTCGCAACCTTAGAGTATTTGCAAGAGCGCAGTAATGGTATTCATTCCATTCGTGAACGCTACATGAATGCGGCATCGGCCACTCCGGCAGCCGTATTCTCCACCTTGCTCAACCTTTCCGTCCATCATGCGGAAAAGTTGGAGAAGGGCGGACAAATCTATTTCGAGCAGTTGAAGACGGAAATAATCAGCAAAATCTCCTCCGAAGGCTTTCCTGCGCATCTCGACCTGCAAGACCAAGGACGCTTCATGGTAGGCTACTACCACCAGCGCCAAGAGTTCTACACCAGCAAGAGTGGGAAACAAGACAATGTTACATCTAATAATCAAGAACAATAAAAAGATACCATTATGACTGAATTGAAGAATAGAATAGACTTTGTATATCTCTTCGATGTACAAGACGGAAATCCTAACGGAGACCCCGACGCAGGTAACCTGCCCCGTATTGATGCCGAGACAGGCATGGGCTTGGTAACAGACGTTTGCCTGAAACGAAAAGTACGCAACTACGTGCAGGTAGCGAAAGAGTGCAGTGAAGGCTACGACATCTTTATAAAAGAGAAGGCTGTGCTCAATACACTTATAGACGAAGCGTTCGAAAACCCAAACGTGAAATCGAAAGATGAAAAGAAAGGTGAAAAAACGGAAGCAGCCCGCCAATTGATGTGTCGACGGTTTTATGATGTCCGCACATTCGGAGCCGTGATGTCTACCGGCAAGAATGCCGGACAGGTTAGAGGCCCTATCCAGTTGACATTTGCTCGTTCTATTGACCCCATCACAAGTTCTGAGCATTCCATAACCCGCATGGCAGTTGCCACCGAAGCAGAAGCTCAAAAACAGAGTGGAGACAATCGCACCATGGGCCGCAAGTCCACCGTCCCCTACGGTCTTTACCTCTGCCATGGCTTTATCTCCGCCAACCTCGCCAAACAGACCGGCTTCTCCGAAGAAGACCTCCAGCTCTTTTGGGAGGCCTTGAAAAACATGTTCGACAACGACCGCTCGGCCGCCCGAGGGTTGATGAGCGCACAGAAGCTTATTGTCTTCCGTCACGATTCGCCATTAGGCAACGCACCGGCCAATAAACTCTTTGAGTTGGTGAAAGTAGAAAAGAAAGACAAGGAGGCAGTAGCTCGCTCGTTTGCTGACTACATCGTATCCATCGACCAAGAGAACCTTCCGAAGGACGTAAAAATAGAGGAGCTGCTGTAACGATGGAGTACACGGACGAAGAGATGCTGATGCTGTCGGGGATACAACATTATATGTTCTGTCCCCGACAATGGGCGTTGATCCATATCGAGCAGCAATGGGACGACAACCGCCTGACCGTAGAAGGGCAATTGCTGCACGAGCGTGTGGACAATCCCTTCTATCGCCAGAAGAATGGCGATAGGCTGACGCTTCGTTCAGTCTCCATCGCCTCCCGCACGCTGGGCTTGTATGGCATTACCGATGCAGTCGAATTGCTTCCTTCGCAGACGGAGGTCAATAGCATCACGCATCCGCAATATCCCGGGTATTGGTATCCCTACCCCGTAGAATACAAGCGAGGCAAAAGCAAACCCGACGAGCGGGATGAAGTACAGCTGGCTGCGCAGGTCATCTGTTTGGAAGAGATGTATCACATCCATATAGGAGAGGCAGCCTTATACTATGGCGAGACCCGCCGCCGCGAGCCGATAGCCATCACCGACGAACTCCGTCGACTCACCCAGACGTGTGCCGACGGGATGCACCGAATCTACCAAAGCGGCATCACGCCAAAAGCAGTACGTCAAGCGCATTGCAAGAGTTGCTCTTTGGTGGATGTCTGTTTGCCAAAGTTAAGCCAAGGGCTGTCAGCCTCCGACTACCTAAAAAGCAACCTGTATGAGGAAACTACTTAATACACTTTACATCACCACCCCCGATGCCTATCTGAGCAAGGACGGGATGAACGTGGTCGTCTCAGTTCAGCAGAAAGAGACATTTCGGATACCGATTATCAACATTGAGAGCATCGTGACATTTGGCTATATGGGTGCAAGCCCCGGCTTGATGAAGCTTTGTACGGACAACAGCGTATCGCTGACGTTCCTCTCTCCGCACGGGCGTTTTGTCAGCCGCGTACAAGGTGCCACGAGAGGGAATGTGCTACTGCGCACGGCGCAGTACAGGCTCTCCGAGGACAAGGAGTATGCCCTGCACCTCAGCACGCTGTTTGTCGGCGGAAAGATTCAGAACTACCGAAGCATCCTACGGCGTTTCGTCCGCGACTATGGGACGAACATTGATGTGGAAAACATAGCCAACCAGCTGGACTATCGCAAGAAAGCGGCCCTGCGAGCCAAAGACTTCGACCAACTCCGCGGGATTGAGGGCGATGCCGCCAATGCTTACTTCGGCGTGTTCCCACACCTCATCCTTCAGCAGAAGGGCGACTTCATCTTTACCGGTCGCAACCGCCGTCCTCCCAAAGATGCGGTAAATTCCATGCTCTCTTTTGTCTATACGTTGATAGCAAACGATGTAGCCGCTGCATTGGAGACCGTAGGGTTGGACCCGTATGTGGGCTTCCTGCATACGCTTCGTCCGGGTAGGACCTCTCTGGCTTTGGACGTGATGGAAGAGCTTCGCGCCTATCTGGGCGACCGCTTTGTCCTCTCGCTCATCAACCGACGGCAAATAAGCATAGGCGACTTCCTTCCGCAAGGTGAAGAGGGCATCACGATGACCGACGCGGGCCGAAAGACACTGTTGGCAGCGTGGCAAACCCGCAAGAAAGAGAGCATCGTCCATCCCTATCTGAACGAGAAAATTCCTATCGGGTTGTTGCCCTATGTGCAAGCCATGCTCTTGGCCCGTTACTTGCGAGGCGACATAGACGATTATCCAGTGTTCTTAATCCGATAAAGTTATGATGGTATTAGTAACTTATGACGTAAACACCATTTCCGAAACAGGCAGCCGTCGGTTGCGAAGAGTAGCGAAAGAGTGCCAGAACTATGGTCAGCGGGTACAAAACTCCGTCTTCGAATGTTCGCTCACCGAAGCGCAGTTTGTAATACTAAGGGCTAAGATTGCATCAATCATCGACATGGACTTGGACAGCATCCGCTTCTATTTCCTTGGCAACCATTGGGAAAGGAGGATAGAATACATAGGTAAGAGAACATCGTACGATGTCAGTTCAGAATTGATTATCTGACCGAATGCGAACCCTAAGCATTGCAAAATGTCCCAAGCGTTCGCACTCCTTGACTTTCAAAGGAATCAAGAGTTTTTAAGCCGTACTTATAGACTTTTAGAACAAGATATTTGCACCTTTCGCATAATCATCCTTAATTTGCACTGATTATTTGTGAAGTAAGGTGTATAGAGTCGCCCCTCGTGCGAGGGGCGTGGATAGAAACCTGACGCATCCTCTATATTAGGGACGCAGTCCGACGTCGCCCCTCGTGCGAGGGCGTGGATTGAAACCGAATCTAACCTATCTTAGCGATGATAGATATGAAAGTCGCCCCTCGTGCGTGG
>JAISIX010000021.1 GCA_031261805.1 Mediterranea sp. (in: CFB group bacteria)
CTGGATGAGGTTGTTCACGTCCAGAATGTCGGGGATGTTGCTCACCGTCACCTCTTCGGGCGTGAGCAGGGTGGCGCAGATAATTTGCAGCACCTCGTTCTTGGCTCCCTGCGGATTAATGTCTCCGTGTAGCCGGTGTCCTCCTTCTATTACAAATGAAGCCATGGTGTGTCTCGGTTAGCGGTAGTTATTATTCTTCCGGTTATTCTTGTTCTTATTATTGTTATTCTTCTTATTCTTATTATTGCCGCTATTGCCGTTACCATTGTTGTTGCCGCCCGTCTCGCCGTTGCCAGCTTCTACAAGACCTGCGTTCCAGCTGGCTTGGCTCATGCGTTCCTGCATCAGGTAGTGTATTTCGTCGTTGATCTGCAAGCGTCCACCCGATAGTTCGTACAGGTCCTGGTCAATCTTGAGGTCGTCCACGGTGTCTTTGTTCCACGTCACATAGTCCTTTTTCATGTGGTTGCATATCAGGGCTATGAGATTGTCCTTCTCCGGTCCTTCGGGATACTCGCAAGCCTCTTTGATTAGCACTTCCATGGTGTGCCCGTAGTGGCGGTAGCGAATGCGCGAGTTAGTATAAGGTATATAGTCGGGAGATGTCACGAGGTTGTCTTTGCGGATTACCTCGTACGGATAGTCGATGTCGAGCTTAAAGTCGGCCATGATAGCGAGGTGGTCCCACAGCTTATGTTTGAAGTCGGGCACGTCGCGCAGGTGTGGAAACATGTTGCCCATGATGTTGATGATGGTGTTGGCGCAATGTTGGCGCTCGGCACGGTCTTTGATGGTCAGCGCATAGTCGACCATATTCTGCACGCTCCGTCCATATTCGGGAAGCGGCATCTTCTTCTGTTGGGTATTGTATTGCATAACTCTTTCTATATTCTTTTTAATTCTATTCTCTAAAGCATCTTCTTGGGCATGGAGGCCACGAACTCTTTCAGGTAGAAAGGCTCGAAGTAAGCCACATCTTCAAAACGCTGGTTCGCCATCGCCTTTTCAGCCAGCGGCATCATCATTTTGGCCAACGGCACTATATCTTCTTTAAATCGGGCGTTGGGATGCGTTATTTTCTCGCGGCACTTGGCGGCACCGTTACCGAAGAAGTAGACAGGGCCACGGTCGAGGAACTCCTTGTAGGAACCTTCGTCTACGATGTCGGCCGACACCTCCCGCCGCACGTTCAACGCACGGTCGTACACGGCTGCATACACCTCCATCCGCCGCGCATCAATCATGGGGCAAAGCAAAGCCTCCTCTTCTATCTCATGATGCAGCAATAGCGGCACACAAAGCACCTCGAGCGTGGGGAGGCCGATGAGTGGTACACTACGGCCATAACAGATACCTTTGGCCATCGACACGCCGATGCGAAGCCCCGTGTACGACCCTGGGCCACAACTTACCGCTACGGCATCAAGCGGGATTGCGTGGCTATCGATTAACGACAGCGCCTCGTCCACAAACACTCCTAAGGAAACAGCATGAGAGGGGCCTTTCAAGTCTTCTTTCGTAAAAATCACTTGCCCGTCCTGACTGGCCGCTACCGAACAAACAGAGGTAGAGGTCTCGATACTCAATATACACGACATACAAATCAGCTTATATAGATGTCGCAAAAATACGTGATTATTTCCAATTCTTAAAATATTCATGTACTTTTGCGCAAAACTTTAAGGTTATGATACAGTCTATGACAGGATACGGCAAGGCCACCGCCGAGCTTCCTGATAAAAAAATCAATGTAGAGATAAAGTCGCTTAACAGCAAAGCGATGGACCTTTCTACCCGTATGGCGCCCTCTTACAGAGAGAAAGAAATCGCCATTCGCGGCGAAGTGGCGAAAATCCTCGAACGAGGCAAAGTAGACCTCAGCATCTGGATAGAGAAGAAGGAGGGCGCCGACATCGCCTCCCCCATCAACCAAGCCGTGATACAGGACTACAAGAATCAGATAGAGGCCATCTCCCGCGAGCTGGGGTTACCCCTGCCCGAGGCTACCGACTGGTTTCAGCTTCTCCTCCGCCTGCCCGATGTGACGACAAAGGCCGAGATGCAAGACGTGACGGAGGAAGAATGGAGTGCCGTACATGCTGCCTTGCTCGAGGCTGTGAACCACCTTGTAGAGTTCCGCCAACAAGAAGGCTTGGCGCTGGAGAAGAAGTTCCGCGAGAAGATAGACAACATCACCCAGCTACTCAAGGCTGTAGAGCCGTTTGAGAAAGAACGGGTGGAGAAGGTACGCGAACGCATCACCGAAGCCCTCGAGAAGACCCTCAGCGTGGACTATGACAAGAACCGCCTCGAACAAGAACTGATATACTACATCGAGAAGCTGGATGTGAGCGAGGAGAAACAACGCTTAGGCAACCACTTGCGGTATTTCATCAGCACCATGGAAGAGACCGGTAGTGGCGTAGGCAAGAAACTTGGGTTCATTGCCCAAGAGATGGGCCGTGAGATAAACACCCTCGGCAGTAAGTCCAACCATGCCGAAATGCAAAAGATAGTAGTGCGCATGAAGGACGAACTGGAACAAATCAAAGAACAGGTACTCAACGTATTGTAAATTAGGAATGAAGAATGAGGAATGAGGAACCGACTGAACAGGATTCTTCATTCATCATTCTTCATTCTCAATTTCTCATTCTTAATTTTTCATTATGCTTGGCAAGCTTATTATATTCTCCGCTCCATCGGGGTCGGGCAAGTCTACCATCATCAACTACTTGCTCACGCAACCCCTCAACCTCGCCTTCTCCATCTCGGCCACCAGCCGTCCCCCACGCGGCACGGAACGGGATGGCGTAGAGTATTTTTTCCTCACGCCCGACGAGTTTCGCCGACGCATAGAGGCCGACGAATTCCTCGAATACGAAGAGGTGTATCAAGACCGCTACTACGGCACGCTCAAGGCCCAAGTTGAGAAACAGCTGGCTGCTGGACAGAACGTAGTGTTCGATGTCGACGTGATAGGGGGATGCAACATCAAAAAGTACTATGCCGACCGTGCCCTCTCGCTCTTCATCCAACCGCCCTCCATCGAGGAGTTGCGCCATCGGCTTACCGGACGTGGCACCGATACGCCCGAAGTTATCGAAAGCCGTATAGCCAAGGCCGAATATGAGCTGAGCTTCGCCCCCCGGTTCGACCGTGTCATAGTGAATGACGACCTCAGCACCGCCCAAACGGAAGCTCTACAGGCCATCCAAACCTTCCTCCGACAATGAGGCTCAAGACCGGCATATTCAGCGGCTCGTTCAACCCCATTCACATCGGACACCTGGCATTGGCCAACTACCTGTGCGAGTATGAGGGGTTGGACGAACTGTGGTTTATGGTCACCCCACAGAATCCCCTCAAGCCTCAGTCCGAGCTGTGGGACGACCAGCTGCGCCTACACTTGGTGGAGCTGGCCACAGCCGAGTACCCACGCTTCCACGTATCGGACTTCGAGTTCCACCTCCCCCACCCTTCCTACAGCGTGCACACGCTCCAAGAACTTCATCGCACCTACCCTGACCGCGACTTCTACTTCATCATCGGTTCGGACAACTGGGCACACTTCGACCGCTGGTACCAGCCCGAGCGCATCATCGCCGAAAACCACCTCCTCGTCTACCCCCGCCCCGGCTATCCCGTGGACGAAAGCCTGCTTCCCCCTCACGTACGGCTCGTCCACTCTCCCACGTTCGACATCAGTTCCACCTTTATCCGCGAGGCGCTCCGCCAAGGCAAAGACATACGCTACTTCCTCCACCCTGCCGTGTGGGAAGAGCTGAACGTTACACAAAATCATCCCTCCTGAATGTTGCGCTTTTCTGCTGTCACCCGCTATCACCGTTCTACAGGACGTTTCAAGAGCTGGTGAAACCGATAAAGAGACAGAGCTTGGTGAAAGCGTCGCGGATAGCCTTATAAAATTTGATGCGGTTGCCTTGTTTTCTGATTCACAATTCCCTGTTTTCAATTCTAAAACATTACCTTTGTTCCCGAGAACAATAACGTAAAACCTCAATATCAAGTAAAGACTGTTATGACACATCTATTATTATTAGGGTTGCCCAGTGGCTCCGAGTGGATTATCATCGCATTGGTCATCCTGCTCCTCTTCGGAGGCAAAAAGATTCCTGAGCTGATGCGCGGCTTGGGCAAAGGCGTAAAAAGCTTTAAAGATGGCGTGAACGAGGCCAAGGAAGAAATCAATAAGGCGAAAGAAGACATCGATACACCCACATCGTCTGACGCTAAGAAATAACGGAGCACGATGGCGGACATGTCCTTTTGGGATCATTTGGAGGAATTGCGCCGCGTGCTTTTTCGGGTGATAGGGATTTGGCTGGTAGTAGCTATCGGTTGCTTCATTGCCATGCCCTACCTCTTCGACCACGTGATATTGGCGCCTTGCCACAATGATTTCATCTTCTACGACTTACTACGATACATCGGCCAGCGGCTACAGCTGACCGATAGTTTCTTCACGCAGACCTTCAACGTGAAGATTATCAATATTAACCTCGCGGCCCCGTTCTTTATCCAGATTTCCACCTCGTTCTGGATGTCGGTAGTGATCACCATCCCTTATCTTTTCTTTGAGCTATGGGGATTTCTGCAACCCGCCCTCTATGCGAACGAGCAGCATGGGGTGAAGAAAGCGCTGGGCGTAGGCACGGTGATGTTCTACATTGGCGTACTGATAGGCTACTTCATGGTATTCCCCCTCACGCTCCGCTTCCTCTCTACCTACGAGCTTAGTGCGGAGGTGGACAACATCCTCTCGCTCAACTCCTACATCGACAACTTCATGATGCTGGTGCTCTGCATGGGGTTAGCTTTCGAACTGCCTTTGGTCACTTGGCTGCTGTCGCTCCTGGGCCTTGTCAACCGTTCCTTCCTGCGCCGCTACCGCCGCCATGCCATCGTCATCATCATCATAGCCGCCGCCATCATCACCCCCACCGGCGACCCCTTCACCTTGAGCATTGTAGCCATACCGCTCTACCTGCTCTACGAGATGAGTATCCTGATGATAAAGGATAAGCAGAGGGAGGTACATCGGGATTAACTTTGATGGGAAGACAAGGAGTATAGGTGAATGGATAATCAAGTAAAGGAGAACGATGCAGCAGAGTGAAGTCCTCGAGGCATACAACCTGCTGGCAGCACTCTGCAAGGAGAGTAAGGACGAGCCGGGCATCGCCTACAAACAGATGCGCGACCTATTGGAACGCATCTGCCGGGCCGAGATGGTGAACGAGAGCCTGCAGATGACTGACCTCGCCGCCCGCATCAACTTCGTGAGCCATAAGGCTGGACTAACGTATGCCGAGCAGAACCGCCTACATACCTTCCGCCTCACTTCCAACCGCATACTGAACCACCAACAACCCGCTACAACCGAGCATTTTCTGCGCGACGCCAAAAGTATAGCGTTCTTCGTCCGGAAACTTTCAGGAGAAGAGATTCCGCATGAGCTGTACACACTCCTGCCCCGTGTCGATGCCACCTATATAGTAGCACCACCAGCTCACAAGCGAGTGCAACGTATGAGGGTCTGCTTCCAAGAGGCCGACGAGCAATATCTCTACGTGATGCCGGTAGACGAAATATCGGAACACACCTTACGAGTACGCTACAATATCCCCGAAGTGAATGAAGAGTTTGCCGACACTTGCCGACTGCTGTGGCAATACGCCCAGCTCAACCTGCTTGATGTGGGCATTGATGCCGATGGCATCCTTACCCCGGCCTTTATCGTGCTTGAGCCTGACTACCTGATAGACATCAGCTCACTGGCTGAATGCTTCAAGGAGTATGGCTCGCATCCGGGCAACTACTTCCTCTCTCGCCTGCAACCCATCGCCAACGCCCGGCCATTGCTGCTGGGAAACATCGCCAACCTCTTCCTCGACGAGTGGATCCATGCCACCCCCAGCTACGAACCCGACTACAAAGCGTGTATGCAGAAAGCATTCCGACGCTACCCCATCGAACTGGCTGCTTGCTCCGACCTGCACGAGGTGGAGAAAGAACGACAGTTCTTCGACGACTGCAAGCTACACTTCGACCATATCCGGCAGACTGTGGTCGACACCTTTCATGCCACAGGCTATGGATTAGACAAACAGGATGCCGTGCTCGAGCCATCGTACATCTGCGAAGCATTGGGACTCCAAGGACGACTTGACTACATGCAACGTGACATGTCGTCGTTTATTGAGATGAAATCGGGCAAAGCCGATGAGTACGCCATCCGAGGCAAGGTAGAACCGAAGGAGAACAACCGGGTGCAGATGCTGCTCTACCAAGCCGTGTTGCAGTACTCCATGGGGATGGACCACCGGGACGTGAAAGCCTACCTGCTCTACACGCGCTACCCCCTACTCTATCCGGCCCGTTCCTCGTGGGCCATGGTACGCCGGGCCATCAACGTACGCAACCGCATCGTAGCCGCCGAGTATCACATCCAGCTACGCAACGACCTTGCCTATACCGCCACCGTACTGGAGAAGCTTACCTCCGACACACTGAACGAACGGCACCTGCAAGGACGATTCTGGGAGACGTGGCTACGCCCTCCCATTGATGGAATACAACAGAAACTGCAAGCCCTCTCGGCCGTCGAGAAAGAATACTTCTACGCATTGTACAACTTCATCACCAAGGAGCTATATACCTCCAAGTCGGGTGACGTGGAGTACGAAGGGCGCACCGGAGCTGTCGCCCTTTGGCTCTCCACGCTCGAAGAAAAACGAGAGGCGGGTGAGATTCTGTACGACCTACGCATCAACAAGAATCAAGCCGCCGACGAGGAGAAGCCTCTGCTGACGCTTGTCCACACTCAGGCCCCAGCCGTCGGTACCGCCAACGATAGCGTTCCCTATACACTTCCCAATTTTCGCCAAGGCGATGCTGTCATCCTATATCAGCGCAACACCGGGCAAGACAATGCCACCAACCGGATGGTGTTCAAAGGGAACATCGAGACGATGGGAGAAGAGGGAATCAGTATCCGCCTTCGCTCAGCCCAACAGAATGCGGGCGTGCTACCTTCCGACAGCCTCTATGCCATTGAGCACGACGTGATGGACGGCACCTTTCGCGCCATGTACCACGGGCTATATGCCTTCCTCACTGCCACGCAAGAGCGACGTGACCTGCTACTGTCCAAACGTCCCCCACGCTTCGACGACTCCTTGACAGACGCGATTGCCACTACCACCGACGACTTTGCCCGCATAGCCCTCGAAGCCCGAGCGGCACAGGACTACTTCTTGCTTATCGGCCCTCCGGGGACAGGCAAGACCTCGTGTGCCCTAAAGAAGATGGTAGAGACATTTCACGCCAAACCCGATGCCCAGCTTCTACTACTCTCGTACACCAACCGGGCCGTCGACGAGATTTGTAAAAGCCTCACTTCCATCCGCCCAGAGATAGACTTCATCCGGGTGGGCAACGAGCTGTCATGCGAAAAAGCCTATCGGCCACACCTCATAGAGAATGTGCTGGCCTCCTGCCGACGGCGGTCAGACGTGAACGAGCGTATCCGTCGCTGCCGCATCTTCGTAGGCACGGTAGCTACCATGGCCGGCAAGCCAGAGCTGTTCCGTCTCAAGCACTTCGACGTGGCCATTATCGACGAAGCCACACAGATTCTAGAGCCACAGCTACTCGGCATTCTCTGTATGAGGGGCGAAGACGGACGCGACGGGATAGGCAAATTCATCTTGATAGGCGACCACAAGCAGCTACCGGCCGTGGTGCTTCAACGTTCGGAGCAGTCGGGCATCACCGCCCCTGCCCTTCAAGCCATCGGGCTGACGAATCTGAAAGACTCGCTCTTCGAACGCCTCTATCGCCATGCCTGCCAGCAACCAGGTTCGGCCCACCGCTCATTCGACATGCTTTGCCGGCAAGGACGTATGCATCCCGTCGTTGCTTCGTTTGCCAACCAAGCCTTCTACGAAGGACGTTTGGAAGCGGTTGGCCTACCTCACCAGGTGGAACCTGCCAATGCCCTCCTGCGTCTTGCTTTCTACCCATCGGTACCCGAACCGGCAGGGATGCCAAGCAAAGTGAACCACAGCGAAGCACGTATCGTAGCCGACCTCGTAGCCTCCCTCTATGCACAACTGGGAGAAGTCTTCGACCCTACCCGTAGCTTGGGCATCATCACTCCTTATCGGAGCCAAATAGCCCTCATCAGGCAGGAGATAGAGAGACTGGGCATTCCAGCGCTCAACCGTACCCTTATTGATACCGTAGAACGTTTTCAAGGTAGCGAGCGCGATACCATCATCTACTCCTTCTGTGTCAACCATCCCTACCAGCTGCACTTCCTCTCCAACCTCACAGAGTCCGACGGAGTGCTCATAGACCGCAAACTGAACGTAGCTCTCACCCGTGCCCGTAAGCAGATGTTTATCACTGGCGTACCCGAAATACTACGCTTGAACCCCATCTATAAGCAGCTGCTGGAGAGTATGGGAGGAGGGAAGGAGTGAGTAGTGAGTAGTGATTAGTGGTTACAGCTAACAATCCCCGTTAGAGAGGCACACGTTATGACGTATAAAAAGCCCGGCAGCGAACTGTCGGGCTTTTTATACGTCTTTTCTAACGAATGAGTGAGAATGAGTAACAGTGGTAGCTAATCACTACTCGCTAATCACTACTCGCTAATCACTAATTACGCCTCCGCCGACTTCCGACGAATGGTACGCTTCGTGGTGGGTGCGGGAGCTTCCTCCTTGTGCACGGCCTCTACGCCAGCCAGCTCGGGGTCGATAAGGATGCGACCACAATACTCGCAGACAATGACTTTCTTACGAGAGCGGATGTCAAGTTGGCGCTGGGGCGGAATCTTGTTGAAGCAACCACCGCAGGCGTCGCGCTGTACATAAACGATGCCCAAGCCGTTACGGGAGTTCTTGCGGATACGCTTGAACGACTGCAGCAGGCGGGGTTCAATCTTCGTCTCCAAGTCTTTGGCTTGCTCGCGCAGGCGCTCTTCCTCTTGCTTAGTCTCGGAGATAATCTCGTCCAGCTCGCCCTTCTTCTGCTCCAAGTCTTGCTCACGATCCATGAGAAGCTGATCGTTCTTCGCTATCTCGGCATCGAGGTCATCCTTATCGGCGGTGAACTCACGAATCTTCTTCTCGCAGAGTTCGATTTCCAATGTTTGGAACTCAATCTCCTTCGTCAGGAAGTCGTACTCACGGTTGTTGCGGACGTTGTCCTGTTGCTCGCGGTACTTGTCTACCGAGTTCTTCGATACCTCAATCTCTTGTCGTTTGCCCGAAATGGCCATCCTTAAGTCCTCCACCTCGGCCTTGATGTTATTGATGCGGGTACTCAAGCCGGCGATTTCGTCTTCCAAGTCCTGTACTTCCAGCGGAAGCTCGCCCCGCAACGTCTTAATCTCGTCAATCTTCGACAACATCGTCTGCAACCGATAGAGCGCGCTCAGCTTCTGCTCCACTGTCAACTCAACCGGTTCTTTCTTCGTTTCTTTAGCCATCTTACTATAAATATGTTATTGGATTTGTATTCGTTTTCGTTATCTGCGCAGGCACCTCCGGAAACTGGTCGTGGAGGATGTCGCGGAATATCTCCGTGGTGTACTGCTCGCTTTCGTAGTGCCCTATCTCGGCTATCAGGATGTC
>JAISIX010000088.1 GCA_031261805.1 Mediterranea sp. (in: CFB group bacteria)
CTTCGGCACCAATCTCCGGCCTTACTGGAACAGGAACGGCGACAAGACCATCACCGGAGAGTTTCATGCCGCCGAGCAATCGTACCTCCCGTTGATGCAGCAATGCGCCGCCTTCGACCGCCAACTGATGGCGGAAGCGACGGCCGACGGCGGCAAGGAGTATGCCGACCTCTGCGCGCTGGCCTACCGGCAGTCCGTTGCTGCCCACAAGCTGGTGCAATCGCCTACCGGCGACCTGCTCTTCCTCTCCAAGGAGAACTTCAGCAACGGCTCCATCGGAACGGTGGACATCACCTATCCCTCCGCTCCGCTCTACCTGCTCTACAACCCCGAGCTGGCCAAAGGACTGATGAACCATATCTTCTATTACAGCGAGAGTGGGAAATGGACGAAGCCTTTTGCCGCGCACGATGTGGGCACCTATCCACAAGCCAACGGGCAGACCTACGGTGGCGACATGCCGGTGGAAGAGTCGGGCAACATGCTGATACTGGCAGCGGCCATTGCCAAGGTAGAGGGTTCGGCCGACTATGCCCGGAAGCATTGGGACGTGCTCACCACCTGGGCCAACTACCTACTGGAGAAAGGGCTTGACCCCGAGAACCAGCTCTGCACCGACGACTTCGCCGGGCACTTCGCACACAACGCCAACCTATCTATCAAGGCCATCCTCGCCATCGCCTCTTATGGCTATCTGGCCGACAGGCTGGGGAAGGCAGACGTGGCCCAACAATACACTGCACAAGCCAAAGCCATGGCTGCCAAATGGATGACGATGGCCGACGACGGAGACCACTATCGACTCACTTTCGACAAGCCCGGCACCTGGAGCCAAAAGTACAATTTGGTATGGGACAGGCTCATTGGCCTGAATATTTTTCCCGAAAGCGTTGCAGAAAAGGAAATTGCTTACTATCTTGCGCTCCAAAACAAGTATGGACTACCCTTGGACAGCCGAGAGGCATATACCAAGACCGACTGGATCCTGTGGACAGCTACCTTGGCTACCGATCGACCCACCTTCGAGAAGTTTGTCAGCCCGGTGTATCGCTTCATGAACGAAACGGTAGACCGCGTGCCCATGTCCGACTGGATATGGAGCGACCGGCCCAACCAACGTGGCTTCCAGGCTCGCTCGGTAGTAGGAGGGTACTTTATCAAGATGCTTGAGAGTAAAAACAACTAATAACAACCTTGATAGGAAGAAGAATGAGAAGAATCGCAGTATTCGCTTTTGCGCTGATGAGTGTGTGCAGCCTGGCTGCCAAAACCGCCACCAGTCCGGTGGACTATGTAAACCCCTTGGTGGGGTCGTTGTCGAAAGTGTCGTTGTCGACAGGAAACACCTACCCGGCCATCGCCCGCCCTTGGGGGATGAACTTCTGGGTACCACAGACCGGCAAGATGGGCGACGGATGGACGTATGTGTACGATGCCGACAAGATACGGGGCTTTAAGCAGACCCACCAGCCCAGTCCGTGGATTAACGACTACGGACAGTTCTCGCTGATGCCCGTCACCGGCAAAGCCATGTTCGACCAAGACCAGCGGGCCAGCTGGTTCTCGCACAAGGCCGAGGTGGCAACCCCTTACTATTATAAGGTCTACCTGGCCGACCACGACGTGACCACCGAGATTGCCCCCACCGAACGGGCAGCCCTTTTCCGCTTCACCTTCCCGCAGACAGATAGCGCCTTTGTGGCCATCGACGCCTTCGACCACGGCTCGTACGTGAAAATCATCCCAGGTGAGAACAAGGTAGTGGGCTTCACCACCCGCAACAGCGGAGGTGTGCCCGACAACTTCCGGAACTACTTCGTGATGGTGTTCGACAAGCCTTTCAGCTACACGGCTACCGTGACCAACGGATACATCGACACTTCTCTGCTGGAGACCTCCGAGAACCACGCCGGGGCGCTCGTCGGGTTCAAGACGAACCGGGGCGAACAGGTGAACGTACGGGTGGCCTCCTCCTTCATCAGCCCCGAACAGGCCGAGCTGAACCTCCGCGAGCTGGGCAAGGACAACCTGGACCAAGTGGCCGCCAAAGGCCGGCAAGCCTGGAACGACGTGCTGGGACGCATCGAGGTGCAGGACGACAACCTCGACAACCTTCGCACCTTCTACTCTTGCCTCTACCGCTCGGTGCTTTTCCCCCGTAGCTTTTTCGAGATAGACGCCAAGGGGCAGGTGGTGCACTACAGCCCCTACAACGGTAAGGTGCTGCCGGGCTATATGTTCACCGACACGGGCTTCTGGGACACGTTCCGCTGCCTCTTCCCTTTCCTCAACCTGATGTACCCCTCGATGAACACCAAGATGCAAGAGGGACTGGTGAACGCCTATAAGGAGAGCGGTTTCCTGCCCGAGTGGGCCAGCCCGGGTCACCGGGGCTGCATGGTGGGCAATAACTCCGCCTCCATCGTGGCCGACGCCTACCTGAAAGGACTACGCGGCTACGACATCGAGACGTTGTGGGAGGCGCTGAAGCACGACGCCAACGCGGTCCATCCCAAGGTTTCGTCCACCGGCCGACGCGGCTATGAGTATTACAACAAGCTGGGCTATGTGCCCTACAACGTGGGCATCAACGAGAGCGCCGCACGTACGCTGGAGTATGCTTATGACGACTGGTGCATCTACCAGCTGGGTAAGAAGCTGGGACGCCCACAGAGCGAGATAGGCATCTACGCCAAGCGCGCCCTGAACTACAAGCACCTCTTCGACCCCTCGCACAAGCTGATGCGTGGCAAGAACGCCGATGGCACGTTCCAGTCGCCCTTCAACCCGCTGAAATGGGGCGACGCCTTCACCGAAGGCAACAGCTGGCATTACACCTGGTCGGTGTTCCACGACCCGCAAGGGCTGATAAATCTGATGGGCGGACGCGACTCCTTCAACCAGATGATGGACTCGGTGTTCATCCTACCTCCCGTGTTCGACGATAGCTACTACGGCGGCGTCATCCACGAGATTCGCGAGATGCAAATCATGGACATGGGCAACTACGCCCATGGCAACCAACCCATCCAACACATGATTTACCTCTACGACTACTCCGGTCAGCCCTGGAAAGCGCAGAAGCACATCCGCGAGGTGATGGACAAGCTCTACAATGCACACCCCGACGGCTACTGCGGCGACGAGGACAACGGACAGACCTCGGCGTGGTACGTCTTCTCGGCCATGGGCTTCTACCCCGTGTGCCCCGGCACGGACCAGTATGCGCTGGGCACCCCTTACTTCAAGCAGATGAAGTTGCACTTGGAGAACGGCAAGACGGTGACCCTCTCGGCTCCCGCCAACAGCGACGCCAATTGCTACATCAACTCCATGACGCTAAACGGGAAACCCTATACCAAGAACTACCTGACCCACGAAGAGCTGCTCCGGGGAGCCACCATCCTCTACAAGATGGACGCTAAGCCTAACCGGCAACGGGGAACGCGGGAAGCGGACTTCCCTTACTCCTTCTCGAATGACCTTCAAATAAATAAGTCGAAATGAAACGAATGAACCAAAGTATCATCGGTGCGGGCCTCCTATCGGCAGGCCTGCTCCTTGGCGGGGGGACGGCCCGTGCCACCCTCCACGCGCCGGAGGCACACGTCTGCCAAGCCGACGCCATCCAGAAAGACAACCGCCCGGAACCGGCCAAGCGCCTGTTCCGCTCCACGGCAGTAGAACAGCAGATTCTGCGTGTGCAGAAACTCTTGAAGAATGCCAAGCTGGCATGGATGTTCACCAACTGTTACCCCAACACGCTGGACACCACCGTACACTTCCGCACAGGCAAGGACGGTAAGCCTGACACCTTCGTCTACACCGGCGACATACACGCCATGTGGCTGCGCGACTCCGGTGCGCAGGTGTATCCCTATGTGCAACTGGCCAACTCCGACCCACACCTCAAGCAGATGCTGGCAGGGGTCATCCTACGACAGTTCGCCTGCATCAACATCGACCCTTACGCCAACGCCTTCAACTACACCCCCGAACCCAACGGCGAGTGGATGCATGACAAGACGGACATGAAACCCGAGCTGCACGAGCGGAAGTGGGAGATAGACTCTCTTTGCTACCCTATCCGGTTGGCCTACTACTACTGGAAGACGACGGGCGATGCCAGCGTCTTCTCCGACGAGTGGCTACAGGCCATCGCCAACATTCTGAAGACCTTCAAGGAACAACAACGGAAGAACGGCTTAGGCCCTTACCACTTCCAACGCGTCACCGACCGCCCCTTCGACACACTGAGCAATGATGGCTATGGCGCACCGGTGAAGCCCGTGGGACTCATCGCCTCCGCCTTCCGTCCCTCCGACGACGGGACCACCTTCCCCTTCCTCATCCCGTCCAACTTCTTCGCCGTTACCTCCCTGCGCAAGGCCGCCGAGATACTCACCACGGTGAACAAGAAACCCGCCTTGGCCAAGGAGTGTACCGCACTGGCCGACGAGGTGCAGGCCGCCCTTCAGAAATACGCCGTCTACAACCATCCTAAGTATGGCAAGATTTATGCCTTCGAGGTAGACGGCTTCGGCAGTCAACACCTTATGGACGATGCCAACGTGCCCAGCCTGTTGGCCATGGGTTACCTGGGCGACGTGAGCATGAACGACCCCATCTACCAGAATACCCGCCGTTTTGTGTGGAGCAAGGACAACCCTTACTTCTTCAAAGGCACCGCTGCCGAGGGTATTGGCGGTCCGCACGTGGGCCTCGACATGATATGGCCTATGAGCATCATGATGAAAGCCTTCACCAGCCAAGACGACGCCGAGATCAAGTGGTGCGTACAGACGTTGCTACATACCGATGCAGGCCTCGGATTCATACACGAGTCGTTCAACAAAGACAACCCGGCGAAGTTTACCCGCCCGTGGTTCGCTTGGCAGAACACCCTCTTCGGCGAGTTGATACTCAAGCTGGTGAACGAAGGGAAGGTGGACCTACTGAACAGCATCCAATAACGTTCTAAAGATAAGCAGATGAAAAAGATGTATCTATGGAGCCTTGCCACCCTGCTGTTGGCATCTTGTGCTCCGAAGGCCGAGCGGCCCACAGAGTCGGGCCTGCTGCGTAGTGACTTCCAGACGAAGGTAGATGGAAAGAAGACCGACTTGTACGTGTTGCGCAACAAGCAAAACATGGAAGTGTGCGTGACTAACTTTGGCGGACGCATCGTCTCCGTGATGGTACCCGACAAGACTGGACAGATGCGTGATGTAGTGCTGGGGTTTGACTCCATCCAGGACTACCTCCACATCCCCTCCGACTTCGGTGCCAGCATAGGCCGTTACGCCAACCGTATCGATCATGGGAAGTTCACCCTCGACAGCACCACCTACCAGCTGCCCATTAACAACTATGGGCACTGTTTGCATGGCGGCCCCAAGGGGTTCCAGTACCAAGTGTACGACGCCACCCAGCCCAACCCGCAGGAGGTGGTGCTCACCTACCTCTCCAAGGACGGCGAGCAAGGCTTCCCCGGCAACCTGCAGTGCAAGGTGACCATGAAGCTCACCGACGACAATGCCATCGACATCAGCTACGAGGCTACCACCGACAAGCCCACCGTGGTGAACATGACCAACCACTCGTACTTCAACCTCGACGGCGACGCCGCCAGCAACGCCGAACACCTGCTGATGGTGGACGCCGATACCTATACGCCGGTGGACAGCACCTTCATGACCACCGGAGCGATTGAATCCGTGGAGGGTACGCCGATGGACTTCCGCACGCCCATCCCCGTAGGCAAATCCATCGACGACTTCGACTTCACCCAGATCAGGTACGGCAACGGATACGACCACAACTGGATACTGAATACCAAGGGCGACGACACCAAGGTGTGCGCCTCGCTCGAATCGCCCAAGACCGGCATCCATCTCGACGTCTATACCAACGAGCCGGGCATACAGGCCTACAGCGGCAACTTCCTCGACGGAACGGTGACGGGCAAGAAAGGCATCGTCTACCAGAAACGGGCAGCCGTCTGCCTCGAAACCCAGAAGTTCCCCGATACGCCCAACAAACCCGAATGGCCGTCGGCCACGCTCCGTCCCGGAGAGACCTACCACAGCCACTGCGTCTTCAAGTTCTCGGTAGTGGACTAAGGAGAACAACAACTTCCTTTCCTCTCACGTGGATTTGCGAGGAACGAGAAGCCCGGGCTTTTGTAATCACATTTCGGGAATGGAGAAAAAAGCCCGGGCTTTTGTAATCAGATTTCGGGAATGGAGAAAAAAGCCCGAGCTTTTGTAATCAGATTTCGGGAATGGAGAAAAAAGC
>JAISIX010000214.1 GCA_031261805.1 Mediterranea sp. (in: CFB group bacteria)
AAGTACGGCGAGATAGCCGACCGCATCATCCGCGACACCCACCGTGGCGTGACCGTGCTCGACGGCACCGGCTGGTACAGCAAGCACCCCACCAAGGTGCTGGTGGTGCTGGCCAAGAAAAGTCAGTCGCTCGACATCTTCCGGCTCGTCAAGCGTATTGACCCCAACGCATTTATCTCGCAAAGCTCCGTCATCGGTGTTTACGGCGAGGGATTCGACAAACTGAAAGTGAAATAGGAGCACGCACCATGAGCCAGAAACGACGACTTGTATTTGCCACCAACAACGCCCACAAGCTGGAGGAGGTGGCTGCCATCCTGGGCGACCGCATCGAGCTGTTGAGCCTAAGCGACATCGGCTGTCATGCCGACATCCCCGAGACGGCCGACACGCTGGAGGGCAATGCCCTGCTGAAGTCCAGCTATGTCTATAAGGAATATGGCCTCGATTGCTTTGCCGACGATACCGGCCTTGAGGTAGCCGCCCTCGGTGGTGCTCCCGGTGTCTACTCCGCCCGTTATGCGGGTGGTGAGGGGCACGACTCCGCCGCCAATATGCGCAAACTGCTCCACGAGTTAGAGGGACAACCAGACCGTCGGGCGCAGTTCCGCACCGCCATCTCTCTCATCCTCAATGGAGAGGAGTATCTATTCGAAGGAGTGGTGCGTGGCGAAATCATCACCGAAGCCCGTGGTGCCACCGGCTTCGGCTACGACCCCCTCTTTCGTCCCGATGGTTACGACAAGACCTTTGCCGAGCTGGGCGCGGAGGTGAAGAACCGCATCAGCCACCGGGCACAAGCCGTGCGGAAGCTATGCGAGTTCCTCAGCAAAACTAATCACTCCCCCGCTCATCACTAATCACTACTCACAGCATCCCCTCGTCGGCAAAGCTATAGTAACCCTCTTCGCAGATGACGAGGTGGTCGATGAGGCGTATGTTCATCGTGTCGGCTGCTTGCCGGATGTGTTCGGTAAGGGCGCGGTCGGCTTGGCTGGGGCGGTTGTTGCCCGAGGGATGGTTGTGCGCTACGGCCAGCTGGGTGGCTCGTTGGAGGAGGGCTTCGCGCAGAATCAGGCGGACGTCGGCATACGTGCCGTCGATGCCTCCGGTGCTGATGCGTACCTTGTCTATTACTTTGGACGCTTGGTTGAGTAGCAGTACCCAGAACTCCTCGTTGTCGAGGTCGCACAGCATCGGTTGAAAGATTTGGTAAATGTCCCGCGAACAGCCGATGGTGGTACGTGCGGCTACCTCTTGCAGGCGGCGTCGCTTGCCCAGTTCGAGGGCAGCCATTACGGTGATGCTCTTGGCCGGTCCCATGCCCTTGAAGCGGGCATAGTCCTCTATCCGCCATTTCGCCAAGTTGTTGAGGTTATTGTCACAGGCCTGGAGGATGCGTCGCATCAGTTCCACGGCCGTCTCGTCGCGGCTGCCCGAGCCTATCAGGATGGCCAGCAGTTCGGCATCCGTGAGTGCCGTGATGCCTTTCTGCATCATCTTCTCACGGGGGCGTTCCTCGGCAGCCCAATGGGGGATGGAGAGGGATGGTTTAGTTTCTTCCTGCGTACGATAAGAGGTTTCGTCCTTATTGTCGCATCCAAGTTGTGCTATTTTCATTAGGTTTTTGAACGCTTGTTTAATACACAAAATTAGTGAAAATATCCAAAAACGTTCTGTTTCCTATGTTAAATTGCGCCTGTGATTCGATAATTGCGTCTGTGAAACTCAATATTGCGGCTATGCACCCGAGTTGTGAAAGCTTCTTTTTACCTTTGCGGCGCAAATGCATCCAATGGAATGAAACAGCCTGTAGGAATCACATATCCCGCACGCACAAACAATAACAATAACCTCAAAAAGAAGACTTCAGATGTACATGAAAAAGGACGTAGCTCAGAACTACCGTGAAGTTCCCTGTGAAATCAGACGTTTTTCCCTTTACTCTCCATAAAGAATTCATGGTTTATGCTTCGGTTGAAGGCACTTATGCGCAGAAGCATACCATGAATCTTGATGGAACTACAATCGTGTTGGGCCTATTATGAAGGTATTGAAGGACATTCAATCCAAAGACCTATATGTAAGAATCGAGTGTTTTTTCTCTTTTTCTAATTTTTCCTGGCCCCATCGAAGAAGTGATTTCTTTGATGGGGTGCTTTTTACAGACTTCGTCTATATGCCACCACCAAGGGTCTTATTTCTCTCCCCCTCTCACTCCCTTTATCCCGGTATCATGGGGGTAAGGCGATTGGAAGTCTTACAGTTTACAACGCTACTTTTAAAGGACAGCTCTGGCTAATGAACTCCAAATGCCACGTCTTCCAACACGATAGAATCTTTCGGATTGACCGTGTTGTAGAAAACGCCGTTTAGGATACCTTCGATAGCAGGAATGTCCACCCATTTATCCCTGTATTCAGCTCGCTTTAGGTCCACTCGGATAGGGTGTTCCGCATTCTGCAAATACAGGACTCTCGAAGATTTTGGATAGAATCCCATTTCTGTATACATTGTTTGTGCTGGTTCATTTCCATCCTGAAAAAACGTACCTTCGTGCAGATGTTTGAGCACAATGCCAATGTAACGTCCCTTTTCTGGAATCTTGATGACTATTCCGGAGGTTGAATCTACTACCTCTGCTGGAAAATCTGTCGTAGCGTTCTCCCAAGTTGTCTCTATGCTAAAAAGTGCCGTCACAACGGGGTCAATACGATAATAGTCATCATTGTCTACAGAGAAATATTCTCCATTCATCATGCCATGGGCATATCCAAAGTTCTCTTTCTCTGCTACTGGGGCTTCCTCTTCTTGGGAACACGAGGTCCACAACAAGAAGATAAAGGCTATAAAAGATACGTTTTTGAGGATAGACATACGATTTAACATTAAAGTGGATTTTGAGTATATCAATAAGCAAAGCTGTATTTACGCAAATCAAGCATAAGCTGAATCAACGTTTGCTTGTCGTTCTTAGCTTGCAAGAAGAAGGTAGGATAATTGTGGCTTGAACTATTCCGGTGCAAGCCACAATCTTCATTATGCAGAGCGCTTAATAATAATGTATCCCGAACTTCACATCTTCTACAACAATGGAATCTTTTGGATTCTTATCGTTGTAGAACGTTCCATTGATAACCCCTTCAACAGTGGGAATAAACCATCCTTTCTCAGCTTGTGTAAGGTCTATCCGAGTGGGACATTCGCTCTTCTGCACATATCGAGACAGTCCGGGAGGATTCGCTTTAATTTCCACGTGTATGGGCAACGGAGATTCCTTCGTATCTTCATAGAAAGTACCTATACGTAGGTGCGCCAAATCAACATATAGACATTGTTTCCGTTCTGGGACGACTATTTGGATCTTTATAATTGAGTCCACAACCTCCACTATTGAATCTACAGCAATAGTATCCCAATGTGGTGTCTCGTCAATTTCGGGTATGCCTATCCAAAGGCCATCACTTGAGTCCGTGTTCTCAACAGAAAAATATTCTCCATCCATCATACCATGGGCATAGCCAAAATACTCTTTCTCTGCAACTGGAGCTTCCTCT
>JAISIX010000219.1 GCA_031261805.1 Mediterranea sp. (in: CFB group bacteria)
AAGAGAAAGCATCTAATTCGGTGGACAAAAATCCGGCTCGGGAAAAGTCCACCTATTTGGAAGCGTAAAAGCTGCCGAAAGCCGCCTAAATAGGTGGACTTGATAAAAACAAAAATCCCTGATAACGTTTCATTATCAGGGATTTGCGTTGAATTTCTTCGTCTTTCAGTGATCCGCCTGGGGTTCGAACCCAGGACCCCAACATTAAAAGTGTTGTGCTCTACCTGCTGAGCTAGCGAATCAAACCGTTGTGCAACCGACTTTTGGCCTGATTGCGGGTGCAAAGGTAGTACTTTCTGCCAAGAAAGCAAGCGTTTGACCGTAAAAACTTATCTTTATTTAGCTTAGTTATCGCTCCTTGGTTGATTATCAGACGGTTCGTCCTCCTCGTGCCTTATCTTCTCTTTGTGGATGATAAAGCGCTGGTAGTATGAAAGCGTCAGGGTGGTGAGCGGAAGGGCGATAATCATGCCTAACATGCCCATGAGCGATCCCCAGATGGAGAGCGACAAGAGGATGATGGCGGGGTTCAAGCCGGTGATACGCCCCATGATTTTGGGCACAAGCAATGTGTCTTGTATGGCCTGCACGATGCAGAACACAGCCAGCGCCCCGGCAATGATAATCCAGAAATTCTGCCCCGTGTCGGCTGCCTTGAGGATGGCCAGCAGGATGGTGGGCAGAAAGCCGATGACCTGCAAGTAGGGCACCATGTTGAGCGCTCCGATAAAGAGTCCCAATGCGATGGCCATGGGAAAGTCGATGATGAGGAAACCGACGCTGAACAGGATACCTACACAGAGGGCTACCAGCGCCTGCCCACGGAAGTAGCGGTTCATGCCTTCCTGCACGTCCTGCACCAGGTTGGCGGCAAAGCGGCGGTACTTGCCCGGCAGCAAATGAAGCCACCCCTCGGCAATGGCCTCATAGTCGAGCAGGATGAAGATGACATACAGTATAATAATAAAGAAGGTAAAGATGCTGAAGAGAATGTTGATGGACTCGGTGAGTAGCGTCCACATCTGTGGCACGGCATCCTTGATGGCAGCCAGCACGTTTTCCTCGCTAAGGATACGGTTGAGCGCCTTCAGGTCCACGTGGTCGCGGATAAATTCGGAAAGCAGCTGCGGCACATTGCCTCCCGTCCCGTTGCTGAGGTACTGGGCCAGCAGGCTGTTCATACGCCCTACCTCCGACACGATGGGCGGAATGAGGAAATAGAATAAGGTAGTGCCTATGGCTGCCAAAAGTACGAAGACACAGAAGATGGAGAGGATGCGGCTCTTTAGCTTCAGCCGGTATTGGAAGAATTTGATAAACGGATAGAGCATATAGGCGATAAGCCACGCCACGAAGAACGGCAGCAATACGCCACTCAGCCGTTTTGCCAACATCAGTATGCCTACTGCCAGCGCGAAGCCGACAGCGTAGCGTATAAAGCGGTCGAATGTAATCTTCTTCTGTTCCATAATCGCTAATCACTTACTTGCTAATCACTATTCCCATCTTCTGCCAGCGCCTTGCGGTAGCACTTCCGGCAGAGCGGCTCATACTCATCTGTTTCGCCCAGCAACACCTGTTTGTCACTCTTCACGGTGCGGTGTGAGAAGGAGGCCAGCTCGCCACAACGTACACAGATGGCGTGCACCTTCGATACCTCGTCGGCAATGGAGCACAGCCCTGGCATAGGGCCGAAGGGCTTCCCTTTGAAATCCATGTCCAAGCCCGCCACGATGACGCGGATGCCATTGTCGGCCAACTGGCTACAGACCTCTACCAGCCCCTCGTCGAAAAACTGGGCCTCGTCGATGCCCACCACGTCTATCTCCGAGGTGAAGAGCAGGATACTGCCCGAAGTATCTACCGGCGTGGAGGCGATGGAGTGGCTATCGTGCGACACCACATCGGCCTCTGAGTAGCGGGTGTCGATGGCCGGCTTAAAAATCTCCACCCGCTGGCGGGCGAACTTCGCCCGTTTCAACCGGCGAATCAACTCCTCGGTTTTGCCCGAGAACATCGAGCCACAAATCACTTCTATACGCCCCGTGCGATGGGTCTCTTGTATGTTGGCTTCTGAGAATAATACCATTTTCTTGTTAGTGCTTTCTTTATTAAATACGCCGACAAAGGTAACCAATCGAAAGTACAAGAACTGTTAAATCATCCACTAATTTCTGTTATTGCGCAATTTATTCCTACTTTCGCACCGTACATAAGAAAGATATGGGAAAACTATACGTCGTACCTACACCGGTAGGGAATTTGGAGGACATGACTTTCCGCGCCGTCAAGGTGCTGAAGGAGGCTGACCTGATATTGGCCGAGGACACACGTACCTCGGGCATCTTGCTGAAGCACTTCGAAATCAAGAACGCGATGCAGTCGCATCATAAATTCAACGAACACCAGACGGTAGAAGGCGTGGTAGCAAGGATTCTTGCCGGCGAGACTGTCGCGCTCATCTCCGACGCGGGTACACCCGCCATCTCCGACCCCGGCTTCCTACTGGTTCGCCAGTGCGTGCGCCAAGGCGTTGAGGTACAGTGCCTGCCTGGAGCCACGGCTTTTGTTCCGGCACTGGTAGCCTCGGGGCTTCCCAACGAGAAGTTCTGCTTCGAGGGCTTCCTGCCACAGAAGAAGGGGAGGCAGACAAGGTTGAAAGCGCTGGCAGAAGAGCCACGTACCATCGTGCTTTACGAGTCGCCCTACCGACTGCTGAAAACCCTCACGCAGTTGGCCGAATACTTGGGTGCCGAACGTCCCGCCAGCGTATCGCGGGAAATCTCCAAGCTGCACGAGGAGACCGTACGAGGCACGCTGGTCGAACTGATCGCCCACTTCACCGCTACCGAGCCACGTGGCGAGATAGTGCTTGTGGTGGGAGGCAAAGAAGAATGAAAAGACTTTAGTTAGTATAAACCATCAAACGTAAAACGTATGAAAAAGTTAGCATTTTTAGTAGTAGCCGCCACGATGTTGGCATCGTGCGACTTCACCGGAGGGAGCAAAGTAAAGGCTGAGCGCGATTCTCTTTTGACCGAACTCAATCAGCGCAACGCTGAGCTGGACGATATGATGGGTACCTTCAACGAGGTGCAAGAGGGATTCCGCAAGATTAACGCTGCCGAGAATCGCGTGGACCTCAAGCGTGGTACCATCACCGAGAACGCCAGCACGGCCAAGCAGCAGATTGCGTCGGACATTGAATTCATCTCCAAGCAGATGGAAGAAAACAAGGCCCAGATAGCCAAGCTACAGGCACAGCTGAAGAACAGCAAGTACAACTCCACACAGCTGAAGAAGGCCATTGAGTCTCTCACCACCGAGCTGAACGCCAAGCAGCAGCGCATCGAAGAGCTGCAGGCAGAGCTGGCCTCCAAGAACATCCGCATTCAGGAGTTGGACGCTGCCGTAAGCGACCTTTCCGCCGCCAAAGAGTCGCTCACTGCCACCACTGAGGCACAAGCCAAGACCGTGGCCGAGCAGGACAAGAGCCTCAATGCCGCTTGGTTTGTGTTCGGCACCAAGTCGGAGTTGAAGGCACAGAAGATTCTGCAAAGCGGCGACGTGCTGAAGAGCGCCGATTTCAACAAAGACTACTTCACCCAAGTAGACATCCGCACCACCAAGGAGATTAAGCTTTACTCCAAGAGTGCCAAGATGCTTACCACGCACCCCGCCGGCTCTTACGCATTGACGAAAGACGACAAGGGACAACTCTCGCTGGAAATCAGTGACCCCAACGCCTTCTGGAGCGTGTCGAAGTACTTGGTCATCCAAGTGAAATAAGGAGGAGAGGGTGAGATACAAGAACCTCTTCTTCGACCTCGACGACACCGTATGGGCCTTCTCGCAGAACGCTCGCGACAGTCTCGAGGAAGTATATAATGAATGCTCGTACGACCGCTACTTCCGGTCGTTCGAGCATTTCTATTCGCTATACCAACGGCGCAACGCTGAGCTATGGGTAGCCTACGGCGATGCCCGCATCACCAAGGAGGAGCTGAACCGCCAGCGTTTTCTCTACCCCTTGCAAGAAGTGGGTGTGGACGACGAAGCACTGTCCCGTCGGTTCGCCGAGCGCTTCTTCGCCCTTATCCCCACCAAGAGCAAGCTGATGCCTCATGCCGAACAGACGCTGCGTTACCTCGCCCCGCGCTATAACCTCTACATCCTCTCCAACGGCTTCCGCGAGCTACAGGCACATAAGATGCGCTCGGCAGGCATCGACGGATACTTCCGCCGGATCATCCTCTCCGAAGACATCGGCGTACTGAAACCCCACCCCGCCATCTTCCACTTCGCCCTCTCGGCCACACAGTCCGAGCTGCGCCAGTCGCTCATGATAGGCGACAGTTGGGAGAACGACATCAACGGTGCCCGGGGCATTGGCATGGACCAGGCGTTCTACGATTGGGCCGGACGCAACGAACTCCCCTTCCACCCTACCCATCACATCCGCTCACTCCGTGAACTTCAGGAGCTGCTATAACCCGAAAGCGCGAAAAAGGATAAGAAAGCTTTGAAAGAAACGCAAAGTACCGTATCTTTGCCCACCATATTAGATACATTACTTATTATCAAGGTAAAAACTCAAAGTTATGAAAGTGACCCTAAATATACTGTTGCTCTCGTGTCTCTTTATGTGCGGCTCTTGCAAGCGCGGAAATGCATCCTCCTCTACCCCTTCATCCAAGGTCAATACCCAAGAGGCTGTGACCACACCGGCCCCCAATGATACGACGAAGCACTTCACGCTACCCGTCGTGCCCACCATGATGACCGACCCCCAAGAGCGGGCCGACTTCGTAGTGCGCCACTACTGGGATAACTTCAACTTCGCCGACACGACCTACGTGAACCAACCCGACGTGACCGAACAAGCTTGGGTGAACTACTGCGACTTGCTGAACCACGTACCCCTCACCACGGCACAGGAAGCCGTGGCCGCCACCATCCAAAAAGCCAATGCCAGCAAGCCTATGTTCGACTACCTCACCGACTTGGCCGACAAATACCTATACGACCCCAACTCGCCTATGCGCAACGAGGAGTACTACATCCCCGTGCTACGAGTCATGCTCAACTCATCCCTGCTTACGGCCGCCGAGAAGGAGCGCCCCAGGTTTCGCCTCGACTTGGCACAGAAGAACCGCTTAGGCACCAAGGCACTCAATTTCACCTACACCCTCGCCTCGGGAGCGCAAGGTACCCTCTATGGGCTGAAGACCGACTACGTGTTGCTCTTCATCAACAACCCCGGTTGCCACGCCTGCTCAGAGTCCATCGCCGGACTGAAACAAGCTCCCCGCATCAACGAGCTACTCAGCCAAAAGAAACTAACCATCCTCTCGCTCTACACCGACGAGGAACTGGACAACTGGCGCAAGTACCAATATGAGTTTCCCAAAGAGTGGATTAACGCCTACGACAAGAAGCTTGTCATCCGCGACAAAAACCTGTACGACCTCAAAGCCATTCCCACGTTCTACCTGCTGGACAAGAACAAGACGGTGCTGCTGAAGGATGCCGCATCGGCGCAAGTGGTAGAAGCTTATATCGAGAAGAACAAGCTATAAGGGGATAATTCTCCAGCTTGGAAATTAGGACTTATGAATACCAAAGGCTATCTTTGCAAAAAGTATAAGTATGAAAGCGAAAGAACCCACTCCCGTATATCACACTCGGATGAATAGTAACCACCCGAAGAGAAAGGTTACAGGTCCAGTTGACGTACCTAAACCGCAATACGACGATGCGTATTGGGAAAATAGGTTTGCGACACTTAGAGAAAAAATAGGCGATGAAATGCCGTGTTCGTTTACGCCTGAAGAACTTGCAAGAGAATTGGAAGAATCAGACAATGGCAAAATAGCAGATGAAGAAAGAATAAACTCGTTTTTTGCATGGATGCTCTCAAAATAGTTTGGACTGAAAAGGCTGAAAATCAAATGGAAGACATAGTCGTATGGTACGACAAAAAGATGGGGAGGCAAACTGCAGCCAAAGTCACACGGGATATTTTGAGAGTCGTAACAACACTCTCCGTTTCTCCTCGAATAGGCATTCTTGATACATCTTTTGCAAGGAAAGGCTATGAATGCCGTAGCGTCCTCTTCCATCCTAAATATAGGATTCTTTACTGTTTCAATTCGAAGGAACTCCGCATAAGAGGTTTTCAAGCAATGGAGAGTGGCCAGCAGAGGTAATCCTACCCCCTACGCCAACGACACAATCTTCCGTCCCAGCAGTAACAGCAGTACCAGAGCTACGACCACCATCACGTTGGGGTCGAGGCTGAGTACATCGTGATTCAGGATATTACTTCCCACCCCTTTCAGGGTATTCCCCATCGCTTGGAAGCCACCCAGCAGGTAGAACAGGGTAACGCTCAGCACCGTGACGAGCAGCGTGAGCAGGCGGTTCAGACTACGCCACCTATCATGGGCACTACGCTCCGGCAAGCGACGCATCACACGCTTGCTGAATCCATCATCGGGTACTTCAGGCTTACCAGCAGCCAGGAACTCCCGCAAAAACTTGTCGTTATCTTCTATCTGTACCATAACCATTCTGTTTTAAGTAAAGAGCCAACTTCTCTTTTCCTCGGCGCAAGTGGCTCTTCACCGTGTTTGCCGGCATACCGGTGATGTCCGTTATCTTATCCATGTCCACATCTTCCATGTAGAAGAGTGTGATGCAGGTACGCTCCGCCTCCTTGAGTGTCTGGAGCGAGCGATACACGTCCATCTGCCGCCCGATGTCCACCTGCTCGGTGCTACGGCAAGCATCTACCTCCGCAGCCTCTAAGCCCGATGTCTCCTTTCGGCTGCGAATATAGTCATAAAAGACATTATACGCAATGCGGTAGAGCCAAGTGGAGAAGCTCGACAGGTTGTGAAACGAGGCGAGGCGGGTGTAGGCCTTGAGGAAAGTGTCCTGCGCCAAGTCGTCGCTCAGCTCCCCATCGCCACACGTCAGGTTGAGGAAGAAGCGCCGGATACGCCCTTGGTATTTCTGCACCAGCTGGTCGAAGGCCTTGGTGCTTTTCAGCACCACGACCTGCGCTACCAATGATATGTCGCTCGGTTGGCTCATTCCGCATCAAGGCTCTCGTTCTTCCCGTATTCTTGTCGCCGTTGTTCCTTCTCCCTTTTCAACTCGTCCAGTCGTTGCTGCTCTTC